>JAFUHF010000041.1 GCA_017468985.1 Bacteroidaceae bacterium
AGTGGAAATCGTCCCTCCCTCAGCGCAGCTATTTCTACCTAGTGGTAATCGTCCCTCCCTCAGCGCAGCTATTTCTACCGGGTAGAAATCGTCCTGCAATTTGAGCGGCCATTTCTACCTGTTTTTCGTAATTGCGCACAGCGGCAAACTGTGCCACCCTCTCGTCAATCGGCTCACAGCCCAGGCAAGCAGCAAAGAGAACATGAGAATGGCCCCTACGTTGATACCCACAAACGGAGTGACCGAGCACAACGACAAGGGACCGATCATCAATGGATTGTGAACAAGATAGAGCGGATAAGTGAGACGGTCCATCCACCTTGCAAATGGAGGCAACGGGAGCTCACCAAGCAACGGACGCAGTGAGAGCAACGCCAAGGCCAGAAAACTGCGCATGGCCACGTAGCCCGTAGCCACATCGAAGACGAGGAGGCTTTTCCACGTGATCACCTGCAAGGCTATGCACAACACTACCACACAGCGTTGCACCTGCTGCACGCGCAGGGGAAGCACAGGCGAAAAGTAGGCCACCAGATAGAGAGGAAACCAATAGAACCGACCATAGAAACACAGCAGCGACAGCACAAAGGCCGCCCATGCCAGCAGCCACATCCACAGTGCCCAGCGACGCAGGCACTGCATCAATGGCAATACCGCGTAGCAGACCAGAATGGCCGTAACGAACCACAGATGGTTCAGCCCGGGCAGCGCTGCGCCGAAGCCCTGAAGGCAGCAAGCGTAGAGCAAAACCTGCGACCATGAGAAAGCCGAAGGAAAGAAGAAGCCATAGACCAGCAGGAAGCAGAGCAGCGTCAGCACATAAGGCAGGTAAATGCGCTTTAAGCGCCTGAGGCCCCACTGCCGCCAGTCCTTCACGCGTCGCTCACCGTAGAGCGAGGCACTGAGCACAAAGAATAGCGGCACTCCTACGTAGAACGTAGCCGACCACGGATTGCCATACCCCTCCAGAAGGTGGCACACCACGATGCAGAGCATCGCAAGAATACGCAGATAGGAAACGCCGCTGTCCATAAAGAAATGGTGTCCACAAACCCTATGCTACAGGCACGGTGGCCACAGGCAGCAGGATTTGTGGACGGGAAAGGGATTTATCTTAATACACTTCAACGTAGCCGGCCAGTCGCTGAGCCTTGTCGCGCAAGGATTGCAGGTCGCAGCCGTTTTCGCCACTCACCACTACCACTCCCATGCGGCGGTTCTTACGCGTAGAGGGTTTACCAAAGATGCGTACGTCGGCATCCTCCTCGCAGGTCAGCTCCACGCCGCGATAACGCGGAGCCTCCGTAGAAGCGATGGGCGAAAGGATGACGGCACTGGCACCAGTGCGCAGCTGCTTGATGCAGGGAATGGGCAAGCCCAGCACTGCACGGGCATGAAGCTCAAATTCGTTGAAGTTCTGCGTTCCGGCCAGCGTCACCATACCCGTATCGTGAGGACGCGGAGAAAGTTCGGAAAAGTAAACCCCATCCTTATGGGAAAGGAAAAACTCTACGCCCCAAATGCCGGCTCCCGTAAGGGCCTCGGTCACCTTGGCAGCCATGCGCTGCGCTTCCTGAAGCTGCTCCGCACTGATAGCCGCCGGCTGGAAACTTTCACGGTAGTCGCCATGCTCCTGCCGGTGACCCACTGGCGGACAAAACAGCGTGGGACCATTTTGCTGCGTAACAGTGAGCAGCGTGATTTCAGAATCAAAATGAATGAATTCCTCTATGATGACTTCCTTCAGATCGCCGCGGCATCCCGTCATGGCATAATCCCAGCAACCACGCAGATCGGCTTCGCACTTGGCTACGCTCTGGCCTTTACCGGAGGACGACATCAGCGGTTTAATGACGCAAGGGAAACCTATTTCACTTGCTGCGCGGAGCAGTTCGTCGTAGGTGGTGGCATAGAAGTATTTTGCCGTTTTGAGTCCCAGCTCCTTTGCTGCGAGATCGCGAATGGCCTTGCGGTTCATGGTGAAATTAACGGCCCGAGCCGACGGCACCACCTGAATGCCTTCCCGTTCAAAATCGTAGAGCCTCTCCGTACGGATGGCCTCAATCTCGGGCACAATGACGTCGGGGCAATGTTTCTTTACGGCTGCCGCCAGGGCATCGCCGTCGAGCATGGGGAAAACCTCGCGCTCGTCGGCCACCTGCATGGCCGGAGCATCATCATAAGCATCGCAGGCCACCACGCGACCACCAAGACGTTTCACGGCGATGGTGAATTCCTTGCCCAGTTCGCCGCTTCCTAAAAGCATGATCTTTTTCATGACTATTGAAATATGATTAATTGGTATATGGATTTCTTCTTCAGTTGTGCAACGTAGCTACCACCAACTCGCTTTGGGAGCCAATGCGGAACTTGCCTCCCCAAATGCCCAATCCGGAACTCACGTAGACGTGCGTTCTGCCTGACTTGCGCAGATAGCCGTGAGAGCACTCATAGATGGCATCGGTTATCAGATTAATGGGGAAAACCTGTCCTCTGTGCGTATGGCCTGAGAACTGAAAGTCTATGCCGACAGCCTCGGCCTCCTCCAGATGGTAAGGCTGGTGATCCAGCAGAATGACGGGAAGGTCGGTCTGCAGCCCCTCGGTGAGATGCCGCAAGGATGCACGCCGCAGGTTGGTGCGATCGTCACGCCCTACGATATAGAAGGCGCTGTCTACCATCACTGCTTCATCGCGTAGCAGACGGATGCCACTTTCCTGCATGAACTGCGCACTCTTTTCCATCCCGGCCAGCCAGTCGTGGTTGCCCATACAAGCATATACTCCCAACGGAGCCTTGATGCCTCTCAACACGGCTGCTGTGCCACTCTCCCATAAGGGGCGCACGGAATTATCGACAATGTCGCCTGCTATGAGCACCACGTCGGGCTGCTGTGCATTTATTAGCTCCACCCATCCGGCTGCCTCACGCGGACCGATGGTATAACCCAGGTGCAGGTCGGAAACGGCCACAATACGAAGCGGACGCTTCAGAGGACGCTCCACCTTCAGATCCAAGGATACGATAGCCTTGCTGCGGTAATGGAAATAGCCATAAAGAAAAAGGAGCGCCACCGGAACCAGTAAGAGCAGCGTACCCTTCCACGAATGGAGGAACCACGGGCGCATGGCTGGAATCATTAGCCGAAGCAAGTCCAGCACCAGCAAGCCTAAAAAGAGGTAAAGCAGGATGAAGAACCACGAAGTGGACAAACCATAGATAAACGTGAGCAACGGAACAGGCACTTCAGCTGAACGGATGGCAAAAAAGGCCGGCAGCAGAAGGAAAAGCCCCACAATCAGAATCACGGCTCCCACTCTTGGAACAGTGCCAAAAGGCAATATTTGCCAAAAGCGACGACAGATATAAAACAAAAGAAGCAAAAACAAAAGCAGGGGAATGAGGAACTTCATGCGACAGCTATTTCTTTATAATGAATAATGACAGGTCTGCAAAGTTACATCTTTTACGGCATGCAGGGAGGACGAAAGGAGAAATAATGAATAAAAGCCGCCCTTCGGAGGTTGTTTTGCCCCTACTGTTTTTACGCTAAGGGGCATCAGAGCAGCAATCACCGATGGTAAACAGGAGCTATCCATTTGTTTATAAAATCAAGATATCACCACAGAGTTCACCATGCCCGTGGAGTTTCTCACGCCAAGTCGAGCAAAGAAAACTCCGCTTTCCTTTTGCGCTTCGCGTGCATAATCGTAACTTTGCTGCACAAATAAAGATGTATACTCAGAAGGATGAAGTCATTACGTCTGATGTTACTAAGTCTGTTCCTCTTGCCATCGGCATTGGAAATAAAGGCCCAAACGAATGACACGTTGCGTGCCGTAGTACGTGTAAGCGTGAACCGCGTGGCCTATGATGGCGACAGTATTCCCAACGTCAAGTTGCACGAATTCTACTGCATGCCGCCCATGCAATTTCGGAACAAAAAAGAGCAAGAGAAATATAACCGAATGGTCAGAAACATCAAGTACGTATTCCCCTACGCCCAATTGGTAAGAAGCACCCTCATTGAGACGCATGACTATCTGGAGACCTTGCCCAACGACAAGGCAAGAAAGCAGCACATCGCTTTGGTAGAAAAAGGAGTAAAAGAACAGTATACCCCCATCGTGAAGAAAATGTCAAGGTCGCAGGGGAAGTTGCTCGTAAAACTGGTAGATCGGGAGTGCGGACAGACCTCCTACGAAATGGTGAAAGCATTTCTTGGTCCTGTTAAGGCAAGCGTGTATCAGGTAGTGGCAGGACTTTTTGGCAACAGCCTGACGAAGCATTACGATCCGGAAGGCGAAGACAAACATACGGAACGCATCGTGAGAATGGTGGAAAGTGGGCAGATATGAACTATAAACAACTTCTATCAGCATGGGGCTCCGAAGGGCAAAGAAAACGGAAGGTCTTTCTGTTTTGCATCTTCATCATGACCACACTGCTACCCTCATGGGGCCAGACACCACGTCAACGGACGAATCTGCCCACCCTCTACATCAACACCCTTGACGGTTCAGGCATAACGAGCAAAAAAACGTACAAGTTGGCCACCATGTACTGGGTGGAAGGAGGAAACATCACTCGCTATGATTCCCTGGAAATACGCGGAAGAGGAAACTCTACTTGGGGAATGGCCAAGAAACCCTACCGTATAAAATTCAAGAAGAAACAGAAACTACTGGGCAAAGGCTACGCCAATGCAAGAAACTGGACCCTACTGGCCAATTGCGCTGACAAAACCATGCTCCGTAATGCCCTGACCAGCGAAGTGGGCGTATTTTTGGGGCTAAGCTATAATCCTGCCGCACGATTTGTAGACTTCTACCTGAATAATCGATACTTAGGCACCTATCAAATCTCCGATCAGGTAGACATACGCCCCCATCGCGTAGACATCGTAGAACAAGAAATGATGGTGAGGGAAGACAAGGCCAACATAACGGGAGGCTATCTGCTGGAAGCCACAGCCAACACTGACAGCGATGACAAATACTTCCGAACAAACAAAGGCGTACACGTCAGGATTCACAGCCCCAAGCCAGACAGCATAGTAAACCGACAGGTGCAGTATATCCAGAACTACGTGATGGGATTTGAAAGCGCATTGTTTTCATCATCGTTTGGTGACCCCACTCGCGGTTATCGAAACTATGTGGATACCACGAGCCTGCTGGCATGGTATACGGCTAACGAGATAGCATCAAACCCTGACGGATTCTACAGTACTTATTTCTACAAGGAAAAAGACGATCCCCACCTGTACTGGGGGCCACTATGGGACAACGACATTTCCTACAACAACACCATTCGCAAGGGTGACGTAACAGAGCAACTGATGTCGGAAATTGGTTTTGGCGACGGCATTACCAAAGTATGGCTATCGCGTATGTGGGAAGACGAATGGTTTATAAGCGCCTTGAACCGCTTCTACCGCAAAGCCTACAAAGCAGGCCTTACCGACTTCATGGAGAGAAAGGTAGACTCATTGGCTGCCATCATTCGCTTGTCGCAAGCCGAAAACTACAAAGTATGGAACATTAAGCAGCAGTATTATGAAGAAATTGTACTCTATAGCACCTACGACGAATACGTAGAAGATCTCAAAGCCTTCATTCGAGGCCATAACCAGTTTCTTCTCAATACATTCTGCATGTCAAGCACCTTCGAAGCCGACACGACCTGCTACTACCGTATCTCGAACAAAAGTAACCCCTTGGGCGTGTTGGACATTTATGGTTCGATAGATGATCCCGAAAGCATGGTTCGCCTCTGCATGTATGCAAACAGATCTGACAGAATACATCAGCAATGGAGAATCAGACCCCTAAAAGACGGAACCTTCATGTTGCTCGCCTCTGACAAAGAGATTGCCGTAACAGATGCCTACGACGACACGCCCAGCATCTCTACGTTGCTCTTGGAAAGGGCAGACTCCAATGACACACGTCAACAATGGCAGATTCTCCCTCAGGATAAAGGCCGATTCTTTAATATTAAGAACGTGAAAACCGGCAGAGTAGCCAATAATCGCAATGGTTCTACCATTAACAACAACATGGTGGTAAGCTATGAAAGCGACAACCGCGATGCAACGACCAACAGTCGCCTTTGGAGCATCAGCTCTGATGGAGCCATACCGTCCCCTTCCATGAACAGCATACTAAAACAGGAACGAACCGCCGACTATGCATTAATGTATAACCCCACCTTACAAGAAGTGCATTTCGTAGCACCCGACCTTGCACAGCTCAGGTTTGAATGTAATGTTTTTTCCTTAGAAGGAAGAATGATAGGCCATTTCAAAGGACAAGAATCTTTTAGTACAGAAAGGATTCCTAAAGGGACGTATATTATATCGTGGACCGACCAGGGGAAACGCCACAGCGCAAAATTCATGAAGAGATAACGCCATGGCAACTTCTAACAAACGAAACAACTGAAACCATCGTTTGCTTATCTGAAGATTATTTGCTACTTTTGCGCTACGTTTGAGGAGACCGCCCAGCGAAACTTGCGCAGTCCCTAATTGATAAAGCACTTTAGCATCATTGCAATGACGAATTTAGACCTGAGAACCTTAGGACTTACTCCCGACGAGGTAGAAGCGCAGCGACAACAATTTGGACGCAATTTAATCACTCCCCAAAAGCGCAGGAGCGTACTCAGCCTGTATTTGGAGAAGTTTCGCGATCCCATCATCCGTATACTGCTTGCTGCGGCAGCCCTTTCACTGATCATTGGGATAATAGAAAATCAATACGTAGAAACCATAGGTATTGTCGTCGCCATCTTGCTGGCAACTGGTATAGGATTCTACTTTGAATATGATGCACAGAAGAAGTTCGACGTGCTCAATGCATTGGGACAAGAAGAACTCACCACCGTAGTACGCGAGGGGCGTGTAATTCAGATTCCTCGAAGCGAATTGGTGGTAGGCGACATCGTTATTTTGGAGCAAGGAGCAGAAGTACCTGCCGACGGACAACTACTGGAAGCCATCGGGATGATGGTCAATGAATCGTCCCTGACAGGAGAGCCCATTTGCCATAAAACTGCCGAAGCTCCGGCACAAATGAACGACAGCACGTATCCGCGCAACAAAGTACTACGGTCGTCTATGATTGCCAGCGGCCACGGCATAATGAAAGTAGAGGCCATTGGCGATGCCACTGAGATAGGTCGTGTGGCACATCAGGCAACAGCCAGCAACCATATACAAACACCACTTGGTTTGCAATTAGATCGCCTTTCAAGCCTCATTAACAAAGTAGCGATCATTGTGTCTGTGGCCGTATTCATTGCTTTTAGCATTCATGGGCTTTTGGTTTACCTCGGTGACATTTCTGCCACGGGTGAAGGAGGATGGCTACGAGGTGCTGAGATACTGCTGAAATATTTTATGGTAGCTGTAACGCTAGTAGTGATGGCTGTCCCTGAAGGTTTGCCCATGGCCGTCACTCTGAGTTTGGCACTGAATATGCGAAGGATGCTTAAAACGAATAATTTGGTTCGTAAGTTGCATGCTTGCGAAACGATGGGGGCCATCACCGTAATATGCACGGACAAGACAGGGACGCTCACACAAAACCAAATGAAAGTTTCTGACCTGAAATATCAGAAAGAAGAAGAGAAGTTTCTTTTTGAAAATATTGCAGCCAACTCTACGGCCCATTTAGAAGGTGGAGAAGAAAAAGGATGCATTGGCAATCCTACAGAATGCGCCCTGCTGCTTTATCTTCAAGATAAGGAGCAAGACTATGCAGAACTACGGCGAAAGGCACACATCATAGAACAACTTCCCTTCTCAACGGAACGTAAATACATGTCTACCATCGTAGAATCAGGCATAACCGGTAGAAGAATACTCTACGTAAAAGGAGCTCCTGAGCAGCTCATTGCCTTATGTACAGGGAATAATGGGGGTAATCAAGAATTTATAGATCAACTGGCCACTTACGAAGCCTCAGCAATGCGTACATTGGCTTTTGCTTATAAATTTTTGGAAGAATCCGATGGCACCGACTGCATACAAATCACCGAACAAGGAGGACTACGGCTGACTGGTATTTGCGGCATTATGGACCCCATCAGGCCCGAAGTTCCTGCTGCGATTGTCACCTGTCAGAATGCAGGAATCAATGTAAAAATAGTAACCGGCGACCACGAAGGCACTGCCATAGAAACAGCACGTCGCATTGGCCTATGGACAGAGCAAGATTCATCAGAGAATGCTATCAGCGGAAAAGCCTTTGCCAAAATGAGTAATGAAGAAGCTTTGGAAAAAGTTGAACAAATCAAAGTGATGAGCCGCGCCCGACCGATGGATAAACAGAGATTTGTAGAACTTTTACAGAAGAAAGGGGCTGTTGTTGCTGTAACAGGCGACGGGACTAATGACGCACCGGCCCTTCATCATGCCCAAGTAGGCTTATCAATGGGAAGTGGAACAGCCATAGCTAAGGAAGCCAGCGATATTACACTGATTGATGACAGCTTTCGCTCAATAGCCACCGCCGTAATGTGGGGACGCAGTTTGTATAAGAACATACAACGTTTCATTGTATTCCAACTCACGGTTAGCCTCACAGCTATGGTAATTACTCTGTTAGGAGCCTTCTTTGACACAGACATGCCACTAACGGTTACACAAATATTGTGGATCAACCTCATCATGGACACATTTGCCTCATTGGCCCTCTCCACCATTCCACCATCTTCTGACGTCATGAAGGAGAGGCCTCGGCGAACGGCTGATTTCATCATCACTAAACCCATGTGGAAAAGTATTATCATTACATCCGCTCTTTTTGTCATGATACTGCTTTATATCATCCTCTATTACGAACAATGGGGACGAAACACCCTCAACGTTCACGACCTTACCATAATATTTACAACATTCGTAATGTTACAAATATGGAACCTGCTTAACGTGCGTACTATTGGTACTCACGACTCTGCATTCCATCATTTGAACCAATGCAGGGGACTTTTATTGGTAATTGCCCTGATTTTTATAGGACAGATTTTGATCGTACAATTTGGTGGTGCCATTTTCCGCACCGTTCCACTTCAATTCAACACTTGGCTCATTATCATAGCAAGTACTTCCGTCCTATTTTGGATTGATGAATTATGTAGATGGCTCAGACGCCTCTCCCAGAAAAAACAATAAGCAAACTTTTGCATGCGTTATCACTCCATATATTAAGATGAAAGTAATCTCCGTCACAGCAGCCCCTAATCAACAGGTTAAATATGTGCCCTGCGTTGCTACCATTGGTTTCTTTGACGGTGTTCATTTGGGGCATCTTGACCTAATCAGACAATTGTGCAAAGAGGCTCACCTAATGCATCTGCCAGCAACGATTATCACCTTTCCCAATCACCCCCTTACAGTTCTAAGGCCAGGCCACCATCCTCAACTCCTCACGACCATAGAAGACAAAATCTCTCTTCTGGAACAAGCCGGAGTTGACATGTGCTACCTGATACCGTTTACACAAGAATTATCCCAACTGTCTGCTTACGATTTCATGAAACATTACCTCAAGGAAAAATGGAACGTAAAGCGACTCATTGTAGGCTATGACCATCATTTTGGCCATAGTAATAGCGACAAAAAAGATAATTACAAAATCTACGGCCAAGCGTTAGACATACAAATCACCACGGCCTCTCCTTGCATGCTCATGGGCGAGACCATCAGCAGTTCCATTATCCGTAAGGCCATCCTACAGGGAAACGTTAATAAGGCCCGAACCTTCTTAGGACGTCCCTATTCTCTCAAAGGAAAAGTGGTACACGGGTTACACAATGGTCATAAATTGGGCTTCCCCACAGCAAACATTCTTCCTGAAAACATTCAGACCATTATTCCCAATAATGGAAGTTATGCTGCATATACACATGTTAACCACCATACCTATCAGTCCATGGTAGGCATTAGCAATCGGCCCAGCATAGGCCATCATCTGCAGCGTACCATTGAAGTCCACATTTTCGACTTTCAGGAAGACCTATACGGATCCACATTACAAGTAGACTTTATCGAAAAGATCCGCGACGAAAAAGTATTCGATAGTACAACTGACCTTGCTGCACAACTCCAGAACGATGCCGAACAGGCACGCCATTTATTAAACTCTATTGATTCCTGATTGCGCAATAATATACTCACATTATTCTTTTCTTCTATGAGCCAACGAATGATAGCCCCGTCACTCTTATCCGCCGACTTCGGTCACTTAGCAAGCAATATTGAAATGCTAAACGAAAGTCGTTGTGATTGGTTCCATCTTGATGTAATGGATGGCGTATTTGTACCAAATATCAGTTTCGGATTTCCTGTAATGGAGGCAATAAAACAATTTGCCAAGAAGCCGCTTGATGTTCATCTGATGATTGTTCAACCAGAAAAGTTTATTGATCAGGTAAAAAGTCTTGGAGCACATGTAATGAATGTCCATCAGGAAGCATGCCCCCATCTGCATCGCGTTTTGCAGCAAATCAAAGATGCAGGAATGAAAGCAGGTGTTACGCTCAATCCATCCACTCCCATAGGAAGTATTGAAGACATCTTGGAACTGGCAGACATCGTGATGCTCATGTCTGTCAACCCTGGTTTTGGTGGCCAGCAATTCATAGCCCACACAATAGATAAAACATGCCGGCTGCGCGCCCTTATTGATCAGAAAAAACTATCTACGTTAATAGAGATTGACGGTGGAGTGAGTCGCCTGAACGCAGCGCAGCTCTACGATGCAGGTGCAGATATTCTGGTGGCAGGAAGCGCCGTTTTCCGTGCTCCAAGTCCTATTGACGAAATTGATTTGATTAAAAATGCCACGTTAGCTTGATTCGGTTAGAACCTCAGCCTTTGCAGGCCCCTCTTTTACCTGTTGCTACCTCATTTATTGTCGGTATTGTCATTGCCGAACTTCTTCCTTCATCTCCTTTTACAATCTTCTTTTCAATCTTAGGCGTTGTATTATGCCTAATCATACTACATCTGCTATACAGGAGAAAATTGCGATTGAATTATGGCTTCAGCATAGCCATAATAATCATTCTTTTCGCAAGTTTAGGTATTGCTCGTAGCCATATATGCATCGACAAGCCCCAGAAGCCTTGGCCCGATGGCGAAAGAGTATGGCGCGGCATCATTACTGACATCACTACCCATAATGGATATTCTCGCTCTACCATACAGCTTACAAGTTATCATGAAGATGGAAAGTGGCATGCCGAAGGGCGAAAAACAGAATGCATGCTCAATACTACACATGATGACATCAAGATTGGAGATGGATTGATTTTCATTGCCCACATACGACCACCACGCAATCCGGGCAACCCTCATGAATTCGATTACGCTCAATGGCTGATTCGTAAAGGATTTGAAGGACAAGCACAAATTTGGGAGAAGTGGAAAAAACTCCACAAAACCGAAACCCGGAAACAAATTGATCATTTGTCATGGTTTTTACGATTGAAAATACACACATTGATGTACCGTGACCGTTTAACAGCACAATTCAGGGTATTTCCCATGGGTGATGCAGAAATGCAAGTCGTTTCGACCATGACGTTAGGAAATAGACAACTGCTCACACAAGATGTCCGAAATCTCTATGCTCACTCCGGGGTAGCCCATGTCTTGGCCCTTTCTGGACTCCATTTAGGGATTCTTTTTGGATTCCTTTCAACCTTGATGCAACCACTGCGCCGCAAAAAAGCAGACAGAACAATATACACATTGGTATGCATGGCCACCATTTGGAGTTACACATTCCTTACTGGTATGAGTATTTCTATTTTGAGAGCCGCGCTAATGTATTCGCTCTATGTTATGGTGAATTTTAACAGACATGAGGGCACCAGCCTCAATCAGCTCTGCATTGCCGCTCTGATCATAACATTATGGAATCCACAAAGCGTTTTCGATGTTGGCTTTCAGCTCTCGTTTCTCTCTGTACTGACCATTCTCTGTCTTATGCCCTACGTTAGGCAATTGAAAATTCACCACAAACCATTACGTATATTGTATTACATGGCAATGGCCAGTATCATTGCACAAACAGCCACAGCACCACTCATAATATACTATTTTCACTATGTTTCCTTCTTCTTCCTGCCAGCCAATTTGATTGTTATTCCCTGCATATACTTCATTCTTATTGGCACTATCTTCTACTTCCTTTTTTCTCCCTTTCACATAGTACAGAGCATTTTTGTGCAAATCATAGCACATACAGCAAACTTTCTAAACCGCTTCCTTTTATGGATTTCGCATTTCCCCTATCACCATATAGAACTATATCCCACTCTCACCGAAACGCTCCTCATCTACGTCCTACTTGTCGCCTTCTTTCTGCTCATTATAAAACATGCTGTTCGCTACTGCCTTTATGTAATAGTCTTCGTAATGGGTATATTAGGCGTTCTTCATCTTATAACATCCACAAAACAAGAATCGACACAAATCATCTTCTACAATACGGGCACAAAACCAACTGTTCACTTTTTACTTAACAATAAGCAATCATACCTGTGGACATTACCTCATGACTCAGCTAATTTCGCTCTTCGCAATATTTCCAAAAATTACTGGGCTCCTCATCACATCTTACAACCAGTACAATTCTCAGAGCACTCATCATTTCCTCAATTGAGATGCAACGAAAACATCATCCTATTTCGCAAAAGACGCATCGCCATACTTAGCGATGACCGCTGGCCCAAAAGAGAAGTGCCCCAGGCTTTGCCAGTAGACTACCTTTACCTGACGAAAGGCTACCACCATTCATTGAGCGATGCCTTAAGAATCTTTCATCCTAAAATGGTCATCATCAGTGCATCACTTCCAGATGAAATCCGCAAACAGATGGCTACCTATTGTATCACACATCAATTAAGCTATTACGATATTGCCGAAAGCGGTGCATTGAGCCTAAAATTATCCGATTGAAAATCCGAAACGGAAATCATTCTCTGAAAATTTGGCAGTTACAAAAAAAATTACGAACTTTGCAGCCTCAAAATCCAAAAACAAACAAATTAATTATCATTCAACAAAGTATGAATCAGTACGAAACCGTTTTCATTTTTACTCCCGTTTTGTCTGAAGATCAGATGAAGGAAGCGGTTGGGAAGTTCAGAGATCTACTGACTTCTAATGGTGCCGAGTTTCTTTACGAAGAAAATTGGGGTATACGCAAGTTGGCATATTCCATTGAAAAAAAGTCAAGCGGCTTTTACGTCGTATTTGGCTACAAAGTAGCACCTACCGCCATCAAGACATTAGAAATTGCGTTCCGTCGTGACGAACGCGTACTTCGCTACCTCACAGTCAAAATGGAAAAGTACGCAGCCGCTTATGCTGCTAAACGTCAATCATTAAAAGCAAACAAAAAGGAGGACTAATTATGGCAGAAGAAAGAAATTCAGAGATCAGATACTTGACTCCCCCATCAGTAGACCTGAAAAGAAAGAAGTATTGCCGCTTCAAGAAAAGTGGAATCAAATACATTGACTTTAAGGATCCCGAATTCCTGAAGAAGTTTCTTAATGAACAGGGTAAGATTCTACCCCGGCGTATCACTGGCACATCGTTGAAGTATCAGCGTCGTGTAGCTCAGGCTGTAAAGAGAGCACGTCATCTTGCACTGCTTCCATTTGTTACTGACTTAATGAAATAAGGAGGAAATAGAGTTATGGAAATCATATTGAAAGAAGACGTTGTTGGTTTAGGCTATAAGAACGACATCGTAAACGTAAAAGATGGCTACGGACGTAATTATCTTATCCCCACTCGTAAAGGTGTAATTGCTTCCGAATCTGCCAAGAAAGTGTTAGCTGAAGAATTGAAACAACGCGCTCATAAGTTAGCCAAGATAAAGGCCGACGCCGAAGAATTGGCAGCAAAATTGGCTCAGGTAGAGGGTCTCGTGATTCCTACCAAGGTCAGTGCAACTGGCGTAATCTACGGATCAGTAAATAGTCTACAAATCGCTGAAAAATTGAAGGAAAAAGGCTTCGATATTGACCGTAAGATCATCATTGTTAACGATGTTAAGCAGACAGGATCTTACACAGCCACTGTAAAACTTCATAAAGAAGTGTCTGTTGAGATACCATTCGAGGTTGTTGCAGAACAAGAATAATTATTCCCAGTTAATATAGAGATCAGACCGGTCCCTTCCCCATCAAAATGAGGAAGGGACCTTCTTTTTTTCACGCTACTTCCATGCCCCAGAAACTCTATCATCTTTCCAATTTAGAATCATTACGCCCCTTCGATGCTCGTACCCCCAGGTTCTAAAATTCAATTGTAAAAGATTTCTCGATTTATCCACGTTCCAACTGTCTTCACGAGTATCGTATAGGCAGATTAACACGTGCTTATTGGAACCACGAGTATTGGCAAATGGCACTTGCACGGGTCAGTCCGTAAGCACGTACTGTACAAGTGGTACAAAAGTTTCTTTAAAGAATGTATATTCCTCCTATTTCGTGCGAACCTTAATTCAAAAATTGCATTTTTTCATAAAAACATTGAGATAACACCTATAAGTGATTCCAAGCGAGATACTGCCATTCAGGCGTACAAATACCATGCCCTCATTGTGGGAGGAAAAGGGCATCTCGTGTTCCCAGCCAATGCTTATTTTCAGAAGTGAAAGAAGATGCTGTGGTAATTTAAAACAATGTAAAAAAGAAAATCGTGGAGTGCGTATCCTGTGCGCTCCGCGATTTTTGTTATAATGTGATAACTCTTTTTGGTATTACAGGTATTCGGTAAAAAATTCCGTAGGCACGATAAGAACTAAAGCCAGTATTTCACATGATGGATTTAAACACTGGTAAAGAGGGACTATTAGAGATTCTATTGACAATTTTACCAGACACCAATAAATTAGAATAATTCATTACTCCATCATTCTTCTGTTTACCACAAAACGAAAGCAGCCCAAGCCTTTGCCGGACTGCCCTCTGTATTTAAATGTAAGGAGAATGCTTTTATGCCTCTTCGGCCTGCTCTGCCTCATGCTCCTTGATGAGTTTATCCTGTACATCAGCAGGAACAAGCTCATAACTGGAGAAGGACATCGTAAACGATGCACTGCCAGCGGTAATTGAACTCAATGCAGTGGAGAAACTGGAGAGTTCCTTCAAAGGAACCTTAGCATTCAGCTTCTGATACCCACCATCGGAATCCATTCCCATGATGATGCCCCTACGTCCCTGCAGGTCACTCATTACGTCACCCATATAATCGGCAGGAACAAGTACTTCTACATCATAAATGGGTTCAAGAATCTTTGGACCGGCATCGCGGAATGCTGCACTGAAGGCATTACGGCCTGCGAGCATGAACGATACTTCGTTTGAATCCACAGGATGCATCTTACCATCGTATACGATCACACGCACATCACGAGCATAGCTTCCGGTCAGAGGTCCTCTTTCCATACGCTCCATAATTCCTTTCAGAATGGCAGGCATGAAACGTGTATCAATGGCACCTCCCACAACGGAATTAATGAATACCAGCTTTCCACCCCATTCCAAAGGAATCTCTTCCGTACTACGCGGAGTGATCTTGAATTCTTGACCTCCGAATTTGTACATTGAGGGGTCTGGCATGCCTTCTGTGTATGGCTCAAGTATGAGATGCACTTCGCCAAACTGGCCTGCGCCTCCACTCTGCTTCTTATGGCGATAGTCGGCACGAGCCGTCTTCGTAATCGTTTCACGATAGGGAATGCGCTGCTCGTAAAGTTCTACCTGAATCTTGTCATTGTTTTCCAAACGCCATTTCAGCGTACGCAAGTGGAATTCGCCCTGACCATGAATCAGAACTTGGCGCAGTTCCTTACTCTGCTCAACCACCCAGGTGGGATCTTCCTCTGACATGCGGTTGATGGCCACCATCATCTTTTCCATTTCGGCCACGTTCACGGGGCGAATGGCACGCGTATATTTGGCGTTCGGATATTTGATGTAGTTGAAGCGATTTTCTACGTCTTTTCCATTCAGCGTGTTACCGGTATGTACATCTTTCAACTTTACGGTGCAACCTATGTCACCTGCTTTCAGCTCTGACACTTTTATACGGTTCTGGCCTGCACACACAAAGAGCTGCGAAATTCTTTCCTTCGAACCGCGATCTGCGTTCTGTAAATCATCTCCTTCGTGCACCGTACCACTCATCACTTTGAAGTATTGCACCTCACCAATGTGTGGTTCCATACCCGTCTTGAAGAAAAAGAGTGATGTGGGACCTTCACTGTCTGGAGTTACCTCTTCGCCTTGTGCATTTTTCACCTTTGGCATATCACTTACGAAAGGCACCACATTGCCAAGAAACTCCAGTAAACGGTCTATGCCCATATCCTGACGTGCGCAAACGCAGAACAATGGGAAGATGCCTCTTGCAACCAACCCCTTGCGTATACCTTCACGTATTTCGTCCTGCGTAAGGCTTTCCGACTCAAAAAACTTCTCCATGAGCGCGTCGTCGTGCTCTGCGGCAGCTTCCACCAAGGCATGATGCAATTCTTCAGCCTTATTTTGGAATTCGGCAGGAATGTCTGTAATAGTTGCCTTTCCACCGTTTTCAGGATAGGTGTACTGCTTCATTAGTAACACGTCAATGATGCTATTGAATCCGGGGCCAGTGGCAACGGGAAATTGAACCGGAATTACATTGGAACCATAAACTTCATGAAGCTTCTCTAAGATGGTATCAAAATCACACTTATCGTCATCCAGCTGATTCAAGAGGAAGATCACCGGCTTGCCCAGCTTCTGCGTCTGACGGAACTGGTTCTGCGTTCCTACTTCAACGCCTTTTGCACCATTAATCACGATTGCAGCCGTGTCTGTAACGTTCAAAGCCGTTATAGATGCTCCTGCAAAGTCATCAGAACCCGGACAATCAATAAAATTCAACTTCTTACCGTTGAACTCAGAATGAAAAACCGTAGCAAAAACAGAATAACCATACTCTTGCTCCACGGGGAAATAGTCACTGACCGTATTCTTTGAGGCTACATTGCCTCTACGCGTAATAAGACCACTCTCGAACAGGATGGACTCAGTGAGGGTGGTCTTTCCCGCACCTGCATTGCCAAGAAGGGCAATGTTTTTAATCTCATTTGTTTGATATACTTTCATATACTGTATAATTTATTGCTGTTTCTTAAAAACCGTCGCAATTTAGCGATTTATTTTGTAATAGCCAAGTTTTTCCCCTACCTTATGCTGTGTAAAGCGATATTTACTTCCATTTTGTTCTGAGCAATAGGGCTAATAGGCATATTCTGCTTTTTAAATGAATGAAGATGCATCTTCTTTTTAGTCTGTGGCATGCCTATCGTGCCACGTATGACGTTCTATCAGTATTCCGCTTCCCTATCTTGTGTCGTATGGCATAAAAGTATTACCTTTGCTTGGTTTTTCTCACGCCTCATCACCATGAATGGCCTTTATATCCATGTCCCATTTTGCAAGTCGCGCTGTGCTTACTGCGATTTCTACTCTACCACCCTCGGTGAGCAGAAGCGCGAAGCCTATGTACGCTCCCTTTGCAATGAGATGTCACTTCGGGCATCATATCTTCCATCCAAACACCTGAGTAGCATCTATTGGGGAGGTGGAACGCCATCCTTGCTGAGTGTCAGACAGCTTGACACTGTTTTTCAGACCATCTACAAGTTGTTCAGCGTAGATTCACATGCCGAAATCACTTTAGAGGCCAATCCTGACGACATGGCCCCTGAATACGTATCTGCCCTTCGCTCCTTACCCATCAATCGCCTAAGCTTAGGACTTCAAACCTTCAACAATACCATTCTAAAACTTCTTCACCGCCGCCATACGGCCGATGAAGCTCGGTTTGCTGTAAAATGTCTGCAAGATGCCGGATACGAAAACCTGAGTATTGATCTGATTTACGGTCTGCCCTTTCAGTCTGTCGAAAATTGGAACTTTGATGTGACTCAGGCCCTATATTTAGAAGTATGTCATCTCTCAGCTTACGCTCTGAGTTATGAGGAAGGCACACTGCTCTGGAAAATGCTTCAACAAGGCTCCCTGCAGGAAACCTCTGAGCAAGAAAGCTGGCAAATGTATGTTCATTTGATGGACCAAGCAAAACAAGCAGGCTTTCAGCATTATGAAATCTCCAATTTTGCCAAAGAGGGGAAACAAGCCGTTCACAATTCGGGATATTGGCAGGAAATGTGCTACTTGGGAATAGGCCCTGGAGCCCATTCCTACGATGGTCATTCCCGAAGTTGGAACACTGGCAATCTTCGCGCCTATCTTCAAGCTTGCGGAAACGTGGAAGCGGAAAAACTCATCGAAACGGAGCACCTCACCCCTGAAACACGCTTCAATGAAACCATCATGAAGCGACTGCGCACCAGTGTAGGACTAAACATCAATGAGCTTCGCCATACGTTTAGCGAGGAATGGGTTTCTGAAATGCTACAAGTGGCAAAAGGCCATGCGGAACGCGGATTCTTAACATGGGACGATAGTCGAGAAGCTCTTCGACTGACACGAAAAGGCATATTTATCTCTAACGAAATCATGAGTGATCTCATGAGGGTCTGAAAGAAGATAAAAAGGAAAAATTTATCAGCGCCCACGCTGATAAGTCAATTCATAAAAGCAGGGATATACTGCCGATTCTGTTTGAGCATCCGGCGTACCTGAAGTATGGGGAACAATAAGTCTCACTTTGGCCAATCCTCCATCAGCAGAAGTTGGCCTGCCTAATCGAATATACGTAAGAGGTATCAACCAGCCTTCCGGAACCGACGTAGTGCCGTGGATGCTCCTCATTACGCCCGAGACATAGGATGCAGTGAACACCCCGTAACTATTGCTCACTGTCATCAGGTCAGGAACAGCTATATAATATAGGTTATTGTTGCGCGACATCACGGAATCGCCCAGAATATTGAACTCTATGTACCTGTTCAGTATCTTTGCAGTCTCTCCATGTGTCAGTTTCTCTCCATTACCCTTATCTACAATCTGCATGTAGATACCAGTGGAATTCATCAGCACATACTCATTCTCCGCCACGTTGGTGGTACTGTCTTGTGCATAGAATTGTTCTTCCGATATGACCTTGATCGGCGGAACATAAAGTAGCGTATCCTTGCTGTCCAACTCATAGACGCACGTACCTTTTTTCAGGAAAGCATTGATGGCATTACGCTCGCGTTCCTTCTTTTCTGCGTATGTATCGTCATCGTCACAGGAAACCATGCAGAAAGTTCCGGCAAGCACCACCAACAGGAGCCAAATGTACACTCTTTTATTCATATACGTTGCAAAGTTACGAATTAAATCCATTGCTGTAACGCCTCACCATAGCTTTTTGCATCTGCTGACAGGGTTTAACGATCTTCAACACTGCGCTCTTTCATGTTCTCCGCGTCGCGCAGCAGCTCTTCGTAAGCTTCTATGGCTTTATGAGCTTGTTCTACGGCCTCCGCCATTGTCATCGATAGCGATCCGCCTGCTGCATTCAGGTGACCACCTCCACGAAAGAAGTCTTCAGCCATCCGATTACACGGAAAGTCATCCACGGAGCGCAAAGAAACACGTATCAGAGGCTTCTCGGTATCCTCACGGAGCGATATGGAGAGTTTGGTATCCTTAATGCGCAGTGGGAGATTCACCAAACCCTCTGCGTCGCCTTTCTTGAAATGGTATGCCTTCATTTCTTCGCGTGTCAGCGTAAAAAGGGCAGTGTGATGCTCCGAAAAGTATTGCATTTTGTCATGCACTATATGGCCCTCCAGACGCAAGCGATTTAGGCTGTACGAATGATACACGTTGCGGTAAATTTTGTCTTTATCTATCCCTTTGGTCAGCAGTTGAGAGATTATATAGAAAATTGAACATCGATTCGAATTATAGGTAAAGCTTCCCGTATCGGTCATCATTCCACAATAGATGCATTGTGCCATTTCGTTTGAAATACCCTCCAAACCATAGAGTTGTATCAGGATGCAGTAGATCATTTCGCAGGTAGACGACGCCTCTGAGTCGGAAATCAGTATGCGTGCTCCACAATGGGGGTCCAGATGGTGATCTACCATTATGATTGGTGCTTTTCGGGCACTTACTACAGGCTGCATATGTTCCAATCTGGCCAACGCGTTAAAGTCTAAGCAAAACATCAGGTCGGCTCCCTCTATCAACTTTGCGGCGGCTCCCCGATTGTATTCATAGTTGATAACATCCGAGGCTCCTGGCAACCACGAAAGAAAATCGGGGAAGGCATTGGGCATAATGACATTCACCTTCTTTTCCTGACGCTTCAGGCTGTCGGCCAAGGCCAAGGTAGAACCCATTGCATCCCCATCGGGCGATACGTGGCCGAAGAGAACGATATTATGGGCCTTAGCCACCAGGCGATTCCACTCTTGAACTTGTTCCTGAGACAAATATTGTTGAAACATGTATCTTCCTTATTTCAATTTGGGGCACACCGATGCGCCTTTCACCCTCTCAATGGGGCGTGCAGATCGGCAGGAACTTGAACAAACGCAATTTTGACGGAACATTCTGTCCCTCATGATACCAATACACGTGACTGCGTGCAAAATTATCAAGCAGTTCGTCTGCTTGGGCCACATCTGAGGGTTTCCAGTCCGTACAGAAAATGGGGCGCCCATATCTGAAAGCAACGCTCTTCAACCAACCGGCCTGAGCCGCACTTTGTTTTGAAGAGAAGGCTATCACGTCACTCAGTTTCCAAATTGTATAACATAAGTCGGCATTGCTCCCACCTGAATAGGCTAAATAGTTCCATCCGTTTCTACGACCGTGGAGCATAGCGTCATGATAATTGAAATCTACGGCAAATGGTTTTACTTCGACCCACGGAGTTGCCAAAATAGGCTGGTTTGGATATACTTTGCGCGTCCTGCGGAATAATTCTTGCAAGAGGAGGGTCAGTTGCTTCGAATCTGTAATGGTTTTGCCCGGATGCTGATAGAGATTCCAGGCCTGAATGCGTGAATCATTATAATAACGGTTCACTACGTCGCCAACAAAGTCTATTAGCTCTTTCTCTCCATAATGAGCCGCAATCTCATCCGTAATCAGCGTAGGCATCACGGTGAAGCCTTTTTCGTCCGCTTTGGCAAGCATTTCCTTGGTCTGTTTGAAGAACTGATCCTTATTTTCTTTATACGCCTTCATGCTGAACTCCACCGTCAGGCTATTAAAGTCTCCGCTTTGAGCCTCGGATCCGTTTAGCCATGCTTTTACCTCTTCCATGTTGCCTTGCAGTGCCTTTCCTTTAATGGGTCCGGCCGCCATCCAGCGCCATGCTTTCTCTGCGGCCCATCGATCGGTCCATTCGGCTCCTATGTCGGTCGGTTGACCTGATGTAAAGCGATAATTCTTTATTTCATCCATGTCTCTACGATCAATGGGTTCTCCATCCGGGTGCAAAAGGTCGTGAAAAGACACATCGTAGGGATCGTAGGCACTGCGATGCCACTTTATGCTCCAATTTGCGTCACACATGTAGAGCCCCCAGAGATAAAAATGCACATTATATTTCTGAAAGTTGGCAAACGTGCGCGCAAGAGTGGCATTGTTGCTTCGCGTCATACATTCAGTGGCTACGACGGGACGATTCCCTATCTTGCGCAGACAGTTCATCAATCTTTCAGTATGTGCGGAATCACCGGAATACAGGTGGAAGTTATGCACGTCCATGTGGCTCTCCACCTCCCATGCTAAGCGGACAACATCGCTTGCATTCTCATCAAGCAAGTCGCCGCGCCAGAATATGGATGACGACAGGGCTTGGTCTGGATTGAGTTCGAGGCTCCACTCCAATATTTTGTCTATCGCCTTGAGCTGAAGCATGAATCTTTCCTTGTTTTTCGATGGGTCGAAACCTACATTTCCAGGTTCATTCCAAAGGTCCCAAAGCACCACGCGCTTATCATGTGCAAAGGCACCAATCATCTTCTGCGTGTATTCCTTCATGCTTTTAAGGGCAGCTTCGTCCGTTCCATTCGAGTCGTAGTAGGATTGAGGAACAGGCACCGTCAATACGGGCGATACGGTCATTCCATATTTCTCACAATAGTCGGCGGTGGCTTTCAAAAACTTGATTTGGTTTTCAGCAGTTCCTCCACCAAGCCATGTGCGGATACTATTAAGGCCCAATTCGCTTCCCTTGCGTATCACCTCCTCGCGCGACATGTTCGGATAGGGCAGTTCCCCTTGATTGAAGCCCTTGATTACGCCCAAGCGTTTCTCCCACACCCATGCTTGCTTCTCGGTCCACTGTTTGCGGCCCTTACTCATGGCATTGAGCGGCAACATTGCCACCATCACAGCCATCACTACTAACTTGGTCAGAACGGAATGTTTCATATTTTGATCCATTTATGGGGTTTTCTCTGTTTTATGGGTGCAGTTCCAAAAAACGCTCTATGGTTTGCGGTTCATTGGGCCGTGCTTTATACTTACGCATCAGTCCTACAAACTCCTGCCACGTCCCGTCGCTCTTCGACTCCTCAAAATGACGCATACATTGCAAATATAGGGGTTGCATCCTTACCTGTTCCACCCTTTCGCTTATCAATTCGTCTCCAGCGGCCAGTTGCCGAGCCTCGTTCAGCAGTTCAAAGGCTCTTCGCGTGAACTCGTCGCTGTAAATTTCGTGCTGGGCGTTAATGTATATACCGTAGTGAACGTCTGGCATCACCAGTGATTGACACAGCCTGTAGTATTCCCAAATTTTAGGTGCTGCCTTTCCATAGAAGCCGCTGATGAAGATATTGACCAGTGAATCTACATTCTGCTTGGGGTTCCAAAGCAGTTGATTCACTGTCCAGGCCTTCATCTCGTCAAATTCGGCTCCGGCCGACTGATATTGTGCCTCCTCGAATATGCCAATGGCTTTATTTTTACGGAAAACTTCAATATTGGGACCCAGTACCTGAAAATTAGGCCACGGAGCAATGTACTGTGCATAGTCTACAATGTAATCCCATATAAATAGATGTGGTGCCAATTCTGCCCAGCGTTTTATGTCATCCATAAAGGCCTCGTTCTGGGGACAACCGGCATCAAGGGGATGAGCGAAGCAACACTCAATGCTGCAAAGGCGAATCACCACATTATTTCTCGGTTTGATGCCTACGGGAGGCTTTCTGGTATACTGATAGGCGAAAGTGCCTACGTATTTGTCGGGAAATTCGTCTTTCACGGCGTCTGCCACCTGATTCACAAACCAAACCATCAGTCCTGAATGTCCACCGTAACGCTCCTCGATGGCCTTACACTCCGAACACTCGCAAAACAGTTGGTTGTCGTTCTGCGAAAGGCTGTAAATGCGATAAGCCGGAAGTTCACGCATCTTTTGTGCCAGTCGTTCTTTGCAAAGGTTCAACACTTGGGGATTCGAAAGACACAATTGACCGTACGAAATACGCTTTCCGTCGCGCTGGCAGAAATATTCAGGATGCACATCAAAGAATTCCTTGGCCTGAACCAGCATGCCCATCGTATGAGCACTCCAATAGGCCTCCAAATCGCCATATTCTGACTCCACGGGATTCCATTTCATGTTTTCCTTCGTGTGAGCACTCCAAGCAGGAGACGTATTGGCCACAAAATAGTTAGAGTAACGGTAGCCAATGGCTGGTGCCTCACTATGGTCAAGATTCTTAAATCCCCACTGGTCCAGATGAGGAATTACGGTGCATTTGGGCGTAAGCCAATGTATGCCGAACTCTTTTTCTAAAAAAGCATACACCCCATACATCGTTCCGCGCTGTGCGCCGCCATAGATCAGGATATCCTTCCCTGAGCTACGGTAAGTAAAGCTCTCGTCATCCTTCTGAGGTGCTGCCACATCCTTCAGAGCCTTGTTTCCGTCCACATAGCCTACGATGATCTTCTTACCCTTCGTTTGCAAGTCATTCACTATGGGCATTCGGGCGCCACTCACCTCAAACAGGTAATCTTGCAACTCCCGAGCCGCCGTTTTCTCTGAAAGGGAGGCTTCCTTAGCCACCACTATCTTGTAATCCGACTTTCCTTTCTTGAACAGCACGTTGTCTGCCCTTACCGACACTTGCAGCAACAGTAACACCCCCATGGTAAACAGGACCGACAGGCTTTTTCGTGACATTATCCTCATAACTCTATCCATTTTTAGCTGTAAACGCATTCCCAATGTACCTGTTCTTCTTATTCTTGGTTCAGATAAGCCATCAGTTGAGCTACTGCGCGCGCCCTGTGGCTGATTTCGTTCTTACGCTCCTCTCCCATCTCTGCAAAGGTCTGTCCTGCGCCTTCGGGAACGAATACGGGATCATAGCCAAAGCCTTCCGTACCCTTGGGCGATGTGGCTATCTCGCCTTCCACCACTCCGTTGAACAGGCGTTCCTCGCCATGCTCAATCAGAGCTATCACTGTGCGGAAACGGGCCTTGCGGTTGGTTTTTCCCTGCAATTCGCGGAGCAACTTCTGCGTGTTAGCCTCTGGATCATACACTTCTGAGGCATAACGGGCCGTGTGTACACCCGGGCCACCGCCCAGTTCGTCTACTTCCAGACCTGTATCGTCAGCAAAGCAGTCCAGTCCGGTTCGGTCATACACATAATGCGCCTTGATCAGTGCGTTGCCCTCCAGCGTATCCGCTGTTTCAGGAATGTCGGCCTCTATATGGATATCTGCCAGACTGAGCACTTCCATCCGTTCTGTCAGTATCTCTCGGATTTCCTTCAGTTTGTGGGCATTGTTGGTGGCAAAGACTAAAGTTCTTTTCATTTGTCTGATGATATTAATGATTTTCCCTCATCACTTCAAACGAAGCGTCGCTCAATTCGGCAGCCGTTTCGGAGAAGGAGGAATAATAACTACCAATAATGTGATTCGTGGCCGCCAGACTATAGAGATCCACAACGGCATCGCGAATGCCGTCTGCGCTGTTGCGGTTGGTGTTTACGCGACGCGTGATGAGCCTCTTGCCGTAGATTTCCCTGAAATATTGCTTTACGTGATCGTCATCGGTACAAAGAAAGACGCTTTCGGCCTCTCCACTGGCCAGCAAACCGTCTATGCGCTTGCGAAAAGCCGTCAACGGACTGTAGCGTATGGCTTTCAGGTTGTCCTTACGGCGAATATGCACTCCAATAGTGGTGGGGGCAAATTTCGAGGTGGTAGCCACGATACGTTCTTGCAGTTCGGGCACAGGACGGAACAATCGGCGCACGTCGCCAGCCTCATAGGGTCCTAAAGCATAACAAGTGTCCATATACACGCGCCTTTGGCCTACAAAATCCGGCAAATGGAAGTCCGCTTCGGGGCGAAAGCACCTATATTCCGCATCGTAGCGCCTCTTGCGAAGCAGCAGGGGGATCAGGAGGTTTTGTTTGGTCGCCGGAGCATCGAGCAGGCTGCCACGCTCTATTTCTACGCCTTCCTCTTTTCCTAATGGAAGGAACAAATCGTTGAACGACGCCTTGCAGTCCCATGCCGGCTGCCACACCACGCGTATGCCGCCTTCCACATGAGGCGCAGCCACCACCGCCGATGCTACTACGCGCATTCGGTTACCTAAACCCGAAACCGGAACGATGGTGATGCTCATGCTCTGACTATTGGCCTATGTGGAAAAAACAATGATGCTATTTACCTTTTATCTTGTCGAAACCTTCGCCAAATACGCCGGCCACCTTGCCCTGCGAAACGAAAGCACTTGGATCAATAGTCCTGATAATCCGGAAGATGTGCGTACTCTCCCTGCGGCGACACAACACTACCAGCACCTTTCTGGCTTTCTTGGTATACCAGCCCTCGCCGTCAAGCACGGTGACGCCACGTCCCGTTTTGGCAATCTCCGTGGCTATCTCGTCGTACTTCTGGGAGAAAATCATGAACTGCACCGACTGCCGGACGGCATTCATGGAGTAGTCTAAGGCAAAAGCCTCAATGATCATGGTGCAATAACCGAACAACAAGAGTTCAATGCTATGGAACTGGAGGTAACTTGACGAAATAATGACCACATCGGCCAGCATGATAATCTGTCCGAGACTCACGTCGCGATACTTGTTGACCACTGCGGCCACAATATCAGTTCCACCGGTGCTGCCGTTGTTCAGAAAGACCACTCCAAGTCCCAAGCCCTCCAAAACGGCTCCTATTACGCAAGCCATGAAGCGTTGGTCGCCCAATATTTGTGGGAACGACCCATCCTCAGGGTTTCGGACAAGATCCTGCATCACCCCCATAAGGATAGTCATGAAAATTACGGCATAAATGGTGTTCAACATGAACTTTACGCCCAAAATTCTCAGTGCAATGAGGAGCAGTATGACGTTTAGCAGGAAAAAGGTGTATTGCGCAGGGAAGCCTGTGGCGTAAAAAATCACAGCTCCCAGTCCGGCCACACCTCCGGTGGTGATTTGATACGGCAGTTGGAAACAAACGAAACCGGTAACGTAGAGCAAGATGCCAAACGACATAAAGAGCAGGTCCTTGCCCTGACGAAGGTATGAATTTGGAATGGACATTATGGCAGAAGGGCTTAACGATTACTTCACTACGATGTTCACAATGCGGTGGGGCACTACAATGACTTTCACCACCTGCTTTCCTTCCAGATATTTGGGCGTCAGCTCTGCTTCGAGGGCCAGCTTTTCTGCGTCCTGCCGACTGATGTCGGTAGGCATCTGCAGGGTGAAGCGCGTTTTGCCATTGAAGGAGATACTGATGGTTTCGCTGTCTTCCTTCAGATATGTTTCGTCATATTCGGGCCATGAGGCATCGCATACGGAGTCTTCGTGGCCCAGTTGCTCCCACAGTTCCTCAGCGATATGCGGCGCATAGGGCGCGAGCAGTCTTACGAGGGTTTCCAGAACGCCCTTGTCGGTGCATTTCTGCCCGGCCAGTTCGCCCACACAGATCATGAAGGCCGAAATCGACGTATTGTAAGCATAGACCTCCATGTCTTCGCTCACTTTCTTGATAAGCTTGTGGATACTCTTCAGATTTTCGGGCGTAGCAGTGCCTTCCTGAGGCAGGAACTGGCCGTCACGGCCCCAAAACAGGTTCCACACCTTGCGCAGGAAGCGCGAACAGCCGTCAATGCCGTTACTGTCCCACGGTTTGCTCATATTGATAGGTCCGAGGAACATCTCGTAGAGCCGGAGCGTGTCTGCACCATATTTTTCAACAATATGGTCGGGGTTTACGACGTTATACATCGACTTTGACATCTTTTCTATGGCCCAGCCGCAGACATACTTCCCATTTTCGAGTACAAATTCTGCGTCATGATACTCCGGACGCCAAGCCTTGAATGCTTCCAGGTCCAGAACGTCATTTTGAACGATATTCACGTCAACATGGATGGGCGTAACGTCATATTCGTCCTTTAGTCCGAAGGAAACGAAGCGGTTGGTACCCTGAATGCGATAAACGAAGTTGCTGCGGCCCTGTATCATTCCCTGATTCACCAGTTTCTTGAACGGCTCTTCCTCGCAGCTGTATCCATAGTCGTGGAGGAACTTGTTCCAGAAACGGGAGTAGATGAGGTGACCCGTGGCATGCTCCGTACCTCCAATGTAGAGGTCCACTTGCCTCCAGTATTCGTCCACTTTGGAGTCTACGAGGGCCTCAGTGTTATGGGGATCCATGTAGCGCAGATAGTAGGCACTCGAACCGGCAAAACCGGGCATCGTGTTGAGCTCTAAGGGGAACACGGTCTTCTGATCTATCTTACTGTTGTCGGTGATGCACTTATTCACCGTGTCCCAAGCCCAACGCTCTGCATTTCCGAGGGGCGGCTCACCTGTTTCGGTCGGGAGGAACTTCTTCACCTCCGGAAGTTCGAGTGGGAGACACTCCTCGGGTATCATGCGAGGTATTCCATGCTCATAATAGACCGGAAAGGGTTCCCCCCAGTAGCGTTGACGGCTAAATATGGCATCGCGCAAGCGGTAATTCACTTTTACGCGGCCAATGCCTCTCTCGGTAACGTATTTCTTCGTAGCGGCAATGGCTTCCTTCACAGTGAGACCGTTGAGAGAGAAATTTTTGCCTTCAGAGTTAGTAACGATTCCTTCCTTGGCATCAAAACTCTGTTCACTGACGTCACAGCCTTCTATTAGAGGGATTATAGGCAAATTAAAGGCTCGGGCAAAGGCGTAATCGCGACTGTCGTGTGCAGGCACGGCCATGATGGCACCTGTACCGTAACCGGCGAGCACATAGTCACTCACCCAAATGGGTACGGCCGAATCAGTGAATGGATTAATCGCGTAGGATCCCGTAAAGACGCCAGTCTTCTCCGTTGCCATTTGGCGTTCGCGCTCTGTGCGTTTTTTGGTCTGATTCACATATGCCTCCACGGCTTGACGCTGCTCCGCGGTGGTAAGCTCGCTCACCAGCTCACTTTCAGGCGCTAAAACCATGAAAGTCACGCCAAACATAGTGTCCGCGCGTGTTGTGAAGATGGTAAACTTCTTGTCGCTGTCCTTCACGCGGAATTCCACCTCGGTTCCCTCGCTGCGGCCTATCCAGTTGCGCTGTGTTTCCTTGATGGAGTCCGTCCAGTCAATGGTCTCCAGCCCGTCGAGCAGTCGCTGGGCGTAGGCAGAAACGCGCAGGCACCACTGCTTCATTTTCTTCTGCACCACGGGATAGCCGCCTCTTACGCTGACACCTTCCACCACCTCGTCGTTGGCCAACACGGTGCCCAGCTCCGGACACCAGTTCACCATCATTTCGCCAAGGTAGGCTATGCGGTAATTCATGAGCACCTGACTCTGTCGGGCCTCGCCCATGGCGTTCCACTCAGCAGCCGTCAGATGGAGCTCCTCCGTTTGAGCGGCGTGGAGGCCCTCGGTACCATGCTGGGCGAGGTGCTCCGTGAATTTAGAAATGGGCTGGGCCTTGCTCAGGTCCAAATCGTAGTATGATTCAAACATCCGCTGGAAGGCCCACTGCGTCCAGTGATAATAGCCGGGCTCGCAGGTGCGCACTTCGCGGTCCCAGTCAAAAGAGAAACCTATGCGGTCGAGCTGTTCGCGATAGCGGTCAATGTTTTTCTCCGTAGTGACAGCCGGATGCTGCCCCGTTTGAATGGCATACTGCTCGGCAGGCAGTCCATAGGCGTCGTACCCCATGGGATTGAGCACATTGAATCCCTTCATGCGCTTATAGCGTGCATAAATGTCGCTGGCGATGTAGCCCAGGGGGTGACCAACGTGCAAGCCGGCCCCGGAGGGATAGGGAAACATGTTCAATACGTAATATTTTGGCTTCTGGGGATCTTCCGTCACCTTATAGGTTTTACGTTCCACCCAACGCTGGCGCCATTTTTTCTCAATTTCGATAAAATTATATTCCATACAATGTTGCTAACCTGACTATGAGGGTAAGTGTTACTTTAGACTGCAAAAATACAATATTCTTTTGAGGAATAGCGCGTAGGTATCAGAAAATCACTCTGCATTGGCCTTATCTTCGGGCAAGAGTAATGAGAGGAGCAGAAATACGTTCGTCCATTCGGTCCAATCACTTCACGTTAGGTCCGAAAAACGCTTCCATTCCGCCCAATTGCCTCACGTTTGGCCCAAAAAACACTTCCATTCCGCCTAATCGCTTCACGTTAGGTCCGAAAAACGCTTCCATTCCGCCCAATCGCTTCACGTTTGGACCGAAAAACACTTCCATTCAGCCCAATCGCTTCACGTTTGGCCCAAATCAAGCTTCCATTCGGCCTCCCGAGGCTTGATCAGGCCAAATGGCCATAAAAAAACCGCCACCGAAGTGGCGGTCAGACTGAATAAAAATGATTCTGTACCTTCGTCCTACATTATGGGAACACCACACCGGCTTGGCGGAGCGCCGTGGCCCATGGATAGGACGCACTGATGGGCGTGCCGAGCGTGGTGCGTGGCCGCAGGGTGATTCCATCCAGTTCGGGCAGCACACGGGCAGGAACCGTTTCGTTTCCAAGGTAGCCCTGGCTCTCCACGTCGCACAGTGGGTGACCTTTGGAGCGGATGCTCTCCTCCTCCAACTGGCTGATGGCATCTACGCGCACCACTTTGCGCCCACGGGCATCCACATTGAAGGTAACGAGTCCGTCGTCAGGCCCCATGATGGTAGCAAAGAGCGCCTCATGGTCGGCATTGCGCTTATAGGCCTTGTTGTCAGTTTTCTCCAGCAGCTCGGCAATCGGCACCTTGACCACGTTGCCTCCCTCATAACAGATGACGAGGTAATGGTCGCGTTCCTCGTCGCGGATGGCCAGACTGAGAAGCGTTTCGTCCCAGTATTCGTCGGTGGTCTTCTTATATTCATGCTCGGGCAGGAAGTGGAGATAGGCAATCGTAGGTACATAGCTCTCCTCGTAGCTGTGGAGCACATTGGGACGCATTTTGCTGGTAGCAATGCTCTTGGCAGGATTTTTTTCGTCGGGTTTCCGAATAGATGCGGCCTTTACGGGCTCTGACGGAGCCACAGGCTCGCTCACAGGCTGGGGGTCAGGTTTCCTGACGGTGCGGCGCGCCATAAACAAGTCGAGGTCGGTGCCTGAAAGCATCACTTTGGCCACACCGCGACGCTCGTAGAGATGCCCGTCACAATAGGCAGGATAAGGATAGGGGTTCACCTTGATCACGCAAACCTTGCGCTCCACCGTGCCGGGCCCCTCGTCGGAATCGAAGCTAATTTTCACATAAGCCTCGGCATCCTTGCCTATCTGGTTGCGTATTTCCCACCCCAGATAGTTAGCGTAGCGGTCGGTGCTGCCCCGGAACTCCTCGTAGGCCAGGTCTTGGGCAATGCCTACACCGGCTCCCTGGTCGTTCACCCCAATATAGAGCGTTCCGCCATCAGCATTGAGGAAAGAGCAGATCTCCTTCATGATTTCAGCAGTTTGCTGCTTCAGGTCGGGCTGCATGTGGCTCCCTGAAGGATAGACAAGGCTCGACTTGAACTCATGGCGGAGGTCTTCCTGCCCGTAGTTCTTCAACGTGGATTCCCGTTGGGAGAGTTGGAGCAGTTCGTAGATCTTCACCTCTATGTCGTGACCGAGATAAGCCAGATCGCCGGCTTGCAGCAGGTTGTAGGAAAGCACCAGCTCTGCCAGCCGGGCTATCTTGGTGCCGGCATGCTCATTCATGAGATTCCAGAGACTTGGGTTGAGTTCGCGATGGCCAATCATGCTTACAGCCTTTATCTCGAGATAATGGCTGTATAATTCAGTCTGCGAACTGAGCCTGGCTTCTTCCGTGAGATTCAAATCATGCAAAACTTCACCATCAATCTTGCCGTTAGTCTCAAAACTCTTCAAAAGCCATATCAGCTTCATGCGACAGGCATAATAATCGCGCATTTCGGGCTCTTCGAGTATGGAGGAGAGCAATCTGGCAAATCCCAGGTAGTTGTAGGCTTCCAGATAGTCCTGCCGACTGGCTGAATAGCGATCAATGAGATGCATTAACTCCTGGAGATAGGCTGAAGTGAGCACCGTTTCGCCTGAGATGACATCTTTTTCGCTGTCATCCTCGTCGGAGGCTCCCTGGAAGGTCCTGTCGTTGGCATAAATGTTCATCATCTGATGGAACGCGGCCGGAATGTAGAAGGATTTGGCCGTGATGCCCACGAACTGAACCTTCAACGACCCACTGCGGCCTCGCTCCCTATGGGTTACGGTGACAAACGTTCCGCTTGGAAGTACAGGCATGCCCACGCGTCGGGGAATGTAGATGGGCGCGCCAAAGTCGGAAACGCCGATGTAGTTTTCGCGGTCGGAAGTGAATATGCGACATACGAAGATCTCGTCATAACCCACGGTGTCGACCAGAATGCTCTGTATGAGCTGTTGTATGGAGAAAACACACTCTCCGTCCTCTCCCACGCTCTTCACCTGAGCCTTGAAGAGCAGTGGCACACTGCGGTCGCGATCCCAATAGAAGGCGTTGACCTCCACCTCCAGATGTTTGGCATATCCCAGCACGTCGCTCATGTGAAGCCATCCCTGCCCGGAATAGGCTTCGTCTTCTATCTTGCAACGGAACAGGCAGGGGTCGCGCTGATCGCGCGAAACCACCCTGATGTCTACTACGTCGCCCACATTGGGCACCGTTTTGCGCCTCACCGTACTCCGCAAGCGCGGCTGACTGCTCAAACTGCGCTCAATGTCGGTCCATAGGTCGCGATAATAGGCTATGTCATCCTTCTTGCCCGTTAGGCGGCCGCCGTCGGCCGTGACACTGAGCCCAAGAAAAGGCAGTCCAATGAGTTTCTTCTGTCGGATGCTCTCATGAAGGGGGCAGATGCGCACCCCATCGTCGGTGATGACAACTTGCGCATAGGCCCCTTCGTAGACTTTCGTCATGCCGAAGCGTGGCGTGCGCGACTCAAGGGTCAGCCGACTGGCCAGAAGGCCCGGCTGGGTGGTGTCATCCCAGCTATACTCGTGGAGTACGGGTATGCGTCCCATCAGGGTGATAAATGCCTTGTAGAGCAGCTGTGACGAGTTGCCCGTGGGCTGCAATGAAGCGTAGCGATAGAGCATGGCCTTGTTGAGTTTGCAGTCAATGATGCTGCCGTCGTCTTCCTCCTTGGCCAAATAGAGCTGAATGGCCAGGGCTTCCATCATGCTGCTGGCCGTGGAGCGGCCTGCGGAGCCTAAAAGGTCGGCCTGCTTGCGGAATTCGCGGACATAAAGTTCCAAGGTCTTCACGAAGGCACGGCGGAAGGGCTCTGCATTCCAATATTGCTCCTCGCGCGAATGAATGATCGAAAAAATCTCCTCCATTTTCATACTGACAATGTCGGGACGGAGAACAAAGATGCCAATCATGATATTGAGGCTCTCGGCAGCGTGATAAATGTAACCAGTGCGCTTCAGGTTGCGAAGCAGATGGTCAATATAGACTTCTTCCTGTCCACCGTCAATGAGTTCGACCACTTTTTGGTATCGTTCGATCTGCTCCACCATGGAGGTGAGCCTTTGCTGGAACATGCGGCGCTCACTGATGTTGCAATTGCTCAAAATTTCGTTTTCTTCGAGCATATAGATAGACAGGGCCCTCATTTGCTGCAAAAATGTGCCATTGTCGATCACGGCAGGCCCATTTTGGCTTCCAATGGACGCCATCATCCACTCGTTGCACGCATCGGCAAAAGGTTCCTTGTCAGTAAAAAGGAGATTAACGAACGACTGCACGTCAGTCCCACTGGAATAGAGCTCTAAGGCCTTTTTGATCTCTTGAGGGTCTAATGAGGTAGTTTCGGGGCCGCTATTTGTAACTAATTCCAAGGTTAGCTTGACGCCTGACAGGCTTTTTACTCTGCATTTGATCTGCTGATGAATATAGAGCTTGGCACGTTTATAGTCCCAGAGGCGAAAATAGAATCCGTTAGCGTCGGCCACTTGATAATATCCTCCACGCGAGGTGAAATCAGCCGTCACCAAAAAGTCATATTCGCTTCCCACTCGATAGCATTGCTTGAGCAGGGGCACATAATCCTGCGTAACCTTGACGCCATACTCACTTTCGTCTATATTGCAACGAATCTCCGTAAGGTCTTGCCGGCTTTCCTGAAAAGGAAACAAAGCCACGGAGTAGTCACGTCCACCATACTCTACTTTCACGTATGGCCTCCTGTCATACGTATAACGATCCTTAATTTTAAGAATCAACTGTTTTCTTGAAGTCATAAATAAATCTGATTTTTAATAACAGGTTCTGTTTTTCAAGGCAAAAGTAACAAAAAAGCGGCATGCTGCCAATCAAAAGGGAAGTTTTCGTATCTTTGCAAACGATATAAACAAAACGTTTTACAATCATACACCCATGAAGAAGAGACTCTCCATTGTCTTAGGCCTTCTGGCGCTGGCCTTTCCGCTTTTTGCACAGATGCATATTCCTCCAGTGTTTAAAGACACTTCCGGCATCCGTCCCGACAAGATGACTCGCGCTTACATCACGCCAAAGCGCATCGTTTGGGTTTCAAACCCAACGTCAGTGAAGGACGCCTTCCACCTGTTGGAGCCCAATACGGGGCAAGCCGACCTGGAGAACAAGAACATGTGTCTTTTAACTTCCCAAAAGGGCGACACGGCTTCCATCATACTGGATTTTGGCCGAGAAATACACGGCGGCCTGAAATTGGTGTTCAGTCAGTGCAGCAAGGGCGAAACGCCTCTGATGCGTATTCGCTTTGGAGAGTCAGTTAGCGAAACGTGCAGCGAGTTAAAGAGCATTACGGGCAATCCTAACGGAGCCACCAACGACCATGCCATACGTGACTTCAAAACGGTAGTCCCGTTCTGGGGGCAGATAGAATTAGGAAGCACGGGATTCCGCTTCGTACGCATTGACCTGCTCAGCGAGGATATTTCCATCTTCATGAAAGAAGCGACCGCCATTTTTCGCTTTAAAGACGTCCCGTACCTTGGCTCTTTCAAGTGTGACGACGAAAATTTGAATGAAATATGGAACGTAGGCGCATATACCGTTCATTTGAACATGCAGGAATACATTTGGGACGGAATAAAGCGCGACAGGCTCATTTGGTTGGGCGACATGCACCCCGAAACATCTACGATAAGCCGCGTGTTTGGCAACGACGATTCTTTTTACGCCAGTTTGGACTTAGCGTGTGAGCAATGGCCTCTTCCAAACTGGCTGAACGGCATGAGCGCATACTCTTTGTGGTATCTCATCATTCAGCACGATTGGTACCTGCACAATGGCGACAAAACATACTTGAATAATCATGCCGCCTATATCACAGGGCTCATTGACCAGATTGACGGCCTTGTGGATGCCGACGGTAGCGAGCATCTGGCCGCAGCGCGCTTCTTAGACTGGCCCTCAAGCCCCAATAAAGAGGGAGTAGAAGCCGGATACAGGGCGTTGCTGTGCTGGGCCATGGACGACGGGGCCAAACTCTGCCGCCTTTTGGGTGACGAAAGCCATGAAAAGAAGTGTCACGACATCACTGCGCGGCTCAAAAAGAAAATTCTGCCTCCCAACGACCTGAAACAGGCCGCAGCACTCATGGCCATCGCCGGACTGATGACGCCGGAAGAAGCAGCAACGAAATACATTCTCCCCAGAGGACCGAAAGGCTTTTCTACGTTCTATGGCTACTATATGCTGCAAGCTTTGGCCATGGCCGGGAAGTATGACGAAGCCATGGACATCATCAAAGCCTTCTGGGGAGGCATGCTGAAGCTTGGCGCCACTACGTTCTGGGAAGATTTCAATTTAGACTGGACGGAGAATGCAGCCAGGATTGACGACTTTGTTCCGGCAGGCAAAAAGGACATCCACGGGGACTTTGGAGCCTATTGTTACCCCGGATTCCGTCACAGTTTCTGTCACGGATGGGCATCGGGCCCCACGGCATGGATGTCGGAGCACATTTTGGGTTTCCAGCCCCTCGAAGCAGGATGCCGCAAGCTGAGCATCAAGCCTCATTTAGGCCACCTGAAGTGGGCGGAAGGAACTTTACCCACGCCTTACGGCACCGTATACGTAAAGCATACAAAAGATGCCGCTGGCAAGGTTCACACCACCGTAAAAGCCCCGAAAGACATTAAGATTGTGAAGCAATGAGTGCCCCAAGGGCTCAGGCCCGAGGGCGATGAACGTAACGTGAATGGTAGATGCGCAACGACAGGGCATAAAACAGCAACGCACTGCCCCATCCGGCAATAACGTCCACACCGTAGTGCGCACCGATATAGACGGTGGACAAACAAAGCACTACGTAGAAGGGCAAAAAAAACAGGAGCAAGACTTTCGACATTTTTCGCGCTAACAGCATCAGCACAGTGGCAAGCCCCACGTGAGAGCTGGGAAAGGCCGCAATGGGGAACTCGCTGCCTTGCAATTTCTCCACCAAGCTATAGAAGAAGCCCGAATGAATGCCATTATCATAGTTCAGCTCCGGATGGAGACGAAACCAATCGCCAATTGAAGGAAACACACCGGCGGAAGCCGCATCAACGCCAATTTTGGGGTAATAGAACTGTGGTCCACCTGCCTGAAGAAACAGAAACACCACATAGTACATGGCGAAAGACGAAAGTATGACCGTAGTGGTTCTATCGAAATGTCGATAGGCGCAAAAAGTGGCAAAAACCACTGTCACGACAATCATCAGGTAATATGAAAAGTAGCCCATGTAGAACAGCTCACTCCAAAAGGCTCCATGGAGCACTTGGTGGAACACCAAGGCTGGCTGACAGCCGAAAATCAGTTGATCGGCATGCGCAAAGAAGGGGTCTACGTTGGGCATGAGCTTTGCAAAGTTATAGATATCGGGGTACCAGAACGAGAGCAACGCCACTTGGAAGTAAACGCGCAATACGTAGGTGAGATCGCAGGGAAAATTACGGTAAAGCCGCCAGAGTACCACAGTAAAGGCGATGATAGCCAATCGGGAAAGGATGGGAGCCGGGCCGGCGGCAATTTCGTGGTAAAACACCACGGCCATGGCCAGGGTAAAGAGATTATACACCATCATGACCTTTTCCTGACCAATAAGTCCGGGTAAGGGTTGCTGACGGGCGATATATTTATTGAAATTCATAAATCCGAATGCTTTACTTCATACTGATTGAGCTAAAATTTGCTTTCCCCCGAGCCTGCTCAGAGCCAGCCTTGCGCTTTATACCAGAAAATAGTTTCCTCTACTCCTCGCTCAAGGGGATATTCGGGCGAAAAGCCGAAATCGCGCTGTGCCGAAGCGATGTCACACCGCCAATTGCGTTGCTTGAGGGTGAGGAATTTGTCTAAATTGAGCGTGCTGGCCTTACGGGAGCGACGCGAGGTCCACTCCGAAACGGCACATACCATTCGGGTGATCCACAAGGGAGCCACGATGCGAAAAACACCGCGCACTCCCAGCGTTTGCTTCAACAATCGGCTGAAATCACTGCTCTGGTAGGTATGTCCGTCGCTAAGCAGATAGGTTTCGCCCTCCCTGCCATTTTCCAAGGCCTGAAAAACGGCTTTGGCCAGGTCGCGCACATAGATAAAGGTGATTTCCTGCCTTTTCCAGCCCACGGCAAAGTCCACATGCCCCTTGATGCTCTTAGCCATCAGAAAATAGTCCTGCTCACGGGGACCATATACTCCCGTAGGGCGCAAGACGACATAGGGAACATCCTTTTGCGCAGCGAGCACCTTCTCGGCCTCCCATTTGGAACGGGCATAGGCCGAAACGGGCTTCGGATGGTCAGTGGAAGCAAGCGGTTCATAAGAATAAGGCTGCTGGTTGGGAATGCGACGCTCCTTGATGGGGCCTAATACGCTTAGCGAACTCATGAAGACCACCCTGCGAGGTATCATCTGCAACTGCGTGAGGGCATGAAGCAAATGGGAAACCGTGAGCACGTTACCCTCCACCCATTCGGCATCTGTCTTGGCTTTTGTCACGCCGGCAGCCATCACCACGTAGTCCCAAGCCCCAAATTGCTGCTGATGAGCCTGCAACTGGACCAGCAATTGTTCTTCGTGAACGAAATCCAAGGTAATGAAGCGTATCCGCTCGTCCGTAAGCCACTTCCTGCTACTCGATGGGCGCACGGCAGCCCACACTTCGTAGCTCAGTTCCAAGGCATGCTCCACAATGAAGCTGCCGATGAATCCACTTGCTCCGGTGATCAGGATTTTCGCCATGATGTAAGTTCACTGCTGCAATTTACGCTTGCAAAAGTACCAAAATCACCCCACACCTACAAGTTTAGGTCCCAAAAACATTCGGAAGACGGCCCTGCTCCCTTCTCTATATCAAACGAAGGATGTACGGCCGTCTCCCGAAAAGACACAGGGGTTCCAGAATGCGCTATTCGCTCCCGAACATCTGGCCATTGACCGCAATACCCTGTGCATTGACGTGAATCTGGCTTTGCGGCCGACTATTGCTGTAAAATATCACATTGGCATGCCCGTCGCTGTCGGTTACCATGTCGGGTGCCCAATACAGCGTTCGTCGGACGTCGGTTGGCGTCGGAGCATCGGCCTTGCGATAGTCGGGACTAAAGAATTCTGTTGGACGGGAATATCCGTGCAGTATGGTGGTCCTCGTTCCTTTCTTGTATTTGTTTAACAGGGGAATGTCAAGGTTGCTGTACAACAAAAATACAACTGGCTGACGTGTGTCCATGAAAATAGAATCAGGAAGTATCGAACCAAGTATCGTGTTATCTTCGACAATGTACAAACTGCGCACATCACTACCCAAAATGTTCAAATCATGTTTTACTGGGTACTTGTTATCTAACATTACCGTCACCGGACGCAGTTTATACGTCAATGCAAATGAAGCCTCCATTTCTGCTCTTTCATTATATTCATCTATATCTTTTGAAGGGACTCCTTTTGAAGGATCTATTGTTTTCTTCTCTTCCTCCTCCTTTTCGCCATTGCCCCATGTTTGCCTGAACCACTCTTGCGCAGCCTTGGATGTGACGTCTCTACCACGCACTCCTTTTCCTACTCTGCCATCTAATTCTGCATTTGATGCATACGATTTACCTCGTTCTATCAAATCATAATCAAAATACGGATTCTGCTTCTTCAGCCAGTCCCATAGCAGAGGTTCATATTGTCCATCGTCCATAAGCCGCTGCATTTCGTCCTCCAGATTATAATATACGGTGGCAATTTGCCGCCCGGCTTTCTCTCCACCGAGGTAAGTATAGCGCGTGCCATACTGCGAGGTGTAGTGTTTCTTCTCCGTAACCTTTGCTTCGCCCAAATGATGAACTTTAGGAATGGTATCTACCCATTGGAAGGTATGCGGCTGCTCGGCGGTCAAAGTCTGACGCAAATCCTTGCGCTCAAGCGACGTCAGAGCCATCGGCTCGTAGGCCTGTGCCGACGGATGGAAGTTTCTTGACAGCTTCACGGCACAACTCTGCGTCTTATCCTTGTCGTTCGTTACGCTGATAAAGCCTAACCGATTATCATAAAAGCCTTTTCCGAAGCCAATGGCAAAGGTTCCGTCATCAGCGGTCTTGGTAGACACCTCCCTAAGGCGAGTGTCACTCATCATCACGAGGTTAACGTTCATGTTGGTAATGGGCGTATCGTCCTTCGGGCTTTTCACGATTTTTCCGTCGAGCATCAGCTGTTCTTCCGCAGGATAAGCGATTTCCTTAGCCTCAACACCGGCCATTTCCTTCCATTCATATCGACGCCAGCCCTGTACCAAAAGCAGCAGGTCGAGTGCTTCGGCATGACTATCGTCATTTTTCTCAAAATAATACTCTGGCTGGTGAATATATCCCTTCAGGTCAGAGGTCAGCAGCATATCGGTCTGCAAATTCACCACATCGGGAGCCACCATACCGGCCACATCTTGCACGGAGAGTGAAAATTCGCCCTGCAAAGGCTGGCCTTCGGCATCCTGCAACGAGAAGTCAAGCACAATGGGGCTGAATGGCTGAAAAACCTTCGCATTTTGCTTTACCTCGAAAATCAATGGCTTCTTATGGGGTGCTATCCAGACCATGCGTTCGGCCAAAACCTGTCCTTCGGGGGTAAAGAGGGTGACTTGATGAATGCCGTCCTTCAACCACTGCCGCGGAATGGAGAATTGCTGGGCCTTGGCATTCCCTGCCAGACGAACGGTGTCGAAATGGCAGGCCTGGCCCCTGCACGTCACACTCAGCCCCACCAACTGCCGGGCCATATCGGCCGTTGATGACACCGTCCACGTCAGTCCTTCGCTGGTTTCCCTGGCAGAGAGTTCACATCCCCGCGGTTGTGCTTCCGGAAGGTTAAATTTCTCGCCATCCACCTCTGCATAACCGCCATCCCAGTCCGTTGGCAGCATGAAGCTACCCATACCTTCGTGCAAAGGCTGCGAAGTGGCTATCTGCGTGCCGTCGGCCTTATAGATGGCAATGCTTTGCTGCAAGGATTGGCCCTCTTTGTTGGTCAGGCGGTAGGCTACTTTGCTTTCTAATCCTTTCACGATGTTGCCCCCTTGCGGATAGAAGCCCAGTTCCACCTTTTTCGACTTGCTTTCCATAGGAAAGAGCGGAGCAGGCTTCGGACGTCCGTCCAAACGGATGAGTTTTCTGTCTTCCGTGGACTTACGGAAGGAAAGTGTGGAAAATTGCGTCGTATCTTTGGGCACGTCATAAATAGGCACCACCCTGCTGTATACGTATGAAGCATCCCAATTCAGCATAGCGCGAGTATAGGCCCTCACTTCATAATAACCGGTAATGAAAATATTCTCCAAAGAGATGTCGCCATAGGTCCTGCCGTTGATAATGGGCAACGTCTGCCGCTCCACCACCTGACCGTCGGGCATCACGAGCTCTACATAGAGCACTTTGCTCAGCGTGGTAGGCAGCAGCGTGCTGGCCTTGAACACGTAGGCTTTGAACCAAATCTTCTCGCCCGGGAAATATCCGTTATTGTCTAAATGGAGATATACTTTCTCCTGCGTGTAATGCTCATTGTAAGCAGCAATGTTCGTAAAGAACTTCTTCAGTGATGCTACCGTCACTGCATCATCGGCCTTGGCCATGCCACAGGTCATCATGACCCAAAGGGCCAAACAAAATCTGAAACTCCGTGCTGTCTTTCCCATTATATTTCTCTCTTAAAATATTTCCTGCAAGTTTAAACAAATATTCTCAACCAGCCCCATCCTGACATTCACTTTTACATTTGCATTACGTTTTCTTAACAAAGCAAAAATGCCTTGTGCATTAATCTCAAGACTTTTTAACCTCATCTGCTCTATAAAAATCCTGAGCAACAGCCTCAACGGACTTTTCCGAAGTATTTTCCCACAACGGGCAGGCTCTTTAGCGGCAAATCGTGATAGAAAATGTGACCCACAAACATCAGAATCAGCACGCAGTTCAGTCCCAAGCCTAACAGACTGGGCAACGCCTGCCTCCCCCATTGCATCACGACGAAGAACAGCACGGCTATGCCTACATAAGCAGCCATGGAGCGCAACGGATAGCGTATGGGGTAGTAATGCTGTCCCACAAAGTAGGAGATCAGCATTGAAACACCGTATGCCACAAAGCCAGCCCAAGCACACGCCATGTAGCTCATACGTGGAATGAAGATGATGTCCAACACAATCAGTACCAGTGCCCCAAAGCCTGAAAAGTAGGCTCCCCAGATGGTGCGGTCGGTCAACTTGTACCAAAACGACAGATTAAAGAACACGCCAAACATAATCTCGGCAGCCATCACGATGGGCACCACTCTCAACCCGTCCCAATAGCTGGGATCTATAATGAATTTCAGTACATCCAGAAATCCCATCACCACCAGAAAGGCCAGCAGTGTGAATATGAGATAAAACTTCATAGCCTGGGCATATGTCTCGCGGTTGTCGCGTTCTTTTGCTTTTCCAAAAACGAAAGGCTCATAGGCAAAGCGGAAGGCCTGGGTGATCATGACCATGATCATGGCAATCTTGATGCATGCACCATATATGCCCAACTGCACACGGGCTTCTTCGGGCGTTCCGCTGTAAAAGTGGGGAAACAGCATTTGCGAAGCACACTGATTGAGCTGTCCGGCCAGCCCCATCACCAGCAATGGCCACGTATAAGCCAACATTCTGGCGCAAGCCGACTTGTCAAAACCGAAGGTAATGCCGAGCAGCTCTTTCCACAGCATGAGCAATGTCAACAGGGTACACATCAAGTTGATACGGAACACCCATACCACCTCGGGCGAGAAATCTGCATCATAGATGCCCCACGGATTCAGCTTCATTGCCGGAAGCACAAACAGATACAGCAGGTTGAGTGCAATGTTCAGTAGAATATTAATAATCTTCAACAGCGCAAACTTGATGGGGCGGTGCTGATAACGCAGGTAGGCAAACAATACGGCCGTAAAGGCATCGACGGCCACCGTAATGAACATGATCATCACGTATTCCGGATGATCAGCATACCCCATCCATCCGCTGATCTGCTTTCCGAAGACCACCACGAGCACCATGAACAATGCCGAGGTACATCCCACCATGCGCAGCACTGTAGAATAGATGCGCTGAGGATGCTCTCCCTCCTTGTTCATGAATCGGAAGAAGGTGGTTTCCATGCCGTAGGTCAGTAGCACAATGAGCAGCGAAACGTAGGCATAGACTTCCGTCACGATGCCATAGTCCCCACCTGTTGCCAGAAACTTTCGTGTCTGAATGGGCACGAGCAGATAGTTAATGAATCTTGCTACAATGCTGCTCAGCCCATATATCGCAGTGTCTTTGGCCAGAGATTTTAAGTTTGCCATCGTTCGTCTACTTATCCAAAAAACAGATAACCTATCAGTATGGCTGCTATGCTTCCACACACGTCGGCCAGCAATCCGCAGGTCACGGCATGGCGCGTCTTACTGATGCCCACACTGCCAAAGTATACGGCCAGGATATAGAAAGTAGTGTCAGTTGATCCCTGCAAGATGCAACTAATCCGTCCCACGAAGGAATCAGGCCCGAAGGTATTCATGGCGTCCACCATCATGCCCCTTGCTCCGCTTCCGCTCAGCGGCTTCATTAATGCCGTAGGCAGGGCGTCCACCCATTCCGACGACATTCCCAAGGCATTCACGGCATAGCGCACACCGTCTACCACCCAGTCCATTGCCCCCGAGGCTCTGAACACGCCTATGCTGACCAATATGGCCACCAAATACGGAATGATGCGCACCGCGGTATGGAAGCCTTCCTTGGCTCCTTCCACAAAAGCATCGTAAACGTTGATTTTGGCACGCAAACCACTGATAAGAAAGCCTATAATAATGGTAAACAGCATCACATTGGCCACGCAGGTGCTGATCACATTCATAGAGTCCTTATCCAACTGTCTGCACCCCCACACAATGGCCGCCACGAAAGCTATGGCGCCTCCCAGCGTAAGCATCAGCGTACGGTTCAGCAAATTGATGCGCTGAAAAAGGGCGGTAATCACAATGCCTATCAGTGTAGCTATAAATGTGGCCAGCAAGATGGGCAGAAACACATCCGTAGGCTGCGCCGCTCCTGCATTGGCCCTAAAAGCCAGAATACCTACGGGAATGATCACTAACCCCGACGTATTCATCACCAGAAACATGATCATCGGATTGGTAGCCGTATCTTTCCGCGGATTCAGCTCTTGCAGGCACTCCATGGCTTTCAGCCCCAATGGCGTTGCAGCATTGTCGAGTCCCAGCATGTTTGCAGCCATGTTCATAAACATATTGCCGAAAGCTGGATGATTCTTTGGCACGTCGGGAAACAATTTGGTCAACACCGGACTCAGCACTCGGGCCAGAGTCGTAATCAAACCGCCGCGCTCGCCGATTTTCATCATGCCCAGCCACAGGGCCAGCATGCCCGTAAGACCGATGGAGATTTCAAACGCATTTTTAGCGGCATCAAAAGTCGCATTCATGATGTTGGGAAAAACTTCCACATCACCCATAAACACCAGCTTGATTACCGCAATCACGAATGCGATCAAGAAGAAAGCTATCCAAATATAATTCAGTACCATAATTTATTCTGTCTGCATATTGATCACTTCAAGAATTCCCTCCAAGGAAAGATTCTTTTTTATCACTCTCTTTTGTTTATCCAGCACATACACCGTGGGCATTCGTTTCAGGTCGTACAGTTCCTTCCCACCGATGTCCGACTCATCGATGGCCGCCATCCAGCCCGATGGCAAATCGTTCTTGATGTTCTCCCACAAAGGCCTGTCCTGATCCGTGTCTACGGCCAGGACCGTCATCTGCCCTTTCTCCACCTTGCTTTTCAGTGCCTCGTTTACCCCTAACGTGCTGACCAACGACTGGCATTCCTTGCAGTGAGGATCCATAAAGATCAGTAGCAACGGTGAGCGAAGGCTCAGGCCTTGCAGACGGCCTTTTTTGCCTTGACGCGTGGTAAAGGAAAAATCAGCAGCCACCTGTCCTATGCGATTCTTTAAGGCCAATTGCAATTGGAACTTCGGTCTTTCCTTCTCCGCCTCTTTCAGCCACGGCGATTTCAACAGATGTTCCAGCACCGTAATATAGCGTTCTTCATCCTGCATGGGTGATTCCGGATGATACAGATAGTGCTCAAACTGCGTAATGAAGTAACGATACATCGTGCCATTCCCATTCGCACAATCCAGCAAACCCTTAATGCTCGCTGTTTGCTGTTCGAGTTCTACATTATTAATAATAGAAAGGTAGTCCACGAAAGCCTGTTCTGCATATTCCGTCCGATGAATCAGCGTGGTATCTCCAAAATCAAAGTGATCCCAATAGTGACGTACAAAATACGCCAATCTTTCTTCCGGTTTCACGATAAACGTTGGCACTTCAGGCATCTTCAAGGCGTCACCACCATTTTGTGCCATAGCATGAACAGCACCAAAGGCCATCATGGCCCATACAAAGGTCCCTACGGCGTATTTCAATGCATTCATTTGCACGGCACTTCTCATTTTGGCCGTAAAATTACAAATATCCTTTGGAATAAGGCCGCTCAATCCTCAACTTTCCATTAACCCAAGTCGGTCATTAGCATTATGATGATAACAACTAAATCTTTGAACAGATGCTTCGCCGTTTTGAGGGCGCTGGTGGGGTTTCATTGTAACCGAGAAACGGTAAAGTCAGATGACAAAGAGATAGTTTGTTAGGGCAAAACAGTCTAATCACCGATTTGGGGTTAACTCCTCATACTCCTTACCCCAACTCCCTGCAACTAAAAAGCCCTGCGCCAATCCTGACGCAGGGCTCTTTCTGACTGTACCCTTCTGCTTCGGAATCAACTAACTTTGTTATCTCCTAAACGGCAGCCTCCTTGCTGTCGTCAGCAGCAGTGGCAGACTCTTCAGCCGGCCGGACCTCCTGAACTTCCTGCTCAGTACCACCTCCAGCCAATGCCTCAGCCTCTTCTTCTCTCTTCATGGCTATGGTCTTCACACGCTTGTTGCCGGCAATGACCGTTTGCTTGTTGTACGTGATGCGCTGGTTCAGGCCGTAGATGAAGGCTGCATAATCCGTGCTATCATCCATTGCCGAAACCACGTTCACCTGACCAACCAATTCCCTGTAGGCTGCCTCCGCATCGTAGCGTGATGCCGTGAGGTGGCTCTTGCCTTCAGGACGGATGCCGACCGTGCGCTTTCCCAGCAACTTCTCCAGTTCATCATGCTCATGCATGAGCAGCTTCACCCACACTTCTAGTCCCAGAGCCTTCACGTCCGACACATAGGCTTCCGACGAAAGGTCCTCCGTCACATTGTAGGTCAGGTTCAGCAATTCCGTAGTGTCCATGTCCCGTTTGATGTCGTAGGTACCGAGCAGCAACTTGAGCCGGTGAGCACTGTCTGACATCTCCTGCGTAGGAGTCAGGATATTCATGCTCCTCACCTGATTGTACAGCACGCTGTAGCTCTTGCCGAGTTTCTTCTTCTGATCGGCAATCGCATCTGTGTGCTCACTGGCCTTCACTATCTTCAGCTGCACGTCGAACGCGTCTACGGCAGCCGAGAGGATCGACAGCTGTTTGGCAAACTTCACAGACACTTTCTCGTCTTCCTTGGCCAGTTTGCAGCTGTCCATAAGCAACTGTAAGCTTTGCGCAGTGCGCAAAAGTCTGAAATTTATAGCTATAATTTTCATCATGTAATAATTTAAAAAATGAAACAAAAGCCGAAGCCGGAGCCTTGCTCCGCAGGCACAATCATTATATTCTTGCCCCATTCCCACGTTACAACCGTCTTCACGGGTATCGTATAGGCAGATTTACACGTGCTAATTTGACACCACAAGTATGGTGGAGGCTGATTTACACGTGCTAATTGGGCACCACGAGTATAGTGGAGGCTGATTTACACGTGCTAATTGGGCACCACAAGTATAGTGGAGGCTGATTTGCACGTGCTATTCTGACACTACGAGTATTGCCAAATGGCACTTGCACGGGTCTGTCCGTAAGCACGGAACTGCTGCAGGGGGAATGCAGGCTGCAATTGTTGTAATCAGTATGTCAAAGAACGCAAAACTCTTGGATCATCAGTGTTAGTTCTGAGTGGGGGCCTGAAGTTGTCTCGGTGGCTGCTTGTGGCAGCGTCAGTGTGTTGGGGAGATGTCTCATTCATAGTAGCTCTCTCCGTTTCCGATTGCAAAGGTCGCAAGAAGTTGGGAAATGGCAAAAAT
>JAFUHF010000042.1 GCA_017468985.1 Bacteroidaceae bacterium
AACCATCGTGGTAACGGAGATCCCCTATGGCGTAAACAAGGCTGAACTGATCAAATATATCGCCGGACTGGTAAACGAAAAGAAGCTGGTGGGCATCAGCAATATCAACGATGAAAGTGACCGCGAGGGTATGCGCATAGTGATAGACGTGAAGCGCGATGCCAATGCCAACGTAGTGCTCAACAAGCTGTTCAAGATGACAGCCTTGCAGAGTAATTTTGCCGTAAATTGCATTGCACTGGTACACGGACGTCCGCGTTTGTTGAGCCTCAAGGACTGCATACAGAACTTCGTGGAACACCGCCACGACGTGGTGATTCGCCGCACGCAGTACGAAAAGCGAAAGGCTGAAGAGCGTGCCCACATACTCGAAGGACTGATTATTGCTAGCGACAATATTGATGAGGTAGTACGCATCATTCGTGCGGCCAAGTCGCCACAGGAAGCCATCGAAAACCTGATGAACCGCTTCGAGTTGGATGACATTCAGGCTAAGGCTATCGTGGAAATGCGCTTGCGCCAGCTCACCGGACTGATGCAAGATCAGCTTCATGCTGAATACGAGGAACTGGAGCGGAAGATTGCTTATTACGAACAGATATTGAGCGATCCTGAACTCTGCAAGAAAGTGATCAAGGACGAATTGCGCGAAGTAAAGGAAAAGTGGGGCGATGACCGTAAGAGTGAGATCGTGCCTGGAGGTGGCGATGACTTCAATCCGGAAGATTTCTATGCCAACGATCCTGTGGTAATTACGCTGAGCCATATGGGTTACATCAAGCGTACTCCACTGAGCGAATTCCGCGCTCAGGGCAGGGGAGGAGTAGGTAGCAAGCTGAGTAGCACGCGTGACGAAGACTTCATTCAGAACATCTATCCTGCCACGATGCACAATACGATGCTCTTCTTTACCAAGAAAGGACGTTGCTATTGGCTCAAAGTTTACGATATTCCTGAAGGAGCTCGCAACACCAAGGGACGTGCCATCCAGAATGTGCTCAATCTTGATAGCGACGATGCCGTGAGCGTATGCCTGAACATCAAGAAGCTTCAAGATGCTGAGTTCTGCAAGTCTCACTACGTGGTGTTCTGCACCCGTAAGGGTATCGTGAAGAAAACCTGCTTGGAGGACTATTCGCGTCCACGTGCCAACGGTGTAATTGCCATCAATATTAACGACGATGATGCCGTGATAGACGTAGTGCTCACCAACGGACACAACGAACTCATTCTGGCCAACCACGGAGGTCGGGCCATTCGTTTCAATGAAGACAAGATTCGTGCCATGGGCCGTTCGGCTACCGGCGTGCGCGGAATGCAGCTTGACGGACCCGAAGACGAGGTAGTTGGCATGGTTTGTGTATATGATTTGGAAAAGGACACCATCCTCGTCGTCAGCGAGAAGGGCTACGGTAAGCGAAGTGCCGTGGAAGACTATCGCATGACGAACCGCGGAGGCAAGGGGGTGAAGACCTTGAGCATAACGGAAAAAACCGGAAAACTCGTGGCCATCATCAATGCCATTGACGAACGCGACCTGATGATTGTCAACAAGAGCGGAACGGCCATTCGCACCAGCATTGCCGATATTCGAGTGATGGGACGTGCTACGCAGGGCGTGAAGCTCATAGACATCAAGAAGCGCAACGATGAGATAAGCAGCGTATGTAGCGTAATAGCCGATCAAGACGAAGTAGTAGAAGGAGAAGGGAGTAATCCAGAGGAGAACATTGAACCACAGAACCCCTGATACAGAGTTCCTCATTTCAAATACTCATTTTTCAGTCAAAGAATAACAATAAAAATAAGAAGCAATGAAGAAGATTATGTTTTCTCTGTCAGCAGTGCTGATGACTGCAACAGCAGCTTTTGCTCAGAACTCAAAGGTGTATAAGGCCGCTGATTTGCTTGATGAAGCAGAACAGGATGTAGAAACACGCGATGCCAAGTATGCCGAGGCTTTGAACAATCTGACCGAAGCTTTCCAGAATCCTAAAACCAAGAAGCTGGCCTTTGCCTATCATCTGGCAGGCGAGGTGGAGAGCCGTAAGGTAAACGTGGAACTGGAAAAGATGAAGGTAGGTAAGGCCGATACGTCTAAGTTTATCACTTGTTTCGAGAAGGCCATTGAATACTTCACCAAGAGCAATGAAGTAGACCAGACTCCCAATGATAAGGGAAAGGTAAAGGTAGAGTGCCTGAACAAGTTCCGCGAATTGGGTGGTACCGGTAATCAAACCTATCGCGAGTATTCTGGCAACAAGAAGCGCATCATTGACATGCTTAAGTATAACGGCCAGGTGGCTTCCTTTATGCTGGCCCGTAAAGATCAGGATGGTGCATTGAAGTATCTCATCAAGGATTTGGAGATGCCAACCCATCCCGTATTTACCAAGGCCGAAACAGATTCCATCTATAAGGCTGATGCTGCTCACTACAACCAGATTGGTTATTTCGTAGCCATGCTCTATAACGACAAGAAGGACTACGACAACATTCTGAAATACGTAGACTATGCCATCAAGAGTGACAAATCACGCAGCGACGGCTATCTGATGAAGACCGGTGCTCTCCTTGCTAAGGGTGACACAGCTCAGTGGGTAGAAACTTGCAAAAAGGCCATTGAGGACATGCCCGAAAACGTGAACTACTGCGAAAAACTGCTCACCTACTATGCGCAAAAAAAGCTTGAGGCTGAAGCTACTGCCATGGCCAAGGATTTGGTGCAGAAAGATCCTGAAAGTAAGGTGGCATGGTATGCCAGTGGTTCAGTGAATCTGAACCAGTTCAAGAAGTATGCTGAAGCACGTGCCGATTTCGATAAGGCATTGGAGAAAGATCCCAACTTTGTAGAAGCACTCTACAACAAGGGGGTATCTTACGTAAACGAGCTCATTTCTTTGAATCTCACAACCGATACCAGTAGCAAGGATTATCAGAAAACCCTTGACACTGCTAAGGAGTATTATGGCAAGGCGCTGCCTTTGTTTGAGAAAGTTCGAGAATTGGCTCCAAGTAAAATGGAGTATTGGGCCGAGAATCTTCGTTCTTGCTATTATAACCTTGACATGAAGGACAAGGCCAAGGAAATGGAAGATCTCATCGCAGCAAGCAAATAAGTTTATCTCATTAGTCTATTTTCCCCGGCTGGGCACTCTTCTAAGGACCCAGCCGGTTTTTGTATATAATAAAAGGTCTATCTTGGAATGGGGTATTACCTTGAGCCATACAATTTTTGAGATTAATACGAATGATTTCTGTGGAAAGTTTGTATCTTTGCAAAATTCAAATTCCATACATAAAAGATTATGGCAACAATGACATTTTACCCAGACAATTACTCGTCACTGTTGACGATGAAACTATAATCCTTCTCTACCAGCTATGCTTATTAATCTTATTTCGTCTCTAAACCTCATCACTGATAGTGGCCGTGGATTGATGGCTTCGGCATGTAGGGAAGAAGGAATTTTTACCCCCCCATTTTGTAATCCTGAGTCAGCAAAATCCACGATTCTGCGCGGATGGAGACTAACGGTACGTTGTGCCCTTTTTAAGGGCACAACGTACCGTTTCTGTGTAGGCTATTGTTAATGTATTAATCAAAAAAATATCGTATGAAATTTAAAATGATGAAAACTTTTGCAATCTTAATTGCGATGTTTCTTGCAGTGGAACTGGCGCAGGCCAATCCGGTCAGACCAGGTCAGTGGTTAACGCTGAAAAAGCAGGACGGTAATACCGTGCGTGCTACTCCTGTAGGCGATGAGCACGGACATTACCTCCGTGGCGAGGATGGAGAGGCGTACAACAAGGCACAGGACGCTGACTACTACATCACAGTTGATGCTCAACAAATTGAGGCAACAGCCAAGTCGCGACGTATGCAACTTAACAAATGGCGGCCTGCGATGCAACTACACGTCGGAAAATTTCCAATAGGAGGCTACAAAGGTAAAAAGAAGGGATTGGTCCTCCTCGTCAACTTCCAAGACCTCAAGATGGAGGCAGCCCATACTCAGGAACTTTTCAATCGCATACTCAATGAGAAGGACTTCACCATGCAGGCTGGCGACGGCTACTATAATCGCTTCATCGGATCGCTCTATGACTATTTCTACGCTCAGAGCTACGGCCAGTTTGAACTGACCTTCGACGTGGTGGGCCCCGTTACCGTATCGAAAAACTATGCCTACTATGGTGCGAATCTGGATGGCTTGAATCATACTCAAGGCGGACGCGATATGCATCCGGACGAGATGGTCGAAGAGGCTGTTGTTCTGGCTAAAGATCTTGTCAACTATTCCGACTACGACTGGGACGGCGATGGTACCGTGGACGCGCTGTATGTTATCTATGCCGGATATGAAGAGTCGGGTAGAACGGATATGCCTGACGTTATTTGGCCGCATCATGGCAGCCTTCTGCATACGATGACCCAAGACGGTGTCAAGTTGAGCGAATACTCCTGTAGTGGTGAACTGAACTTTAACGGTCTGATTAACGGCATCGGGACCATGGCTCATGAGTTCAGCCACACGCTGGGGCTTCCTGACTTTTACAACGTCAACTACGGCAGTGGCGACGGCATGAATAGCTCCTATGACCTCATGCACGACGGTAATCATCTCGGCAACGGTTACTGGCCTTGCGCCTATACAGGCTATGAGCGCTGGATGTTTGGATGGAAGGAGCCCATTGAGTTGAAGGAAACCGACGACCTGAACGTGACGGGCTTGCAGCCCATCAGCAGCGGCGGCGACTTCTACGTGATGTATAACCCCAACGACCGTAACCAATATTTCATGATGGAGAACCGCTATACTACGGGATGGGACAACGGGCTGCCATGCACTGGACTAATGATCTACCGCGTGATGTACGACGAGGGAGCCTGGACTTCTAACCAAGTCAACACCAATGCCGACTTGCAGCGCATGTTGGTGATGAACGCCGGCAACTATAGAGGCGGAATGGTTGACGGCGTATTGTATCCCTTTGAGGGCAATCCTTATTTCGGTGTTCCGGGTAACAACAGCTTCGGTCCTACCACCACACCGGCTGCGGTGTTTCCGTCAGATGGTTCTGAATCGAAGAAATTCAGCGGAGAGGTGAGCAACATCGAACGTTCAGGCCGCTTGATTTCGTTCCACTACAAAGGAACCAACGAGCTGACTTCTACTTATAAGCGCGTTACTACGGTAGAAGCCGGCAGGAGCTATCTGATAGTTGCTCCGCTGGGTGGCAAGATGTGGGCCGCTAAGCCGATAGACATGAGCAAGTGGTACGGATATATCTATCCCGTAGAGGTGGAGGACAATAACGGTATCATAAAGACGGAACTGACCGACATTGTGTTCACATTGCTTGATGCCGATGGCGGAAACTACTACCTCGTAGACGGCAATGGCCGGTACATCTATCAGACGAAGGATGGTGCTGGTGCGTGGTATAACAGTTTCAATGTCAATAGCTACATTGACGACGAAGTACAGCCATTCAGCATCACCGTGCAGAGCGATGGCACAATCAAACTCACGAACACCCAAAGTCAGTACTACTTCCAATGTACGCTCTATAACGACGTACCTGAATTCGGTCTCTGGGGTCAAGCTGCGAGCGACCGCTCTCTGCCCTTCATCTACGAGAAGGTAAACGGAGTGGATGGTATCAACGGTACTGCTGCGAAAACCATTCGGCCTGCTGCCTCACGCAAGGTGATAGAAAATGGCCGGTTGATAATTATCCGAGCGGACGGCAAGAAATATAACCTTTGGGGCATGGAAGTAGAGTAAAAATCTCCGTTCCGATTACCGTAGTTGTTTTACGTGTACAATAAGCGGCCCTTAGGTAATAAGAGCCGCTTATTTGAACTTTTCTTCAAGGTAGGTCAGAATGTCGTTTATCACCATCTTTCGGAAAAGCCAGTGACACATGCCTCCGGGTATGCGTTGCATGTACTTCTCCTTCAGATTCAATACGTA
>JAFUHF010000043.1 GCA_017468985.1 Bacteroidaceae bacterium
AACCCTATGCATGCGATGTGGCTGCTATGCTTCAAGAGTTGGTGAAAGAGGGAGGAATTCCCCAAAGCAGGATAGATGACGCCGTGCGCCGCATACTTCGTTTGAAATACAGGCTTAATCTTTTTGAACAACCACTTCAGGACTTGGCCAACTATCCCGACTTTGCCAGCGAGGCTCATGCCGATGCTGCGCTCCATGGAGCTGAAGAAACGATGGTGTTGCTGAAGAATCAGAATCAGGTACTTCCGCTTGCTCAGGGCAAGAAAATCCTGCTCACAGGTCCGAATGCCAATCAGATGAGATGTCTTGACGGTGGCTGGAGCTACACTTGGCAGGGAAAGAATGCCGACAAGTATGCGCAGGACTATCACACCATCTATGAGGCTCTTCAGGAGAAGTTCGGATCTCAGAATGTGATATTGGAACAGGGGATAACTTACAATGAAGAAGGTGCTTATGATGCCGAGAATGAACCACAGATTGGCAAAGCCGTTGCAGCTGCCCGTGGAGTTGATGTGATTGTGGCTTGCGTGGGTGAGAATTCCTATTGCGAAACGCCGGGCAACCTTTCAGACCTTACGCTTTCTGCCCATCAGTGCGAACTCGTGAAAGCCCTGGCCCAGACGGGGAAACCCATTGTGCTCATTCTCAATGAAGGGCGTCCTCGCATTATCAGCGACATAGAACCTTTGGCTTCGGCCGTGGTGGACATCATGTTGCCTGGCAACTATGGCGGTGATGCATTGGCCAATCTGCTGAGTGGCGATGCCAACTTCAGCGGACGCTTGCCTATGACCTATCCTAAGGAAGTGCATTCGCTCATCACCTACGACTACAAGCCGTCGCAGGAAGTAGACAAAATGGAAGGTGCCTACGACTATAATGCAGTGGTCAGTGTGCAGTGGGCCTTTGGCTATGGGTTGAGCTATACGACGTTTGAATATTCCAACTTGCAGGTAGACCGTCAGCATTTTACGGCTGCCGATGAGCTTACCTTCACCGTGGATGTGAAGAATACGGGTGAAGTGGCCGGTAAGGAAAGCGTGCTGCTTTTCTCGTCAGATCTCATTGCCTCAATGACGCCCGACGTTCGTCGCCTTCGCGCTTTCACAAAGATCAGTCTGGAGCCAGGAGAGAGCCAGACCGTAACGCTTAAGGTCAAGGCCAGTGACTTGGCATTTGTAGGGGCTGACAATCGTTGGATGCTCGAAGCCGGTGATTTCCGTATTCAGGTGGGTAATCAGGTGCTCACGATAACCTGTGACGAAACCCACGTTTGGAATACGCCCAACATCTAAAGCTTTTCAGAACTTAAATTGCGCCATTGCCGATGAGGACGTTTAGCGACGATCTAAATCGGCAATGGTGTTTTGTAAGAATGCCCGTCCCATGGTTTGGCGGTGAGCAGAGGGCTCTGGGTCATCTGCAAGGAACCTTCGGCCGTCGAAGTCTTCCACGGTGATGCCGGTAGAGTCAATAAAGGCATAGCCATTTTCGAACGTATGGGTGGCGGAGGGATATTGGTAAGAAGCACTGAGCACATCGCGGCTGAAAGGGAAATCTTGGTGAGAGATGCCCATCTGTCCCAACAGCGTAGCAGGCAGATCGCTTTGGTTCATAATGACGGGAATGAGGCGTGCCTGCTTCAGTGCACCGCCCATCCAGAGCAGAGGGATGTGGCTTCGCTGCGCACTTGCTTCAGTGAGCCCGGACGGCCAGTTGATGCCGTGATCGGCAATACATATAATGAGTAAGTTGTCCCAAAGGGGCAGTTTTTTTATTTTATCTACAAAGGTGCCCAGGCAGGAGTCAAGGTAAGCCATGCCGTTGGCTTTCTCATCGTTGGGTATGCGGTTGTAGGGCACCTTCCATGGCTCATGACTGGCCAGTGTAAGGAAGGTTTGAAAGAGCGGACGGACGCTTTCTGGGTGCTGTTCTTCCTGATGTGATAAGTGCGAGAGTTGCTGATAGATCGTGTCGAACGTAATGGCGTCGGTTACGCCCCATGCGTGGGTATGACGTATGGAAGAAGGAAAGTAGGTGTCGCTTACGACCTCCTGATAGCCGGTTGACAGCAAGTAGCTGTTCATGTTGGTAAAGTTGATGTCGCCGCCGTAGAGGAAACGT
>JAFUHF010000044.1 GCA_017468985.1 Bacteroidaceae bacterium
CAGGAGAGAAGATGCATGCCACATTCACTCCATGAGCAATAAGCACATCGAGTACATGCTGCCGTCCTGCTATACCAGTATGGTTGCTAAATAAAGCCACCCTCTTTCCCTGAAGCAGGGGGAGATATTCCTTTGTACGCTCATCGCCAGTAACGATGCGCGCCCGGGCCGGATGGATGCATATAAAAGCAAGTACCATGATGATGGCCATTCTGAAGCATTGGTTGTATTTCATCTTTGAGAATTATAATGATTTAAAACTCGTGCAAAAGTACACAAAAGGACGGATTTCACAATGAATCAAATTCCAAACTATACTTTTTCTGCTGACTCAGGATGCAGTTTTCATTTAAAAAAGTAACTTTGTACCAAACAAATTAATTCATACTGTTAAGATGAAATCATTAAAAACTCTCCTTACTTTGGCCATGGCCCTGCTTGTGACCATGCCACTTGCAGCACAGACTGATGCTGAACCAACCGACCCATATCCCGGTTCTCAGGAAGCATGGGCCAATCTGAAAAAGCCCACAGCAGGATGGGGTTCCATTGATCTGCGATATTCTCGTAGCCAGATCCCTACATTCGAGAAAAAACTGACACTGCACGCATGGCGTGGAGAGCGAGTAGGAGCATTAGCCCTCATTGCCACACCGCAGGATGGGCAGCTCAGCTTCGAAATAAGCAATCTCAAATCCGGCAAACACACTATTGCCTCTTCGCAGGTTAAGAAATACTACGTGCGCTACGTGCTCAGTGACAAGGACGTGAATCGCAACGATTCCATTCTGACAGGCGACCGCCTTGCTCCTGCCGACCAGCCCATGACACTTGCTGCCAACACTACGCGACCGATGTGGCTTGACGTTCACGTTCCTGAGGACGCTGCTCCGGGGAAGTATACGGGAACCGTTACCATATATTATAATAATGTGAAGCACGTACTTCCCTTGACGCTCGAAGTAGTAGACCGCGTATTGCCTGCTCCGAGTGAGTGGAGCTTCCACCTCGACTTATGGCAGAATCCGTATGCTGTGGCGCGATATTTCGATGTGCCTTTGTGGAGCAAACAGCATTTCGACCTTATGCGCCCCACCATGGAACTGCTGGCAGCCGCTGGAGAGAAAGTGATTACGTGCTCCATCATTCAGCGTCCGTGGAACGGCCAGACGGAGGATCCCTTCGAGAGCATGATTGCCAAGATGAAGACCGTGGACGGACAGTGGAAGTACGACTATACGGTGTTCGACCGCTGGGTGGAATTCATGATAGGCTGTGGCATCACCAAGCAGATTGACTGCTACACGCTGGTGCCCTGGCACTACCGCTTTGACTACTTCGACCTCGCCACCAACAGTGTGAAATACGTCGCATGTAAACCTGGCGAAAAAGCTTATGAGGATTTCATCCTGCCATTTCTAAAGGACTTCGCCGCTCACCTGAAGCAAAAGGGCTGGTTCTCGCGCACCTGTATCGCGATGGACGAACGTCCCATGGATCAGCTCAAAGCCGCTTATGACCTGGTGCGTCGCGCCGATCCAGAATACAAAATTGAAGGCGCATTCAACTATTTCCCCGAAGTAGTATCAATGGTTCACGACGTGAGCGTTGCATATCAATATAAACTTCTTGATGAGCGCGTGCTCACGGAGCGGCGTCAGAATGGAACGCCCGTAACCTTCTACACCTGCTGCAGCCCCAACCGCCCCAACACGTTCACGTTCTCCCCACCGGCCGAGTCGGCCTTTATGGGATGGCATGCCATGGCTGCTGGCTACGATGGCTACCTGCGCTGGGCGTACAACAGTTGGGTAAAGGATCCTAACAGCGATGCAAGATTCCGCACGTGGGCCTCGGGCGACTGTTTCCTGGTATATCCCGGAGGCAGCAGCATCCGCATGGAGCGACTCACCGAGGGCATACAGGACTACGAGAAGCTACGCATCCTGAAACAGACAGCCAGCGAGAAGCAGTTGCAACGGATAAGCGAAGTGCTCGAAACGATGCGTCCCAACGTGCTCGACCCATCGGTGGAGGCTGCCGACCTGCTGAAGACCGGAAAGGCCCTGCTGCGCGAATTGGAATAACTCAATAAATAGATACACTTATGAAAAAGACATTCTTGACCTTAGCACTCTGTGCAATCGCTGCCACAGCAGCCGAGGCGAAGAGCTACAGCGTAGCTTCGCCCAATGGGAAACTGTCCATCACGATCGACGATGCTCATGGAATAACCTATGCCGTAAGCCTCGACGGACAGCAGCTCATCGCTCCCTCGCCCATCTCAATGACCATTCAGAATGGCAAGACTTTAACCATCGGAACGCGCCTGAAGGCAGGTAAACTGCAGAAACACGAAGGTACCATCCAGGCCACTTTCTACAAGAAGAACCTGATTCAGGACAACTACAGCGAGCAGACCTTCCAGCTGGGTGACGGTTTTAGTCTCGTAGTGCGCGCCTACGACGAAGGAGTGGCCTATCGCTTCATCGCCAATCAGAAGCAGGACTTCATCGTGGAAAACGAACAGGTGACGTTCAATTTCGCTAAAGACTGGAACACCTACATTCCTTATGTCAACGCCAAAGGAACAATTGAGCAGCAGTTCTACAACTCCAGCGAAAACACCTATACCCACACAGCGCTCTCCAAGACCGACCCACAGAAACTGTCATTCATGCCCTTCATCGTCGAAGCCGACGGTGGCGTGAAGATGGTGATTACGGAAGCTGACCTTGAGAACTATCCCGGAATGTACGTACTCAACGCCGGAGACCACGCCCTGAAGGGAGTGCTCGCCACCTATCCCAAGGACATCAAGCAGGGCGGACACAACGAGTTGGAACTACTCGTCAAGAGTCATGAAGCATATATTGCCAAAGCAAAGGCAAAGCAGAAGTTCCCATGGAGAACCATCAGCGTTTCTACTGATGACAAACAGCTGCTCACGAACGACATGGTCTATCGCCTTGCATCACCCTCGCGCCTCGACGATACCAGTTGGATAAAACCGGGCAAAGTAGCTTGGGACTGGTGGAACAATTGGGGACTCTACAACGTGGATTTCAAGGCCGGAATCAATACGCAGACCTATAAATACTACATCGACTTCGCTTCACAGCGCGGCATCGAGTACGTTATCCTCGACGAAGGATGGGCTGTGAATAAGAAGGCCGACCTCTTCCAGATCATTCCCGAAATAGATCTCCCGGAAATCGTTCGCTACGCAACGTCAAAAAACGTGGGTATTATCCTGTGGGCTGGCTACTACGCTTTCGACCGCGACATGGAACACGTCTGCAAACACTACTCCGAAATGGGCGTCAAAGGATTTAAGGTAGACTTCATCAACCGCGATGACCAAATCGCCGTCGACTTCCTCTACCGCACGGCCGAAACCGCTGCGAAGTATAAACTTATGATAGACTTCCACGGCATCTACAAACCCACAGGCCTGCATCGCACGTGGCCTAACGTCATCAATTTCGAAGGCGTGGCCGGTCTCGAGCAGAACAAGTGGAGTTCGATGGAACAATACGACCAGGTGCCCTACGACGTGCTGCTCCCCTTTGCTCGCAACTTTGCAGGACAGATGGACTACACTCAGGGAGCTATGCTCAACGGTACGAAGCGCACATACCGCTCGTCGAACTCCGAGCCTATGAGTCAGGGCACGCGCACGCGCCAGCTGGCCCAGTATGCCGTGTTCCTCTCGCCGCTCAACATGCTTTGTGACTCTCCGACGCACTACGAACAGAATCCGGATTGCACGGACTACATTGCTAAGTTCCCCGTAGTTTGGGACGAGACCATTCCTTTGGATTCGAAGATAGGACAGTATGTGGCTGTGGCACGCCGTAGCGGTAACCGTTGGTACGTAGGCGCCATCAACGACTGGACGCCCGTGGACCTCACGCTCGACCTTTCTCCGCTCGGCGTTGGCGGCAAGCAAGCCAAGATCGTTTGCGACGGACCAAACGCGCAGAAGATCGCCTCCGACCACTTGCACAAGACCATCACCATTCCGTCCGACGGCAAGCTCAAGGTTCATCTTGCTCCTGGTGGCGGCTACGTGCTCCAAACGCTGTAGCAGACGCATCCTCTGTTATGCAGAAAAATGTCCTTAAAGGTATATAGTGTATAACTTTTAAAGCAAAATATACATCATCAAGAAATCGGTCATTAGGAATCATCCTAATGACCGATTTCTTAGTTCTTCGTCTATGAACGCCTTTATGGCTGGCAAACTTCCGTCCTCCGCGCACATAGATCTTTCTGCTGTCCATCTGCTCAACACGGCAACCTTGCAGGTCGTAGACAGGGCCGTCGGCCTTCAAATCTTCAACTACGGATTTAACACCGGTCACGCGAATGTCATCCACGATGGTAAAAGTTCTTCCACACGTCCGCAGCCTCGTAGGCAACCTTTCTGCCTTCACTTTCTCTCCAGAGGGTGGCCCGACTTGTCAATGCAGGCAGTGGCATGGACGTGGGCATCGGGATGCTGGACTTGGATGGGGTTGTCCGCCACGTAGCCCTGCATGCGGCAACCTACCATTGTGACGGTGGCAGGACCACGCACAAGAAGATAGTCGTACGAAGCAGCATGGTTGGTGAGGGCATGGTTGTCGCCCGAAAAGGCTTCGACATTGGTGAGGGCAGTGTGGCCCACGCCGTCGATGAGAATGGGATGGGTGTTCTCCACGCGGTCGCCTGCGTTGGCGATGATGGAGCCCTGCGATATTTGCCAATTGCGGTTTTTCCAGTTGCTGCCGTTCTTATAGATGCCGATGCCCACGCAGTCGAGGTTGAAGTTAGTGAGCTGCCCGTAGGTTTCCTTTCCGAGGAAGATGCCACCGAAGGCTCCGAAGGTGAATACGTCAATGAGCTGTGCATTGTCGGTGTGGTCTATCCAGTAGGTGAAGGTATGTCGGCGTACCACGGCGTCTACCACTTCGCGCGAAAAGGTGCGGCCGAACTCGCGCATGTTGGCAGGATTCACGTGGCAATGGAGCACGCGCGGAATGTCGTAGCAACGGTCGATGGCGATGAACTGGCCGCTCAAGGGATAGCCGTAGCAGTGTTCGAAAAGAATCTGCTCGCAGATAATGCCATCACGAGCGCGGAAATCCATAGCGAAATATTCCCCATAGAAGGTGAGGCTGGAGAGCGTGACGCCCTGCACGGATTCCTGCTGCGACATGCTGATGGTGGGCGGATAGGCTATGATGCGTGTGGAGTCGTTATGAGTTTGTCGAGGATAATAGAACTGCAGGCCGCTCACACGGGTGGCAGATTCTACCTGAAGGAAGGGATGGAGGCTATCGGTGATAACGAACAACGAGCCCGTGGGGCCGCTGCGGTCGGGCAGAGCCGTACCACGGCCCGTAGGCCCATGCACACCGATGAGCGAAACGTTCCGACGGAGCACGATGCCACCGTCAACGGGGTAGCCACCCTCTACGGGCTCCACCAGCAATGCACCGCCAAGAGGCGACATGCTGTCAATGGCCCGTTGCAGGTTTTCCTTGTTCTGAGCAGGGGTGTTGGTGGGCAGTACGCCAAAGTCCTGAACGGAGCGCATGCCTCGCTGTGCAAAGACTACTGATGCCCATACGAAGAGGCAAAGCAAGAAAAGAATACGTTTCATCACTCCTGCGCCTTAGCCTCGTCCCAGATGGCGTCCATCTCGGCGAGCGTCATGTCCTTCAGGCTGCGCCCCTGCTTGATGGTGCGTTCCTCTAAATAGTTAAACCGGCGAATGAACTTTCGGTTGGTGCGTTCCAGAGCATTGTCTGGATTGATGCCATAAAGCCGCGCGGCATTGATGAGACTGAACAGCACATCGCCCAATTCGGCTTCGGCACGGTCGGCATCCATGCGGTCTATCTCGGTCTGAAACTCGGAGATTTCCTCCGTCACCTTGTTCCACACCTGCGAACGCTCCTCCCAGTCGAAACCCACGTGACGGGCTTTGTCCTGAATGCGGTAGGCCTTGATGAGCGAGGGCAGCGCGGAGGGTACACCGGAGAGCACGCTCTTGTTACCATCCTTTTCGCGTTGCTTTATCTGTTCCCAATTATCCTCTACCTGACCTGCGGTGTCAGCCTTCACCTGACCATAAATGTGAGGATGACGGAAGATGAGCTTTTCGCACAGACGCGTGCAGACATCCTCAATGTCGAAAGCCTGCTTTTCTTCACCAATCTTGGCGTAGAACACGACGTGAAGCAACACGTCGCCCAGTTCCTTGCATATCTCATGGTTGTCTTCGCGAGTGAGCGCGTCACAAAGCTCGTATACTTCTTCGATGGTGTTGCTCTTCAGGCTCTGATTGGTCTGCTTGCTGTCCCACGGGCACTTTGCGCGGAGCTCGTCCATCACGTCGAGCAGGCGGCCAAAGGCTGCCATCTTTTGTTCCTTGGTATGATTCATGTTTATTCTACTTCAATTAAGATAACGGAATTAGGCTCCATGCGTACCACCATGCTGTCGCCGCTGACAGCGAGAGGTATCTCGGTGTAGAGGCGGCCGGAGTCTATGATGTGGCCCGTAGCGTGTCCGTCGGGCGTACCGGGAAGGCGCAGCGTAACGTCGCGGTGGCGGATAATGTTGTCGTCATCGGAATAGCGGCTCACCAATATGCGCATGGGGCCACCAGCCTTGGCAGCAGCCGTGGCATAGAGTTCCTTATCCTCGCAAGTCACCCTGACTTGCGTTTCCAAGTCGGCCAGTTTGCTCCAGGCATAGAAGGGATAGTAAACAGGCGTGGGATGCATGGTGTACATGTCGAACAAGCCGTTGAACACTGTCTCGGGACGGGCATCGTAGTACATCAGAATATCCACCGGAGCGTCCTGACAGACGCTCATCACGGCCGAACAGAAAGCAGCACCCTTCTGATTGCGCATGGTGCGGAGGCTGTATAGGAATTCGTTGGTCCAGTTGCGCACATAGTTCCACTCATTGAGCGTAGTAGTGGTTTCCTTATAACCATACTTATCGAGAAATTCGCGTATGCGGTACGCTTTGTTCATCATACTCTGAGGCTTGTAAGCATAGCAGTGCCACGAGAAGAAATCGATAGGAACGTTTTCCTTAGACATATAGGTAAGGAACTTGTCGATCCAGTATTCTCCGGCAAAGGCAGGGCCACCAATCTTGAGATCGGGAAAACATTTCTTGAGGTGCTTGGCCGCTATGGCATAGAACTCGAAGAACTGCTGCTGTGTGCCTCCCCACGTGAGGCGGTTGTCTTCGGGATCGTATTGCGCAAGGTCGGCTTCGTTCCATATCTCCCAACACTGGATGTTCCAATGGTGACCATCGGCCCAGCCCTCGTTGTAATGGCGGATGATATGCTCGCAAATCTGCGCCCACTTCTTGAAATCCTTCGGAGGATTGATACCATACTTCTTTACATGGTGCTCAATCTTCTGTCCGAGGCGGAAGAACACCTCGGTTCCCATCTGACGGATGCGATCGAGATACCAATCGGTGATGGCAAAGTCGTAGGCAGAAGGATCGTCTACCTTACGGGAAAAATCGGGGAAGATGGCCGTAATGTCAATGGTATGTTCACTGCCGTAGCTCTCGCTGAAAGCGGCGTCGTGGGTTCGTGCAAAAGGAAAGCGCGCAGCCTTATAGGTAGCGAAGTTGTCCTTTTGTTGAGAATTACCGTTACCGGCAGGACCGGCTGGGCCGTTGTTGACGCCGTTCATGGGTTTTATCTTGCCCACGCTCTGCGTGCGATCAATAATAATATCTTCAGCAGCAACGGCAGAGGCGAGCAATGCAGCTGCGAGAAGAGATAAGAAGCGTTTCATTATCAGTTGTCAAGAAAATCGATATCCATATTGTAGTCCCACTGGTCGAAATAGATGTTGCCACCGGCCCATTCCACTTCACCACGCTGGAAGTCCACGGTTTCGCTGCGCGGATACTTCTTCTTTGGTGAGAGCGGCATTCCGTAGTCGCTGTTAACAACGAGACGCCAGGAGTCTATGCCGCCCACATAGAACCATTCTTCGGCTTCGTTACGGGCATAGGCCGGAACGCCGAACGACTGGTCGACGGGCACCCATCCGATGCCTTCAAAGTAGATCTCACCCCAGTCGTGCATGTCCCAATTGGCAGGATTAACCATGAATCCGCTCTGGAAATGGGCAGGAATGCCGCAGATGCGGCAAAGGGTGACGAAGAGCAGCGTGACCTGACCGCAATCGCCGTGGTTGTTTTCGAGAACATACATGGGAATGTTCTCGAGCGTGGAGTATTCGCGCGCTGATGCCCAAGGATAGTGGTCGTTGATCCAGCGGAACATCTTCTTGGCCTTGAGCAAAGGATTGGTCTCGCCAGCCGTAAGGCTGTCGGCCAAACGGCGCAGACGCGGAGTGAAGATGATATGCTTTTCGCGCTCGGAAGTATATTCCTTATACAGTTTCGACGACGTGTCGTAAGGCTTGATGAGCTCAGGACGCAGGTCAAAACGCTGGCCGTAGGAGGTGTATTCGAAGGTAACGCCAAACTGAGTTTCCCGGCCGGCCTGTGCTTTCTTTTCCATATATATAGTAGAGTGTACGCACGAGGGGTCGGAGAATTTATACTTCGGTTCGCTGGCACTGATGAACTTCACGTCCTGCTGACGAGGCACGTCGTGACGCGGATAGGGTAACCAGCAGCGTATTTTCTCACCTGCAGGAATAGCGTCGGCAACTATCGTAAGCGTATAGTGTATGCGCATTCGCTTGGGCTGTGCAAGTCCTATCAACGACGCTGATGCTTCCTTAAGGATCAGCGGAACGTTTTCCTTATAAACCTTCTCGCTGGAGCTGATGATGGGGCCCTCGGCGTATTCCTTCAGAGCAACGCAGGCAGAGTCGATGCGGAACAGGTTGGGACCAGCGTTGCGAAAGTAGAGTTTGCGACCGTCAATGACCATCGTCTCAAGAGCACGCGTCTGTTCCCAATGGTTCATTTCCTCATCGGTGACGTAAGGCAGATAGCGCTGAATATATTGCTTCACTTCCTCATGGCTACGCCGAAAATCGCGCAGTAGACGGTGTTTCAAATCCTTATCCCAAGAGTATTTCTCGCGCTTCTCGGCCTGTGCAGGCATGAGAACGGCGAGCATCAAGGCCAAAGTAATGATTTTGGTTTTCATTGCTTATTGTTTCAAGTATTCAATTTTCATGTTATACCGCCATTGATCGAAGTACAAGTTGCCACCGGCCCATTCTACCTCACCACGCTGGAAGTCAACGGTTTCGCTGCGCGGATATTTCTTCTTAGGATAGAGCGGCATGCCATAGTCATCGTTGACTACCATACGCCAAGCATCCATACCACCAAGGAAGAACCAATGTTCATCGTCGTTTGAGGCGTAGTCGGGGAAGCCGAAAGACTGATCGACGGGCACCCAGCCAATGCCTTCGAAGTAGATCTCGCACCAATCGTGAAGATTCCATCCCGAAGGCTGCATGCGGAAACCGCTCTGGAAATGCCCCGGAATGCCGCAGATGCGACAGAGCGTAAGAAACAGCAACGTCTGCTGTCCGCAATCGCCATGACCGTTTTGAAGCACGTACATGGGAATGTTGTCTATCGTAGAATATTCACGCGCCGACGCCCAGGGCTTCGTGTCGTTGATCCATGCAAAAATCTTCCTGGCTTTCAGGAGAGGATTGTATATACCGGAAGTGAGGCTGTCGGCCACACGGCGCAATTCGGGAGTGAAAATGATATGCTTCTCACGCTCGGAGGTATATTCTTTATACAGCTTGGATGAAGTGTCATAGGGTTTTACGTCTTCGGGCTTGAGGTTAAACCATTGGCCAAGGACGGTATACTCAAACGTTTCGCTGAACACAGTGGGTTTGCCAGCCTGGGCTTTCTTCTCCATGTAAACAGACGAATGGTGGTATGCCTCAGGCGAACGCTTGAAGTGCTTTTCGCTTGTGCTGATGAGTTTCACGTCCTGCTGACGAGCAAAATCCTCGCGCGGCAATGGCAACCAGCAACGTATCTTCTCACCACTGGGCACAGCGTCGGCATTAACGGTCAGAGTGTAGGTTACACGCATCGTTTTGGGGGCACCAGTATGGTTAGGCGAGGATGATGCAGTCTTAAAGAGCTCGTGCATATCAGCGAGATCCTCGTCGTCGTGTGTACCCTTCACGGGACCCGTGATATAACGTTTCAGGGCTACGCAAGCTGAATCGATACGGAACAGATTGGGACCAGCACTATGGAAATAACGCTTCTCGCCATTGATGGTCATCACCTCAAGAGCACGCGTTTGCTCCCACTCGGCCATATCTTCATCCGTTACGTAAGGCAAATATCCCTGAATATACTTCTTAACCTCGTCGTGGGTTTTGCTGAAGTCGCGCAGCAGACGATGTTTCAGATCCTTTTCCCACGAATATTTCTCACGCTTCTCAGCCCATGCAGGAGCTGCACAGAGCATAACGATAAGGACAATGACAAGTTGCTTCATTGTTCCAGATCTTCTATCTTCACAACACCAATGCCAGGACGCTCTGGCAGTACCATTTTGCCATCTACAACCTTCATACCATCGAAGCGATCGTTGGCAATCAGAAGATTACCGTCCAGGTCGGCAAAGTCGACGGCAGGTGACAGCTGTGCAGCGGCACTAACGGCGCAGGAAGTCTCAGTCATACAGCCCACCATGACTTTCATACCGATGGCACGGCCATAGTTCAGCATCTTCCATGCCTCGCGCATTCCGGTGCACTTCATAAGCTTGATATTAATGCCGGTGAAAGCACCTTCTATCTTCTTGATGTCGCGCAAACGCTGAATGCTTTCGTCGGCAAAGATGGGAAGCGGACTCTGCTGGGTGACCCACGCAATGTCATCAAGCTGTTCTTTAGGCATAGGCTGCTCCACCATCACGATGCCTTTCTCTTTCAGCCATAGAATCATATCAAGAGCCTGATGCTTATCGGTCCATCCCTGATTAACGTCAACAGCAATGGGCAGATCGGTGACTTCGCGAATGGTTTCGATCATCTCCTTGTCGTTCTCACGGCCTAATTTCACCTTCAAAATGTTGAACTGGTCGGCGCACTCCTTGGTTTTTTCACGCACCACGTCGGCTGTATCAATGCCAATGGTGAAAGTGGTGCTGGGAGCTTTGTCGGCATCGAGTCCCCAGATGCGGAACCACGGAGCACCGAGCAATTTACCCACAAGGTCGTGGAGTGCGATGTCGATAGCAGCCTTAGCCGCAGGCTGACCTTCGTCCAAGCTATCAACATAAGTGAGGATGTCATCTATCTTTGTGGGGTCGGGGAACTGTTCGAGGTCCACCTTCTGAAGGAAAGCCGTAACGCCCTCCACCGTCTGTCCAAGATAAGGCGGCATAGAGGCTTCGCCGTAGCCAACAACGCCGTCATACTCTATTTCTACCTGAACGTCAGGCGTAGTAGTACGTGAGTAAGTGGCTACTGTAAAAACATGGCGCAACTTAAGTTCGTAGGGAAAGAAGCGCAACTTCATTTTTGCTCCCTTACCCAAACGATTGATGTAAGGAATAGCAATATTGTTACTTGTCTGACCGTTAGTGCAGCTCATGGCCAAGGCCGCACCGACCGTACCCAGCGCAGCCGTCTTAAAGAATTGTCTTCTGGTGCTCATAAAATATGTCTTTGTAATGTTTGTTTCGTTATTTATAGAACTCATTTTGGTCGGTGGTGCAGAGTCCTTTCTCTTTATTGATGAATGGAAGCACTCTGGCTGCGAACAATAGACGACCGAGATCATACTCATCGTAATCTGAATCCGCTGGATTGAAGCTTGCCTCACGCACGTAGCCCAAGGAATGGATGAAGCGTTTGTTACCAGTATAGATGCCTACATGTACTACGCGCTCGCGCCCTCCAGCCGTTGCCTTACGGCCAAAAAACAGAAGGTCACCAGCCTGCAAATTACTGAAATCAGCATCAATCTCAATGCGCTGCCCCTTGTAGGCTTGGAGCGAAGCATCGCGCGGTATGATAATGTCGTGCATAAGCAACGTCGTGCGCACAAAACCACTGCAGTCCACACCCTTTGTACTCGTGCCTCCCCACATGTAAGGGATGCCAACGAGTCGCTTTCCCGTACTGATAATACTCTGCGCATCCTGCTTAATATGTTTGCACCATTGGTCCAACGGTTCGCAGGCAGATTTCTGGATATATCCCTGGCGTCCGTCAGGATATTCCACCTTGTAGAACTTTCCGCTTGAACCAAGGAGCTTGAGTCGATCACTGGCCACCACGTCGCTCACCGTCTGCGCATTCACGCTGGGTTTGGAATATACAAATCCAAAGATAGAAGTAACAACCACTTTAGGCGCACAATTCCATTCCTCCAGTTCTGCTTTCGTTACGCGCTTCACGGCCGAGGGAAGCACCCATGCCAAATAGCGGTCCGGCGTTTGGATTTGCAACCAGTTGTCCTTCTTCAGTATGCGCACAGGCATGCCAAGCAGTGCCTGACTGGACTGTTCCTCACCGTAATCGCCCCTTGTCCTGAGATTGCACACCGAAACGTCTACGATGCCCCAGCTACGGCCATCTAATTCCGCTTCGTCAGGCAAAACACGTATTTCATCCTTCACTTCATAGCCTAAACTACGTATTCCGCTGACCAGCTCCTCGCGAGCCTCAGACTGATCCGTCTCACCTGAGAGCCGGACGCTACGCCCCTCCACTACAAACTTAATGTCCAGCATGGCCTCCCTGCGGTCGGGGACATACTTTTGTTTTACTTCATCATAGAGCGATGCCATTTCAGTTGGGAAAACACATTTCTGGCTTTGAGCTTTCAGACTCTGATTCACAGAAGCAAAGATGCAAAGGGTAAGAACAAAATATTTCATATTGAGGATTGCATATAATAGTTGCAAAGATACGAATATGATGACGATAAGCAAAGGGGAAAACAAAGTTTTTTAGAATCCCCTTGCGCAACTGCCATGATAAACGTATACGAGGAGCATAAGACTGATGCTTATACTCCTCGCGTATTTTTAATTTATGTTCGCTGTTATTTCCTACAGGCAGAACACCAGGGCCTGAGTTGTTTGAAGAAGTCATTGCCCTTATCGTCCACAAGGATGAAGGCTGGGAAATCTTCAACTTCAATCTTCCAGATAGCTTCCATTCCGAGTTCCGGATATTCTATGCACTCAATACTCTTGATGCTGCTCTGCGACAGTACGGCGGCCACACCGCCTATGCTTCCCAGATAGAATCCGCCATGCTTCTGGCATGCGTCGGTCACTTGCTGCGAGCGGTTGCCCTTGGCTATCATGACGAGACTGGCACCATGGCTCTGGAACTCGTCAACATAGGGATCCATACGGTTTGCCGTCGTCGGTCCCATTGAGCCGCAAGGATAACCTTCGGGGGTCTTGGCTGGTCCGGCATAAAGCACGGGGTAGTCTTTGAAGTACCCAGGCAGGTCTTCGCCAGCATCGAGACGAGCTTTTAGCTTGGCATGAGCACTGTCGCGCGCTACGATGATAGTGCCTTTCAGGTTTACTCGTGTGCTTACGGGATATTTGCTAAGCTCTTTGCGCACGGCATCAATGCCTTGGCTGAGATCAATCTCTATGCCCTTACCGCCTTCGCCAGGCTGACGAAGTGCTTCGGGGATGAGTTCCGATGGGTTGGTATCCATCTTCTCCAGCCAGATGCCATCACGGTTGATCTTGGCCTTGATATTGCGGTCAGCTGAGCAGCTCACGCCCATGCCAATGGGGCATGAGGCTCCGTGGCGTGGCAGGCGGATAACGCGGATATCGTGGGCCAGATATTTACCTCCGAACTGTGCGCCGAGACCTATCTTATGGGCTTCGTCAAGCAGTTTCTGCTCCAAGTCAACGTCGCGGAATGCGCGGCCCGTTTCGTCACCTGTAGTGGGAAGGTTGTCGTAGTATTTAATACTGGCGAGCTTCACGGTGAGCAGGTTCTTCTCTGCACTGGTGCCACCAATGACAAACGCTATGTGATAAGGCGGACAAGCTGCGGTGCCCAAGCTCTTCATCTTTTCAACGAGGAAGGGAAGAAGGGTACCTTCGTTTTGTATGGTAGCCTTCGTCATGGGGTAGAAGTAGGTCTTGTTGGCAGAACCTCCACCCTTGGCTACCATTATGAAGCGATACTCTGCACCTTCGGTGGCCTCTATGTCAATCTGGGCCGGCAGGTTGCAACGGGTGTTGACTTCGTCATACATGTTGAGCGGCGCATTCTGCGAATAGCGCAGATTGTCTTGGGTGAACGTGTTGTAAACGCCGCGACTCAGGGCTTCTTCGTCTTCAAAGCCAGTCCAAATCTGTTGGCCTTTCTCACCGTGAATAATGGCCGTTCCTGTATCTTGGCAGAAGGGCAGGATGCCACGGGCGGCCACTTCGGCATTGCGCAGAAACTGCAAGGCTACGTATTTGTCATTATCGCTCGCATCAGGATCGTCCAGTATGGCTGCTACTTGCAGATTATGCTCGCGACGCAATGTAAACTCTACGTCGTGAAATGCCTGCTCTGCCAGCAGCGTCAGTGCTTCGGGAGAAACTTTTACGATTTCTTTTCCTTCGAACGAAGAGAGCGTTACGCCTTCTTTCGTCAGCAGACGGTATTCCGTCTCGTCTTTGCCCACCTGAAACATGGGGGCGTATTTAAATTCTGGGGTTGATGGCATAGTTTTTTATTTTAAGGAGTTAAAGGGTTTGACTCCTTTAACTCCTTTATAGTTATTAATATCCAAACAATTCTTCTGTCGTGATGCGCTTGATCGGGCCTATCTTTTCGAGGGCTTTAAGGTCAAGCTCTTTCTCATCACCGAGAATGACGTAGCGATAAGGCTTGCCTGCCATGTTCTGCTGCTCAAAGTCCACGATGTCCTGCATCGTAACGCCGGGCAGTGCATTGTAGATGCGCTCATTGCGATCGTAGTCAATGCCACGAGCCTTGGCTGCCAACCATGTATTGATCAGTCCAAACTTCGTGGCGCGTTCGCTGGCCAGACGTTTGCTCAGGGCTTCCTTGGCTATATTGAAAGCCGTTTCGCTCTGAGGAATGGTGTCCAAAATGACGTGGAACTGATTCACGCAGTCCATCATCTTATCGTTTTGCGTAATGATGTGCGTAAAGTAGTATTCCGACTCATCTTGATATTGTGGTGAAACATAACTGGCGTAAGCGTTGTAGGCCAAGCCGCGAGCTTCGCGCAGTTCTTGGAATACAATGGTATTCATTCCTCCGCCGTAATATTCGTTAAACAAGGCTTTCACAGCGTCCTCATCTTTGTTCCACGGGCGCCCCTCGTTATGAATCATGCGCATGTAGATATTCTTGGCATCGTAGGGTGCAATGAGTATTTCGTTCTCCGGCGTAGGCTGCATTTCGTAGTGCTTGGCTTCAGGATCCGGCAAGAGCGTATCGGGCATGTGATGAACGGCATCCACCTTTTCGGCCAGTTCCTTCTCGCTCATCGGACCATAATATAATAAGGTGTGCCCATACTGTCCGATGTTCTTCAGAAGGTCGAGCAATTCCTGTGGATCGGTCTGTATCAGCTGCTCTGTGGACAGAGCGTTGCGATTAGGATTGTAGGGGCCATAGAGACCGTAGTCACAGAGGAACTGATAGTTCGTGCGCTGATTGTGCTTTGCATCGCCTTTCGACTTTGCCTCAAGAGCTACATACTGCATATAGGCCTGCGGATCTGCTTTGGCACGGCTGAGGAGGTGCTCCAGCAGATGGATGGCCTGAGGCATGTTCTCGCTGAGACCGCGCAGGCTTATGGTGGTATTACGCTGACCTACGTTGATGCTGTAGTTGCAGGCCAGTTTGTAAAATGCCTGCTTCAGCTCTGCTGCGCTGAGGCTATCGGTGCCGAGGTAATCCAGATAGTCGGCGGCATAGAGATAGCGCAGGTCGCTTTCCTGACCAAATTCATAGCGGAATGCCATCTGGAAACGTCCATTGAGCGTATTCTTAACATAAACGTAAGGCAATTTCTTCCCTGTCTCGCCAAACGTAAGATCTTTCTTGAAGTCTACAAACTTGGGCTCGATGGGATCCACCTTAGCGTTCTGAATGTCCTTCACAAACTGGCTCATCGTGTCACGGTTGGTGGGGATAGGCGTAATGGCAGGCTTATCAATTTTTTTCTGCGTGGGGTCAATACCCTGACGCTTGTATACGGCCACATAGTTATCGCCAAAGTGGCGGCTTGCGAATGCCATAATGTCTTCCTTCGTGAGCTTTTCTATGCGAGCCACCTGCCCTACCACCTGTTCCCAAGGTGTTTCGTTGATAAAGGCCTCTACAAACATGTTGGCCCTGCCGCGATTGCTCTCTGAGAGGCTATAGACGTTCAGTTTCAAGTTGTTGATAATAGAGGGTAGAAGATCGTCAGAGAAGTTACCTTCCTTGATCTTGCTGAGTTCCTCAAGCAGCAGATCACGTACTTCTTCCAGCGTTTGCTGCGGTTTGGGCACGCCGCCCATGATGAAGAAAGAGTGGTCGAGCATGGCTTCGGATCCGGCATAGGCTCCGAGCACCTTCATCTGTTGATTCAGGTCAAGGTCCAGCAGGCCTGCCGTGCCATTGCTCAACATCTGGCTCACTACTTCCAGTGTATCGATCTGCGGAGAGTTACCTCTGTCGAAGCGCCAGCCCAGCCACAGCATTTCGGCTTCCAAGCCTACCACGGTGGTGTCCTGCGGAGCGGTGATAGGCTCCGGATCGGCAAACGTGGGTTGCGCCACGTCTTCTCCTGGCTGCCAGCTGCCAAAGTATTTGTCAATCGTGGCAATCACTTTGTCGGGATCGAAGTCTCCGGCCATGCAGATAGCCACATTGTTGGGGCGATACCACTTGTTGAAATAGTTCTTGATGTTCGTGATGGAAGGATTCTTCAGGTGCTCCTGCGTTCCGATGGTGGTCTGCGTGCCATAGGGATGGCCAGGGAACAGCTTCGTGAGCAGTGCTGTGAAGAGTTTGCGTTGGTCGCTCGAGAGACCAATATTGAATTCCTCATAAACGGCTTCCAACTCGGTGTGGAATCCGCGGATAGTCATATTCTGGAAGCGGTCGGCCTGAATCTTGGCCCAGTTTTCCACTTCGTTCGAGGGAATGTCTTCCGTGTAGCACGTCACGTCGTTGCTCGTATAGGCATTCGTACCTTCAGCACCGATGGCCGACATCAGTTTGTCATACTCGTTGGGAATGAAGTACTGCGCTGCCACCTGCGACACGCTGTCGATGCCGCGATAGGCCTCCTTGCGTGCTTCGGGGTCGGTGAGCTGACGATACGCTTCATAGCGCGCTTCGATGTCGTCCAGCAGCGGAGCTTCGGCTTCTGGATCGGTCACGCCAAACTTATCCGTACCCTTAAACATGAGATGCTCCAGATAGTGGGCCAGGCCAGTGGTTTCGGCAGGATCATTCTTCGAACCGGTGCGCACGGCAATGAAGGTCTGAATACGCGGAGTCTCCTTGTTGGGACTCAGGTAGACGGTCAGTCCATTGTCCAGTTTGTAGATACGTGTCTCAGTGGGGTCGCCCTTCACCGATTCATACTTATACTTACTTCCGCAGCCTTGCAGGACCACCGTAAGTATCACCACGCCTGCCATCAGTGCGCAGGCGTGCAGAAATAAACGGGTTTTCTGTTTCATTATTATTGTTTTGAATAAATGACTGTGATATAGCTCTCTCTATGAGAGTGCAAAGTTACGATTAAGTGAGCGAAGAACAAAATGGAAAACGAAGTTTTACCTAATTTGTTCGTCCAAGCGTAAGGAGATCAAAGAAACAAGCATTACTGATGGGACACCACTGCTCCTTTAGCTCACTATGAGTTTATACCCCACACCTCTTATGTTTACAATGCGCAGTCGAGGATCGGCCGAGAGCTTGTGGCGCAGTTTTGTAATGAAGACGTGGAGGCTTCGCGTGTTCCAGTAGGAATCGTCGCCCCATAGTTCCATCAAGATGTCCTGCGTGTGTACTACCTGCCCCACGTTCATGATGAGGCGGCGGAGTATCTCCGTTTCGCGATACGACAGTTCCTGTTCGTAGCCGTCGTGGCGCAAGTGTTGCGTCGTGGGGTTAAGGGCGTAACTGCCTACTTCCAGCCATTCTGTCCTTGATGGACTCTGGCCCGACGTCGTGGAGAAGCGACCTGCAAGTGCCTTGATGCGGACGATGAGTTCCTGCATTCCGAAAGGCTTCTTCAGGTAGTCGTTGGCTCCGAGTTCGAAACCGTTCACTACGTCGCTCATACTGCTTCTTGCCGTTAGGAAAAGTACGGGAGTATGCTGGTCTATCTTTCTGATGTGGCGCACCAGCTCGAACCCGTCCATCCGGGGCATCATGACGTCGGCCACAACTACGTCGGGGCGCCTTTCGCGAAAGGCTGTTAACCCTGTCATCCCGTCTGCTGCAATGCGTATGTTGAAGCCCTGAGCATCGAAGGTGTCCTTGATGATCATGGCCAGTATGTGTTCATCTTCAACCAATAAAACGTCAATCCGATTCATAAAACTGTAGTTTGAATGTACTGCCCTTTCCCGGTTCGCTTTCCAGCGTTACGCGGCCACCCATGCTGGTCATCAGGCTCCTCACGTAGTAGAGCCCCAAACCGTATCCCTTGACGTTGTGCTGGTTGCCGTCGGGAAGGCGATAGAATTTGTCGAACACGTAGCGCTGCTTGGCTTGGGGGATGCCCGGACCACTGTCCGTTACGGAGACTGTCGTACTGCGTTCTTCTTTCCGGCACCGTATGCTTACCGCTACGCTCGTGCCGCCATATTTCAGCGCGTTGTCCACCAGATTACCCACGATATTCTGGAAATGCATCTTGTCAGCCCTTACGCACAGGTCTTCCGGCTCTACGCTGAGACTGATGTCGGCCTCCGCGTGGGTTTTCAGCCGATGCTGTTCCACGATGGGGATAAGGACATCTCGCACGCCGAAGGTTTCTATCTGCAATTTTATGCGTCCTCGGCGCTCCATGCTGACGGACAGAATCTGCTCCACCAGCTGACTCAGCTTGCGCAGTTGCTGCTGGCTGATTTGCAGATATTCGCGTAGTTTGTGGCGGTCGTTCATGGCATCAAAGTTCAGCAGAGCGTCGCCAGCGGCGTAGGCCACGGCAATCGGAGTCTTCAGCTCATGAGTCATGTTGTTGGTAAAATCGCTTTTCATCTCGTCCAGCGTTTTCTGCTTTCGAACCACGTAAAGCAGGTAGATGAATACGGCGCTGATTAATATCAATATGAGCACCGAGGCTGTAAGTATGCCCGTCATCTGCTGAATAATCAGCGTATCGATGGGTTCCAGTTTTACGTGATACGTGCCCCGTCCGTTGAGGTCGAAGATGAAACTAAACGCCAACGCGTCCTTCGTAGGCATGTAGCCCGGGGTGCGCACGCTGGCCATGATGGTGTCGGGTGGCCCTGCATAGATCAGTTCCGTTTGATGGGGAACTTCAAGCCCTGCCTGCCTGAGTTCGAGCGTAAGCAGGGAGTCGTATGTCTTGATATCAACGGGACCGAAGGCATCGAGCCCCAGATGGAGACCTTTCTGATAGTATTCGGCCAGTTCCTCCATGGGCATACGGCTTCCCATCAGCGAGTCGATGCCGTTTCCCTTGAGGTGCATCTGGTTGGAGTTGACGTATCTTATCTTCATCGTCTTGCCATTCACCACCGTATCTTTCATCACGGTGGTGTCGGCTCGCACGAAGACTACGTTCTTGTCTACAAACTGCACCTCGCGAGCCAGTCCTACATTCTTCATGGCATCAACGTGGATGTGTGTGCTATCTTTTCTGGATCCTGAGCTGATATTGATCAGCCCGTGGTGTTCTACGCTGTTGCGATACTTCTCCACGCGCGCCATCAGTTCCTTGAAGTCGCTTATGCTGAGGGCCTCGTTGATGCGTGTCAGGGCCTCGGTCCGCCAAGATCGGTACAGGCTGGTGAGCCAGTATACCTGGTAGCCAAAGATGCAAGTCAGGGCCAAGATTACGAGCATCACGATTCGTCGGAGCGAAAGTTTCATGGTCGTAGTGTTTGAAATCTCTATGCAAAGTTAGTTTCTTTTCCCTTACAAGCGGTTTCTCGTTAAGTCTATATAACACTTCTGCGCTTTTTTAGCATTTCACGTATGGCAGTGTTTGTATTGCACCGCTTGCTCGTGTATAAAATGCAACACATGACCCGTTTTTCTGATTATATGTTCGAAAATGGGGTGTAATGCTATATAACATTTCCCTTAAGACTTGGTAAGCAAGAATGTTTGGAGACCACTACGCTGAGATCGTAACTTTGCACTCCGAAAAATCAGTGCAAGACGATGAAACTACATTTATTGAATTCTCTCTTATTAGCAGTCGCTCTGGGCGCAAAGGCCCAGAATGCGGCTGATTCGTTGCGCGCCGTGGAGCGTGCCGACAGTATGATGCGTGCGCTGCCCGAAGCATTGGTGCGTGGCGAGCGTCCGATGGTAAAAGCCGAGGCTGGCCAGCTCATTTACAACATGCAGCATCTGCTTCGTGGGCGTGCGGCCGTCAATGCCTTCGACGCATTGAAGGAACTGCCTGGCGTGACGGAGCGCGACGGACAGTTTTCCATAGCCGGACAGGGTCTCTCGCTGATGATCGACGGAAAAGAGCAACGGCTCACATCAGAACAGCTCTCTGCCTTGCTGCACGCCCTGCCTGCCAGTCGTCTCAAGGAGGCAGAGATTATGCTCGCCGCTCCTGCGCGCTACGGAGTGCGCGGAGCCGTCATTAACTTGAGGTTGAATCATGAAGTGGACGGTCCTTCAGCTATACAGGGCGAACTCTATGGAGCAGCGGAACAGACGCACGACGCCAGCTGGCGTGAGCGCGGAAGCCTTTTATATAATAAAGGTAAGTGGAGCTCCGACGCGCTCTATAGCAACCACAACGGAAGGGCTTATGGGTGGAGCCGTTTCCACAGTCTCCACCATCTGGACAATGGACGAACCTACGACATCCGCACCTTCGACCCCCATGTTCGGTGGACGCACGAGCATACGTGGCGCATAGGAACGGACTACAATTTGGCCGAGAACCACCAGCTGAGCATCGTGTATAACGGAAGCTACCAGACCAATACCACACGCGCTACCGGTTCCGGCAGTCTGAGTTCCACAAACGATAATCTGGCCCGTCCGGAGCTTCACGACGGCCGTGTGGACTACACTGCACCGTTCGGGCTCAAGGCAGGAGCAGAGCTCACCTACTATCGCGACCCCACGACCGAGGTGCTCCACTCTGCAAAAACAGAAGGACAGGACGTGTTCAGCCAGCCCTTGGATTATCAGGTGGAGGCCGCACAGAGGGTGACGCGATGGAAGTTATGGCTGAAACAGGAGCACCAGCTCCGCAGTGGCTGGAAACTGAACTACGGTACCACCTTCCACGTAAGCAGCGACCACAGCCACCAGCACTACACGTTACTCTCCACTCAGTCGGCCCAGGCACCAGCTCCGGCCAGTTCTGTGCAGCGCGAGCAGAATCTCAACATCTATGCAGGAACCACGAAACAGTTCGGTCCCAAGCTTTCGTCAGATATGTCAGTAGCCGCGGAATACTATCACTCGCCCGTATGGAACCGATGGAACCTCTTCCCTACCCTCCACTTCACATGGATGCCAAAGAGTGGGCACACCGTGATGCTGATGATGAGCAGCGGAAAGCGCTATCCCGACTATTGGTCAGTGAAAGATTTCACGAGCTACATAGAAGGTGGCTACGGCATGGTGGTGGGCAATCCGTCGCTGAAGCCATCCAGTTCGTACTCTGCACAAATGATCTACCTGCTGAAAAACAAATACCAGTTTGTAGGATGGTTCACCCATACCGACAACTATTTCGTGCAGACGCCCTATCAGCGCGGCGACACGCTAAGAGTGAACTACCGAGTGCTCAACATGGACTTCCAGCAGCAGGCCGGAGTACAGGCACACATTCCGCTGAACGTATGCAAATGGTGGAAAACGAACCTGACGCTCATCGGTGCATGGCAGCGCCAAAAGGACAGCGACTTCTACAGCCTCAGCTTCGACCGCAACGTCGTGTTCTGCATGGTGAACGTGCGCAACACGTTGACTTTCTCAAAGAAGATAACGATGAACATCGACGGTTTCTTCCGTACCAAGGCCATACAGTCCACGTTCGACCTTCCGGCCTCCGGCAATTTGGACCTCAGCTTCACGTGGAAGCCCGTTTCGAACACCACGCTGCAACTATACGGCCGCGACCTGCTCGAAACCTATGCCATCTATCCACGCATACGCTATGCCACGCAAAACCTGAAAATGGAAACCAGCTGCTACCGCGAGATAGGCCTCTCGCTCACCTGGAACTTCGGCGGATATACTGAGAAGAAGCGCCAAGCCGTAGACCGCAGCCGGTTGAAGCAGTGATGTGATAATGCGTTTATTTGGTGAATAAAAAAAAACTCGAAGAAGATTCTGTCGTCAAAATAGAGAAGTATCGCAGAAAAGGACTATCTTTGTAGCCTGAATAATAAAACATTTCGTTTATGAACAGTCAGACGATTCAGCAGAAAGTGGCCGAATATTTCAAGACGCAGCCAGTCCTGAAAGCATGGCTTTTCGGTTCTTTTGCCCGTGGCGAGGAAACGCCTACAAGCGATGTGGATATTCTCGTTCATCTGGATTATTCCCTGCCTGTTGGTTTAGAGTTTTTCGGAATGTACGAAGATTTAAAAGAGTTGCTCGGTCGCAATGTAGACTTAGTTACGGAGCAATCGTTGGCTCCTTTTGCTCGCAAAAGTGTAGAAAAAGACAGACTCCTGATTTATGAGAGAACAGCTTAGGGACAAAGAACGTTTGGTACACATCCTTTTAGCCATAGATCGCGTTGTAAGATACACTGAAGGAAAGAGCTTTGATGATTTTGTTGCAGACGACATGATGTATTATGCCGTGGTGAAGAATATAGAGATCATCGGCGAAGCTGCGAATATGCTTACGATGGAATTCCAGAATTCGCACCCACAGACTCCATGGAAGATGGTTAAAGGTATGCGTAATTACATTGTTCACGAATATTTCCAGATAGACAACATCGTTGTGTGGGATGTGGTAACTAAGAACCTTATGGAGTTGCGTAAACAGATTGTAAGCTACATCGCAGATACTGACTGTGGTACATGGATTGACGCCTAAGAAGTCGATTATTCATTGCTATATATTAATTATAAAGTGGGAAGTCTATGCCTACATGGCAAGACTTCCCACTTCAGTAGTAATACCTTAATAGCTTACTTCTAAGAGAACTATTTTATTGTTATGGGTGTATTTGCAGCTACAGTAGCTTGAACTTCATATCCCGCAGGTAGTACAGCTTTGCTACCAGGAATGAAGAGACATGGCCATACAAACAGGCCTGTAATAACAGCAAGTGGCGTTCTGTTCTTCCCATAGATTCTTACATCTGTGTTTGAAAAGAAAACAGATTCTCCATCAGGTGTATTCAAGCTGTTGATGTTTATGACCAAGCGTCCTTTGGTTCCAGCAATAGTGCTTTTTCTTGCTTCTGATACTCTACCTTTTACGAGTGTTCCATGTGGAATAGCACTAACACCATCCACGTTTACATCTTGGACAACTTGAAAGTCTACTGTCTGACCTTCTGAAACGTCAGCTGCTTTTACTTGTTTTACAGACTGAAGGGGAATAATTGTTCCGGCCTTAATTGTCACTTGTTTCTGAGCGAAAGTATTAAGTGACATAACTACTACCAATAAAAACCAAAAAATAATTTGTACATAAAATTCGCTTAACCGTGTTGCGTAAGGCTGAAGTTAATAAATATATCCAACGAAAAAATGCGCAGACATTATCCACGCATATCCGAGGTTTACCACAACCTTACTCACTCGTCGAAACGTCTGCGCATGATAGCGCATACGCTCTGTGAGTATTTGGCTCGTTATTTCGAGGTGGTAATTCGGATATGTTGAGCCTAATAAAATGCGTCTCTTTCGAAACACGGTGAAAAGATACGATTATTTAGTGAATAAAATGCTTCATGACAGAAATATTATTATAATTCTGCCGTCAAAACAGAGAAGTATCGTAGAAAGGGACTATCTTTGTAGCCTGAATAGTAAAATGTTTCGTTTACGAGCAGTCAGACGATTCAGCAGAAAGTATCCGAATATTTCTTTATAGAATGTAATAACCAAACCGCCCCTGCACTCTGGAGAGGAGAGCAGGGGCGATGGCTGTATGCCGGCCCTGACGGAAGGATTCACTCTTTAGGCCTCGGCAGTGGCTTGAGTTTCAGGGGTGATGTCCTGGCCGGCATCGGTCTGGTCGGTCTGGGTTTCGTCGGCGGCAGGGGTACTGTCGCTTTCCGAGGCCGGCTGGTCGGACTTCTGCTGGCGGTTTTGTTCCATCGTGTCGGAACGCTTGTTGCTGGCTATCACAGTCTGTTTGTAGAACTGCGTCAGCTTGTTCATGCTGTCCACGAACGTGTTGCAGTCC
>JAFUHF010000045.1 GCA_017468985.1 Bacteroidaceae bacterium
AACTCGCCGTAGAAGCGGCCAAGCACGTCTTCGGGCGAGTTGTTGGTGATGGCCGTCAAAATGTTGGAGTTGAGATACTCGGCGAAGTATCGCAATGGGGACTTGCCGAGACGGTCGTCTTTTTCTGACAAGTGAGGACGGTCAGTAATAAGCGTAAACTGATTGAGCACTCGCTGCTTCTTCACTTCGGGCTGCACTTGTACACGGTCGAGGTGCGTAGAGAGTGCGCTGTAGATTTTCATGCCGTCGGTCTTCACCTTGTCGGCGTTCAGGTCTTCAGTGCTGAAATCGTCCTCGCAAAGTGCTAAGAGAATAGCCGAGACCACAAGCGGCTTCTCTGTTTCGCCCAGTTGTCCGTAGGTACGCAGGTCTTCGTGCAGTTTGCCAGCACGGCGGATGATTTCCTCCAGTTCCACCTGCTCAATGGGCTTGTTCTCGCAAATCTTCTCATTATAGTATCGGTCTATCTTGTCGGCAGCAAACCATGAAAAGTCTTTGACCATCGGCATCAGTTTGTAGCCCGTAGGACTGACGTAGATGGGACGGATGCGCAGCCTGTCCTTCTCCGTACCGCTACAGCCGAAAGCAATGACTCGTTTAAAGGTTGTGTTCTGAATGATTTTCAGGGCATAGTGCAAGGCTCCATTCTCGGCATATAGCTCTTTGCTTTTCGTGTCCATGAGCAGGGTATCGTTCTTGCCGTTCATGTATTTAGCCTGGTGTTCGGCATCGGGCTTGTCTTCTATGACAAGGATGAAATCGCCAGACTGCGCCACAAACTCTGGGAATCCCTTTCTACCCGTATCGCGTTTCGAAGCTGTTTTCAATGCCTCGTTGACCTCCACGATACAACTTTCTTCAGGTGTAAAGTAAATTCCAGCTTCGGTCAGTAGCCGTGCCACGATGATGTCCGTTTTCTTTTCTTTAGCCATGATATGTTATTTCTTCTTATTCTTCAGCATTTTCTTCTGTTCGCTTGCCAGCCGACGTTCAACCTTTTTGACATCCTCTGCAGGAGGAAGATTCTCTGGGATAATGCCACGCTCTGTGAGCATCTTGCGCACTGCAGCATTGTTGTCTACATGCTCCCGTGTGATGGATGCTTCGCCTTGAAGGTCTTTGGCTTGAACGTTGACGCTTGTCAGCGTCTGCAGCAAAGTCCTTGGCCTTGATGCTAATAGTTGGAAGAAAGTCGGCAAGAGGACGGCTTTGAGGCATCCCCAACTTACGTTTCATCATATTTGTATTCAGACGAAAAAGAGCCTGATCTCCTTTAGATCGGATAACAGCAAAAGTCTGATCGTTCACTCCACGCTCATACAAAATGCCAGAGAGCTTCCGTTCTGTTTCCTGCAATTTGGCACGTGCTTTGACTCGCTCAGCTTCCAGAAGGCGTTGTTCAATCAGTTCTGCACGACGTGTCTGGACTGCAAAATAGGTCTGTGCGAAGGCGATTTGAGGTTTTCTTGGATCACCATTCTGTGCAACCAAATAACAAGCATAGCGTGTAAGCATAATGTCATCTACTTCTCGCTGTGCGCCTTTTCCAACGATTATCATCTTATTGACGTCAATAAAATGATCTAATACGTCTTGTCCAACATTGGCACACGCTTCTTTCGCTTTTGCTATAACATTAGTAAAGTTTTGCCATAGACTATATCCCAACAATTTCTGTAAATCGCGAGCACTCCAACATTCAGTCTCGCTAAACATGCAAACAGCATTTTCATAGCATTGAAATAAAGCTTGTATTTCTTCTTTCTTCATAAATGTATATATTCTTAGACATAATATTTCCCATCTGCATCGAAATCCACCTCCAATAGATCTTTGATATCAACATTGGGGCAGGAAAACGATTTCAACAAATAGTGCTACGGATCGCCGTATCTTATTGGTTTTCCAGCGAGAGACGGTCATATCAGTAACACCTATGTACTGCAAGCCAACGGTTGGTGATTTGCACTTCAGTATATTTCTGGGTTTCATCCTCGTGCTCATCTTTGCTGCAAAGATACGATTAAGCGAGAGACATGCAAAGAGAAAAGGCGAAGTTTTTCAGATTGGCATGCCCGAGCGGCAGTAACTTATGAATTGTTACTATAAAGCGAGAGAAAAGATGACTTTTAGTTCTTAATGCAGTCCATCTAACATAAATTCCCCAACAAATGTTTGGATGGAATGGTATTTATTTCGTATTTTTGCACTGCATTTGTGGAGAGTGATGCCCAGATGGCGGAATTGGTAGACGCGCTGGTCTCAAACACCAGTGGAGCAATCCATCCCGGTTCGATCCCGGGTCTGGGTACGCTAATTGGGGAAAGCTCAATGAGCTTTCCCTTTTTTATTTCAATAGCGAATTGCCACAGGTGCTTTATATAATTTATTATCGTACCATAATGATCCGAGATTTACTCCAATTTCTTGATGCTTCTCCTGTCAACTTCATAGCGGTGAAGCAAATTTCTACGGCATTAGACGAAGCTGGCTTCGTCAAAGTAGACCCTGCCCTCCCTCTTCCCCAAATGCAAGAGGGACTGAAACTCTATGTTACGAAAAACGATTCTTCCATCTATGCCTTTCGCTTAGGCCGCAAGCCGATGAGCGAAACGGGATTCCACCTAATCTGTGCTCACTGCGATTCACCCACCTTTCGCATCAAACCGCAGGCGGAAATGACGGCCGAGGGTGGCATTGTAAGACTGAATACGGAGGTGTATGGAGGCCCCATCATGTCTCCGTGGTTCGATCGTCCGCTCACGCTGGCAGGAAGGGTAATACTGCGCGGTAAAGATGCCTTCCACCCCGAAACAAGACTGCTCCACATTAAGCAGCCATTGCTTCAGATTAGCAATTTGGCCATTCACTTCAACCGACAGGTAAACGATGGCGTGAAGTTGAGCAAGCAGAAAGACATGCTTCCCATTCTGGGCATCATCAACAATGAGTTGGAGCGCGGCCACTTGCTCATGAATCTCATCACGGAAGAACTTCGCGTAAAGGAAAGCGACGTGATGGACTTCGATCTCTATTTGGCCGATGCCACGCCAGCCTGCACTTTCGGAGCTCATCAGGAGTTCATCTCCTCAGGTAGACTTGACGACCTTTCGATGTGCCACGCCGGCCTGAAAGCCCTACTGAGTGCAAAAGAAAGCGAAACTGCACAGGTACTCGCCATCTTCGACAACGAGGAAACAGGTTCGCAGACCAAGCAAGGAGCCGGAAGCCCCTTCTTAGCCTCCATGCTGCAACGCATGGTGCGGAAGCAGAGCGGAACGGAGGAAGCCTTCCAGCAAGCGTTGGAAAGGGCATTCATGATCTCGGCCGACAATGCCCATGCATGGCATCCCAACTACAGCGAGAAGTACGACCCCACTAATCATCCCACACTGGGCGGCGGCCCCGTCATTAAGTTTAACGCTGCGCAGAAGTATGCGAGCGACGCCGTTTCCGCCGCTGTATTTGCAGCGCTCTGCAAGGAGGCCGGAGTGCCTTGCCAGCGATTTGTGAATCATAGCGACGTAGCTGGAGGAAGTACGTTAGGCAACATCTTGGCTTCTTCGCTGCCATTGCGTGGTGTAGACATGGGCAACCCCATATTGGCTATGCACAGTTGCAGAGAAACGGGCAGTGTGGCTGACCATGCCTATTGCATTAAAGTTTTTACTCATTTTTATAACCAGTAATCATGGCTACCGTTGACGACAAACAGATTATTTTCTCCATGGTGGGTCTATCGAAGACCATCAAGCAGAACCAAAAGCAAGTACTGAAGAACATCTACCTGTCGTTCTTCTACGGCGCAAAGATAGGCATCATCGGCCTGAATGGTGCCGGTAAGAGTACGCTGCTCAAGATTATTGCCGGATTGGATCAGGAATACCAGGGACACGTCGTATTCTCCCCAGGCTACACGGTGGGCTATCTGCCGCAGGAGCCGCAACTCGACGAGACGAAGACGGTGCGCCAGATTGTAGAAGAGGGCGTACAGGAGGAAGTAGACGCTTTAAAGGAGTATGAACAGATCAACGTAAACTTTGGACTTCCGGAATACTATGAGGATGAAGAGAAAATGAACCAGCTCTTTGTCCGCCAGGGGGAGTTACAAGACTTTCTGGACAGCCGCGACGTGTGGAACCTTGACAGCCGTTTGGAGCGCGCGATGGATGCATTGCGCTGCCCTCCGGCAGACTCGGGCGTAGCCCATCTGAGTGGTGGAGAACGAAGACGCGTGGCCCTGTGCCGTCTGCTGTTACAGAAACCCGACGTACTGCTGCTCGACGAGCCTACGAATCATCTGGACGCTGAAAGCATTGACTGGCTGGAACAGCACCTGAACCAATATGAGGGCACTGTGATTGCCGTTACCCACGACCGCTACTTCCTCGACGACGTTGCCGGATGGATTCTGGAGCTCGACCGCGGCGAAGGCATTCCTTGGAAGGGGAATTATACCTCATGGCTTGAGCAAAAGTCGTTACGATTGGAGCAGGAGGAAAAGGCAGAGTCGAAGCGGCGCAAGACGTTGCAGCGTGAACTGGAATGGGTAAGAATGGCCCCCAAGGCCCGACAGGCAAAAGGTAAGGCACGTCTCAATTCTTACGACAAACTGCTCAACGAGGACCAGAAGGAGAAGGAGCAGAAACTGGAGATATACATTCCCAACGGACCGCGCTTGGGCAATAAGGTGATCGAAGCCATACATGTACAGAAGGCCTTCGGAGAGAAGGTACTGTTCAGCGACCTGAACTTCATGTTGCCGCCTAACGGTATCATTGGCGTAATAGGACCGAATGGTGCCGGAAAGACCACTCTCTTCCGCCTCATTATGGGCTTGGAGAAGGCTGACAGCGGAACGTTTGAAGTAGGCGAAACCGTGAAACTCTCCTACGTTGACCAGCAGCACCGCGACATTGATCCCGAGAAGTCCGTGTTCGACGTGGTGAGTCAGGGCAATGAGTTGATGCGCATGGGCGGCCGAGAAATCAACGTACGCGCTTACCTGAGCCGTTTTAATTTCAGTGGTGTTGACCAGCAGAAAAAATGCGGCGTACTCTCCGGCGGTGAACGCAATCGCTTACATTTGGCCCTGGCCCTGAAGCAGGAAGGCAACGTTCTGCTGCTCGACGAACCTACGAACGACATCGACGTAAACACGCTGCGCGCACTGGAGGAGGGTCTGGAGGCTTTCGCAGGTTGCGCCGTGGTGATCAGCCACGACCGCTGGTTCCTGGACCGTATATGCACGCACATCCTGGCCTTCGAAGGCGACGGACAAATGTTCTTTTTTGAAGGTTCTTATTCCGACTACGAACTAAACAAAGCCAAACGCTTAGGCTTGGAGGAACCCAAACGACTGCGTTATCGCAAGCTCACTGATTAATTACTCATTATTTTATATATATGAAAAAATCATCCTTGTGCATTATTCTAATGCTTGCCTTTTTGCCCCTCATCGGTATGGGCAAAAGTATCACCATCACCAAAGAGCAACTACTCGACAAGATTAAGGGCGGATGGGCTGGACAAACCATTGGCTGCACCTACGGAGGCCCGACAGAGTTCCGTTATCGGGGACGCATCATCCCTGACGAAGAGCAAATTAAATGGCCCGACGGCTACATCAAATGGTATTTCGACAATGGCCCCGGCCTCTATGACGACATCTATATGGACCTCACTTTCCTGGAGGTACTCCACCGCTCTGGCTTTGAAACACCCGTTGATTCCTTTGCCCTGGCCTTCGCCCATGCCGGCTACATGCTGTGGCATGCCAACCAGGCTGCGCGCTACAACATCCTGAACGGCGTAATGCCTCCCCAGTCTGGACATTGGAAGAACAATCCTCATGCCGACGACATCGACTACCAAATTGAAGCCGATTATGCCGGGCTCATCCATCCGGGCCTTCCCAACGCAGTCTCCGCGCTGTCCGACAAGATAGGCCACATCATGAACTATGGTGACGGATGGTACGGCGGCGTGTTCGTGGGTGCCATGTATTCGCAGGCCTTCATCTACAATGACATCAAGACCATAGTCACCGAGGCCCTCAAAACGATTCCGCGCAAATCGAACTTCTATTCCTGCATCAGCGATATCATAAAGTGGCATGAAGCCTATCCTAATGATTGGAAGCGCACCTGGCAGCTGTGCCAAGACAAGTATGCCGACGAAAAGGGATGCCCCGAAGGCGTAAAGAATCCTTTAGACATTGATGCCAGCCTCAACGCAGCCTACATCGTGATTGGCCTGCTGTACGGCGAGGGCGACTTCGACCGCACCTTGGAAATCTCCACGCGCTGCGGACAAGATTCCGACTGCAATCCCTCATCCGCCGGTGGCGTATTGGGCTGCATGATTGGTTATAACAAGATTCCACAGAAGTGGATGGCCAACCTCCACGAGGCCGAACACCTCAACTTTGCTTACACTACAATGAGCCTCAACGATGCCTACCAGTACAGCTACGACCTTGCACTCAAGGCCATTGAGAAACACGGCGGTAAGGTGGCCGACAACCTCTCCATCCGTCTTCAGAAGCCCAAGGCCGTTCGTTTAGAGCAATCGTTCAAGGGCATCAAACCTACCGAGGTGCGCGACGGCAATGATATTACGAAGCTGGGGGCCGTGGCTTTTCAAGGCAAGGGCATCGTGGTGCGCGCCGCCGTCAAGTCTGGCAACAATGATTACGTGGCCCAGGTAGAGGCCGTCATCGACGGTAAGCCCGTGCGCACCGTGAAGGCACCGGCCAGCTACCGCCACCGTACCGACGAGCTGTTCTGGATCTACGACCTTCCCGAAGGCTCCCACACGCTCCAGCTGCGCTGGCTCAATCCCGAAACGGATTGTTCCATCAATTGCCACCGCATCGTCATTTACGGAGCTGAATAACAGCCTCTCTCCGCTCCCTATGCCGGTGCACAGAATGATGAGAGGCCGGTCACGCTTGATGACCGGCCTCTCATTCTTTTTTGTCCTTCTTACTTCTTACCGTACAACACGGGGTTGGTGTCCTTGTCGTTGTACATCTTCATCTGCTTATACACTTTCATGTACTTACGCCCGGCCTTGATGTCGTCGAGCAGTGTGTCGATGGCCTGCGACAGGTCACGCTGTTGCTCCAGCAATACGGCCAGCTTCTGCGCACAGCGACTGTGGTGCTCCTCGGTGGCATCGGGGCGTTCGGCCTGCTCCTTCATGTGATAGATTTTCAGGTTCAGAATGCACAGGCGGTCTATGGCCCACGCCGGGCTTTCGGTGTTGATGGTGGCATCGGGCAGAATCGCCACGTCCTTATACAATGTCAGGAAGTAGCTGTCAATGCGCTCTACGAGGTCGGTTCGGTCCTGGTTGCTCTTGTCAATACGCCTTTTCAGCACGAGGGCCTCCGCAGGGTCTATGCCCGGGTCGCGGATGATGTCCTCAAAATGCCACTGCACCGTATCTATCCATGCCTTCAGATAGAGGTCATGCTCAATTGTGCCAAGCGGATAGGGATTCTCAATGGGGGTGTCCACGTTGTCCGTCACGTGGTAGCGGTTGATCGCCTCATTAAAGATGGGCTGACAGAATGATGTAAAGCTCATACGCCGTTCTTTTAATATTATTGATGGGACAAAGTTAATGTTTTTCCGTAATACAAAACCCGTTTGCTTCAAAAACATTAATTTTGCATACATGAAAGTCATCATTGACGACAAAATCCCCTACATCCGTACTGCCGCCGACCGTCTTTTCGGGCAAGTGGCTTACCTTCCCGGCCACGCCATTTCCCGGGCTCACCTTGCCGACGCCGATGCTCTTATTGTGCGTACGCGCACGCGCTGTGATGCCCAGCTCCTGTTCGGTACATCTGTCAAAATGGTGGTCACAGCCACCATTGGCTACGACCATCTTGATACGGCTTTTCTCGACAGCCACCACATTGCCTGGACGAACTGTCCAGGCTGCAATGCCACCTCCGTTGCCCAGTATGTCAGGAATGCCCTGCTCAGCATGCAGCAGGAGGGGCTTTTGCAGCTCCAGGGCCTTCGGGTGGGCATCGTGGGAGCCGGCCACGTGGGCCAGGCCGTGGCACACGTGCTGCGTCCGTGGGGTGCCGTCTGCCTGCTCAACGACCCTCCCAGAGCCCATACGGAGGGGCCGCAGGATTTCCACTCTTTAGACGAACTGGCCGCAACGTGCGATGTCATCACGTTCCATACGCCACTTACCCTTTCCGGCCCCTACGCCACGTTCCATCTGGCCAGTACTGCGTTCTTCCGGCGCCTGCGCCGCCGCCCTGTCATCATCAATGCGGCCCGTGGCGGCGTGGTAGACGAGCCGGCCCTCCTTGCTGCCATGCAGCAGGGCCTCGTGAGCCATTGCATTGTCGACACCTGGGAGGGCGAGCCCCACGTTTCCCCTGCATTGCTTCAGGAGGCCTACCTCGCTACGCCCCACATTGCCGGCTACTCCGCCGACGGCAAGGCCAACGCCACGCGCATGGCACTTCAGGCCGTGTGCGCCCACTTCGGCATCGTTGCGTCGTTCACCATTGAGCCGCCAGCCCTCGACGACAGCATGCGCCCAGACTCCGACCCCGTGCTGCGCGAACTGCAGCTCTACAACCCCACCTTCGACAGCCAGGCCCTGAAGGCCGCGCCCGAAAACTTTGAGCAGCTCCGGAGCCACTATCCCCTGAGGCGCGAAGTGTGGAACTACGTTAAACCATTATTTTAATCCCATCATACCATGAACGTTTATCTCCTTCTTGCCGAGGGTTTCGAAACCATTGAGGCCCTGGCACCCGTTGACATTCTCAGGCGAGGCGGCATTAAAGTAAAGACCGTTTCCGTGAGCAACAAACCTTACGTCAAGAGTTCCCACGGCATCACCGTGGCTGCCGACACCCTGCTCTCCAAACTGAACATTTCCGAGGCCTCAGCGCTGATTCTGCCCGGAGGCTTCCCGGGCTACAAGCATCTGTGCGATAATCCGCAGGTGGGCGAACTGGCCCGTCAGCAATTCGAAGAGGGTCGCCTTTTAGCCCTCATCTGCGGCGCTCCCACCGTGCTGAAGCAGTTTGGCATCGCTACTGGCCGAAGCATCACTTGCCACAGCAGTGTCATATCAGAAATGTCCGATTATACCTACACTGGTAAGGATGTGGAACACGATGGCAACCTCATCACGGCCAACGGCGCCGCCCATGCCGTAGACTTCGGTCTGGAAATTCTGCGCACTCTGGCCGGCGAAGAGGCAGCCCTCAAAGTGGCTCGCGGCATGCAGCTATAGCCTCTGCCCTTCGTCCGGTGCTTCGTCAGGCTCATTCCTTCTCGGGAATGGGCCTGATGTGTATGTCGCGCTGTGGGAAAGGTATTTCTATCTGATGCTTGTTGAGGGCATCGTATACGGCCTCGCGCGCCTGACAGTCAAACAGCGTTTTCTCCTCTACCAGCGTCCAGAAGATCACCAGCAGGTCAATGCTGCTGTCGCCGAAGCCCGATACCAACACGCTCACCCCTCGCTCCGGCTGCACGATGGGCCGCCCGTTCTTTCCTTTGCGCATAATGCCTTTGATAGCCTCTGAAAGAACGGTGCGCACCTCGGCGACGTTGGTGCCGTAAGCCACACCTATGGGTATCTTCGACTTCTCATAGAGGTGGTTGTGCGTAAGGTTCTTGAAGCTCTGGTTGAAGAGGGTGGAATTCATGAACGTAATCACCTGCCCGTCCTCGGTCACGATTTGCGTGCTCTGGTAGGCGATGGATTCCACTTTTCCCCTGATGCCGTCACACTCTATCCAGTCCCCCATTCTCAGGCGCCCCGTCATGAGCGATATGCCGTAGAAGAAGTTTTCGATGAGGCTTTTCATGGCAAATCCCACACCCGTAGCCAGTCCGGCGCTTACCAACGAGAGTCCGCTCTTGGGCACACGCAGTATGGAGAGTACCAACAGGGCATATCCACCCCATATCAGGATGGCCATCAGGTTATTGAACAGCGAGATGTTGGCCTGGTTGGCCACTACGCCCACGCCTTTGTTTTTCTTGGCCAGCTGCCGCAGACGAAGATGACGGTAGGCGGCCTTGATGGCATAGGAGGCATAGTTGAACACAAAGAAAAGACCCACCACAACCACCAGCATGAAGGCTGATAGGCGGCAGATGCCCGACAGATTGATGAACGGCGTATAGAAGGCGTTCATACAGATTTCCGTAAGGTCGAACACCTGAGCGGCATAATAGATGGAAAACAGCACCGAGCCTATGGCGGCCAGGGGTACCAGCACCATACCTATGAAGTCGTAGGCCCAAGTGTACTGAATGTTGGTGCCGTCGCGCTTGAGTATGCTTTGCTCCATTTTGGGCGCCTTCTTCCCCATCTTTCCGGCGAGCCTTCGTTCCTTGTGGGTGCAAAGCCAGTCGTAGATGCAAGTGATGGTTTGCGTGAGGGTGAGCTGAATGAGCCACCAAATGAATGCCTGTACGGCCATCAGCACGTAGCCTGCCCACGCCATGACGCACGAGGCAATCATCAGTATCAGCGTGATCCAAGAGTAGATGCGGTCGCCCTGCGTCACCTCGGCTACCGCCTTGCGCAGGCTCACGGCCTGCCAGATGGTGAAGAGCAGCAAAATGGGTGGGAACACGAGGCTCACGATGGAGTTAGGAACGAAGATGATGCGCATCACGATCACAATGAATCCCAGCACAATGATGGGCATGTAAAGGCGCAGGGCAGCATTGATCTGCTTACCGTTCAGGCGAATCATCAACGATATGAGGATCACGGCCGTAAGCCATGCAAAGCTCACGAGCAGCTGGCTGGCCATGATGATAAAGCTGTGTTTCAGGAAGGCCCTCACCAGCATCACGGCTACTGCGAAAAACACCAGGCTGGCCGCCGTAATGATGCAGTCGGTCTTCAGACGGATGGTTTCCTCCTGGAATCTTTTCACCTTACGCATGAGCAGACGCACCACCACGTTGCTCAGCAGGAAGGCCAGCAGGAAGTAGAACGTAACGAACATGATGAGACCCAGTACCACGGGCCCTCGCCACTCGCTGCTCACGTGGTGGCGTGCGTAGATGTCGTTACTGTACTTGTTGTGCCAATCGCGCTTGGCGCGAGTGAGCGACGTGGGCAGGTTCGAGAGAAGCTTGAAATAACTGTCGTCGCCGTTGATGAAGATGCTTTTCTGTATGCTGCGGTAGCGCAGCTGTGCATAGTCGAACACCGACTTCAGCCGCTTCCCTATGCGCTCATAGTGCTCACTGTCCTTGCTCAAGGCGTTGCGCAGCTGCGTATACTCGTTCAGAATGGATGCCGTATAGCCCAGGCAGGCCTCGCGGTTGGCCTGCCCTTTGGCGTCGAGCAGGAAGGGTAAAGCCTTGTGCCTGGCGTTGGCACGCGGCCGCAGGCTGTCGGCCCGGGTGCTGTCAATGGTTTCTATCCGAGGCGGTATCTCCTGCAGGGCCCGGGTGAGTTTCGTATAGCGGTCTATTTCGGAGTCCAGCTGCTCCATGATTTTGTCGTAGGGCATCACCTCGGCCGTGAAGTCCTGGTATTGCTGGGCAGCCTCGTGGCAGGCATAGGCCAGATTGAACGTATAGTTGTGCTGCTGCGAGTAGAGCATCAGACTGATCTGGTTGCTCAGCTGCATGATGCTCACCATTTTTTTGTGTTGCTGCTCGGTGTGTTTGCTGATGAAGGCTATGTCGCTCTTCAGCTGGGCATACGTATTGGAGAGCTCCACGTTAAGCACTTCGAGCGTCTGGTCCAGATTCTTTTCCGTGAGCACGGCGTGGGCCGGAACCACCATGAAGCACGCCGTGAGAAGAGCAAGCAGCGATCTGCGCGTTTTCGTATTCATTTCTGCCATTAAAAGGTTTGTTCGTCGGCCTCGGCCGGGGGTTCTTCACCGCCTCCGAAGCCCAACATGTTCTTCAGGATGGAGAGGATGTCGCCCACGTTGTCCTTCTTGCGTTGCTGCCATCGCCTCATCTCCTTTTTTATAAAGTCTTTGTCAATGAAACACACCACCCTGTGGGCCATTCCGAACGAAATCATCACGCTGCGGTGGTTGAAGTGCACCTTTCCCACGGAGCACACCCAGTAGTTATCCACGCTGAACTGGCTGCCCAGATAGACTTTCGTCACCTGATTGACCAGCACCTGACCCAGCGAGGCGAGGCCTCCGCTCATGCCCAGCGAGTCCTGCAACTCCTCCACGGCCATGCCAATGTGATCCTGAAGCACTTGCTCGTGGCGCTTCTTGTCCGGACAGGTTATAATAAGGAAGGCCCTCACGGCCAGCACCACGCCCAGTATGACCTTGCCGCGCGTCAGTCCGCCGCTCTGCCGGGCCTTCGGGTCCGGGCTGCGCCTGCGGCCTGAGGGCACCACGTCCCAGGTGGCCTCAGCCGGTTCGCCACACGTGGGACACACCTCTTCCTCAGCACCGAGCAGCGATCCGCACCGCCAGCACACCATGATGGGTGCTCCGCAGTGGGGGCAACTGTGGGCAGTGGTCGAAACGGTTCCGCCACATTCCTTGCATGTCATTAAAGCCATAATGTTCTGTTCTTTGGTTCTGGCTGCAAAATTACGAATAATTAAACACATCGCGCCCCATGCCGCTACACAAGTTTCTCTCTGCGTCCAACGGCGGCCTGCGCTGCGGCCAGGAGGGCGCTACAGGCAGAGCAATCCGGCCCGTGCGTCACCCTCGTCATACCAGCGGCGCACCGTTTGCCTCATTTCGCAGCTCAGTTGCCGTGCATGGCCGTCGGTAAGCCCGTCGAGCAAGGCCCAGAAGCGAGGCCCGTGGTTCATTTCCCTGCTATGACAGAGCTCGTGACAGATGGTGTAGTCAACGTAACGCCCGTCCATCAGCAG
>JAFUHF010000046.1 GCA_017468985.1 Bacteroidaceae bacterium
CCGGACGGGCCAGCATCTTCTCTACGTCATAGTTTCCGGTGAAAGGCTTGATTTGTGCCGCCACGTAGGGTCGCTGAAACTCTGGTGTGGGCACTACTTCGTCCTCTTTCAGCTCCTTTTCGGGAGCTTTCAGGGGGGCTGCGGCCTTCACTGCCTTTTCCTCCGGCTGATCAAGGGGTTGTCCGGCCTTTACCAGTTCCAATGCCTTCAATATGCGCGCTTCTACGTCTGCCGGATGCAGCATCCAGTCCACCGACCAGACTTTTACGATGTTCCACTTCAACATTTGCAGCACGCTGGGCTGTACGATTTCGCGGTCGCGCTCCGTTTTGGTCTCACAATAGCCTTCTCCGTCGGTCAGGATGCCCAGCAGATAGTCGCCGTCTTCTTCTTTCGAGCGCACTGCCAGGTCCACACGGAACCGAGAGCGTCCTACGGAGGTGTCCACTTCGTAGCCATGTATTTTCAGACGTTCTGCTATGGCTATGGCCACGGCATTAGGCTCCGGAGCCTGTACTTGCGACGCACTCACCACGGCATGACCGCTCGCAGCATATTCGAGGAAGCGTTTCAGTCCTTCCACACCCTTCGCCTTCGATCGGTTCAGGTCTATCTGCTCTGCACGAAGGGTGGAAAAGACTACCATCTCGTAACGAGCTCTGCTGACGGCCACATTGAGCCTCCTTTCGCCGCCTTCCTGATTGAGAGGGCCGAAATTCATCGAAACGCGTCCGGTCTTGTCCGGTCCGTAGCCCACGGAGAAGAGAATCACGTCGCGTTCGTCTCCCTGAACGTTTTCCAGATTCTTCACGAACAGGGGTTCCTCTCCGTGCAGGGCTTTTTCTTCCAGCTCGGGGTGCTTTGACAATTCTTCGAGCAGCAAATCTTCTATCAAGTCTTGCTGCACCTTGCTAAACGACACTATACCGATGCTCTTCCCTTCCTCGCGCTTGTCCTGAAGCCTTCTGATCACGTCGTCTACTATGGCCTGGGCTTCGGCACGGTTCGTTCGCTTGCCCCCGAAGTCGTAGGTGCCTTCCACGCGCACCAAACGCACCTTCGAGGCCCGGTCGTCCACCGATGGGAAGGTATAAAGCTGGCCGTCGTAGTACTGCGTGTTGCTGAAGGCTATCAGACTCTCGTGCTTCGAACGGTAGTGCCATGTCAGATAGCGTGCCGGCATGGAGAGCGTTATGCAGTCATCCAATATGCTCTCCATATCGTCCACGTCGGCTTCTTCCTCGTCGGTCTGCGTGGAGCTGAAGAAGCTCGTGGGCGGCATCTGCTTCGGATCGCCCACCACGATGAGGGCCTTTCCGCGGCCGATGGCTCCTACGGCCTCACTTGTGGGCATCTGCGATGCCTCGTCGAATATAATGAGGTCGAATGGCTCGTTGTTGAGGTCGATGTACTGTGCTACGCTGAGCGGACTCATGAGCATGCACGGACACAACCTTGGCAAGAGGGTCGGAATCTGCTCCACGATCTGGCGGATGCTTGTTCCGCGCCCCCCAGACTTTATGTTTCTCTTCACAATACCCAGTTCGGACCCTGCCGCCGCTTCAAAGTTGCTGTTGGGCACGTGCGAAGCAAGCCTTGCAAAGAGTTCTTTCTTGGATAGCTCCTGGAACTGACGGGCCAGCTCGCGGTAGCGCCTGATTTGGTCTTCAAAAAGCAGGCCGTTGAAGAGCTGCAACTTTTCGTCGGAGTCTATGATGCGCATGGCCAGCTGGCGACACGCACCCTTCTTCAAGGCCTGAGCGGCATTCTGGGCCGTCCACCCTTGCTCTAAGTTCTTCACTACGTCTTGCAGACGCTCCTTTTCCAGCTGCTGCTTGCGCTGGCACCATGTGGTCCAGTCCCTGCCCTGGGCGAGGTGCTCTTTCCAGGTAGACAAGAGGGCCGCCAGTTGCGCTATGCTGGTGCCGCCCTCGCTGAGGGGCTCCAACTCGGCCAAGGGCCTGAGTTCATCCAGCGCTTGGTTCCACTCCTGCTCCAACCGGCTGCTCTCAAGGAGTAGCTGGCCGTGGTCCTGGCGGAAGGAGTCCCAGTCGGGGCCCACGGCCTGATCCACCGCTGCCATGAGGCTGCTCACGGGGCTGTTCTTGGCGTGGCTCTCGGCATAGAGCAGCTGCATCAGGGTCTTGGCTCCCTCCAGCGTTTGGTTGATGGTTTCCCAGTCGGCTCTTTGCTGCTTCTTGGCTGCCGGGCCAAATAGTTCGGCGGCTTCCTGAAGGTAGGGCTGGTTAGCGCGCTCCAAAGTCTGGTATTCTACGAGCTGCTCCAGGAGGGCGCTCACCTTGTCTTCCGTCAAACTGGGCTGATACTTTCTCAACTGCTTCACGACGCCCCTCTTGCCGAAGTAACGCGGCAGGAACCACTTCTGCTGCGCCCCTTGCCACTTCTGCTGCAAGGCGGCACCGTCTTCGTCGAGCAGTTTTTCCTGATTCTCGACGAGCATCTGCCTGCGCAGCTCCGTAAGGCGCACGCCCTGCTGGGCCACGTCGGTCCATTCGGCAGCTCTTTTCTCGTTGCCTGCCAGGCTCAGCAGTGCTTTGCCGCAGCTGTCCATGCTGCTCAGGGCACGTGCCATTTCCCTCACCCATGCCATGCCGCCCACCGTCTGCGAAGGATCTACTCCGAGGGCTGCGCGCAGGCTGTTCTGGTTGCTCTCAGTACTGCTGAGCAGGCTGCGGAGACGTTCGATCTGAAGGCCCACCTTGCTTAAGGCCTCCTCGGAGGCTTCTTTCAGGAGCAGTCCCTTCAGCGGATGCTCTCCGGGACGTCCTGTCACCTGAAACACCGCGTCCAGCTCCTCTATCATTTCCACCCACGTCTCCAGCTGCTTTCGCGTAAGCGTAGTCACCATGTCTTCGGGCAGGCGCAGCTCGCTCTCACCCGAGGACAGGAATCCGCTGATGCAGTCATAGAGCGAAAGCCCCGACGATTTCACTTCGTGTAGCTTGTCTATGTAGGCCATCAGCTCCTGACGCTTTGCAAACAGGCGGTCTGACGCCTCTGCATACTCCGAAGGTTCCTTGAGGTGTGCAACCTCCAGCGCTGCACCCAGCTGACCAAGAAAATGCGACTTCGTGGCCTTGTTTGAATGCATTTCCAAGCAGAAGGGCGCCAGCCCTATCTTGGTCAGACGCTTCTGTACCACTGAGAGTGCCGCCATCTTTTCTGCCACAAACAGCACACGCTTTCCTTGGTAGAGTGCGTTGGCTATCATATTCGTTATGGTTTGACTTTTTCCCGTTCCCGGTGGTCCATACAGGATAAAACTGCGTCCTCTCCCCGATTCCACCACGGCTTCCAGCTGCGAAGAGTCTACGTCGAGCGGAACCACAAAGTCACGGGGTGGCGACAGGCGGTCCAGCTCACGGGCGTCGGCCGCATCAGTACTCTGTTCTTCCCACGTCACTCGCTTCTCGATCAGACTATCGATGATTTTGTTCTCCTTGAGACGCGAGGCGTTGTTGTGAATGTCGTTCCACATCACAAACTTATTGAACGAGAACAATCCGAGGAGCGATTCCTCCTGAATGTCCCAGCGCTGCTTCTCCCGAATGTGCGTACGGATGATGGTGAACACCTTGCGCACGTTCACACCGTGCTCATCAGTGGGCAACGGGCTGAGACCAGTGATGTTGAGCCCAAATTGCTGCTTGAGCAGCTCTATGATGGTCGTATTAATGATCAAATCCTCATCTCGCCTGCGGAGCACATACTTCCCCACCCCTTTTCGGACGATGTCTACCGGTAGCAGCAGTATTGGAGCATACCTTTGTTGTTGGCTTCGCTCTGTCTCATACCATTTCAGCACGCCAAGAACTAAGAACAGCGAGTTTGCTCCGTTTTCCTCCATCGAAGTACGTGCTGTGCGGTATATGTACTTCAACTGAGTGGCCAATTCGGCCTGAGTCATGTAAGAAATGATTTTTCCGCGTCCTAACTCATCAATAACCAGCCTTTCCATTTCTTCGCGATAGAGGGTGGAGTTGTAGATCTGGTCATTGGGTGCCTTCTTGTCGGGACAGGCCTCGATTTCATAATCGCACCCGTCTTGCAGGCGGTCTTCCAGCTGGTCGATGGCAAACGACACGAAGGGAACCACCCGGCGCCCCATCTTGAGGTTCACCAAGTTGTTGCGCAGGGAGAAATCCAGGAGCTTGCGTTCCCACATCTGCTGCCGGGTGAGCGGACGACGCTCCTCCTCGGTCACGTCCACGCTGATCTGCTCCAGATGCTTCACCTCCAGGGGGTCCTGCTCGTGCTGAAGGCCTGGCTGCGACTCCGTCCAGCGGCCGTGCTCAAATTTCAGGGTGGGCAGGGGGTGAACGCCTTCCGCGCGGCAGCGCGCCACGTCAATAAAGAGCTCCATGTTCTGCCCATCCTGCAAATGAGCCTCGGCCTGAGCCACTGCGGTCTCAAACGGTGTGTTCCGACCCGTCGTAAGAGCTGTGGCTTCCAAAAATACGAGTTCGCTCACTCCGTTGGCACTGCTCTTGAGCAGATAACTGGCGTCGTCGCCTGTGGAACGGTTGTACTGCTGGTCCACCAGCCAAAAACCCATGAAAGCATGGTCCTTGAGCAAGACGAGCAACGGATGAAGTCCCACGGCTTCGCCCACCGACGATAGCAGCAGTGCCAGATCCAGGCACGTACCAAGTTTTTGCGAAAGCACTTCTGACGAAAGCCTCACACGCTGTCCTTGCCGCTCAAAACTGGCCGGAGGGGTGACATAGCTGATGCCTTCCTGCCGAAGAGCTTCGTAGAGGGCGGCCACCTGACTGCGCACGCGGTTAGCATCCTGACTCTGGTAGCCATCAAAGGCGCTGTCGCCGGTCAGACTTTTCAGGATGGCCGATGCCTGACTGATCACGTGGCGAAGAGCCGGCTCGTTGGGGGTGACGAAACTGCTCAGCAGCTCCGGCATCACGCCGATGCCTGGCCATTCGTCGAAAGCCAGCAACCTGACTTCGCCGCGCTCCTCAGCCAGGGTGAGTCCCTCGGCCGTGGTGGCCCTGACGCTGAAGCCCACGGTGATTCCTTCAGTAAGAGCGGCCAACTCGGTCAGAACGGGCTTGAGTACAAGGTCCTTGATCTCTATGCAGCCGCCGGCAGGCACCCACTGCAGCAAGCAGCTGGATTCTTCCAGCATATCGCCCTGCAAACTCACGGTGATGTCCTTCCAGCCCTCAGGGCTCAGGTTCTCCAGACGCGCGTAGCGCATGGCAGGCACTCCGCCGTGGAGCATGGCATAATTGATCTTCTTAACGTACTCTAATAGGAACTTCCCCTGGGGGGACTGCGATGTTTCGGCCATAATCTGTGGTGCTAATCCGTTGTATTATCTGTTTTTTCAGTCACATGGGCAAAGATACGAATTATCGCACAATTATTGGCCCCTGCATGGACAGAAATTCGCCTGCCCTTGCACTTTTCGGAGCCTCGGAAGGAGGTGCTCGCGCCAGGATCACCCTCACGGCAGCCTTCATGATTCATTATTCTGACACTATCATATACAAATAGACCTTCAAAACAACTGATACTGCCAGAATTTGTTCATAAAAAGAGTTTTATCATCATAAAACAGAAAGAAATATTTCGCATCAATGGTCAAAATAGGGTAATTCTTACCTTTAACATTTTTTTGAAGCCTTCAAAAACACAGATACTGACAGAAACATTTCGCTGATAGGGTCAGAAAGCACAAATTCTGACACTATTATTTCTTTTATTGGCCTTGAAGGAACTTATTCTCCCCTTATTACTTCTGCGAATGGTGCAAAAAAGACTCATTTACTCCCTTGCCACCTCAAAAGGAATGCTTAACTTTGCAGCAGAATCAGTATCACCCTTAAAATCATGTCATAATGCTCATATCGAGACTCACGCTGGATGATCTTTACATCAACATTTTCCGCTTGAAGCGCATTTACGAGCCCGACGGAACCATTAGATGGGAGCCCCTTCAGGTGAACCGTCAGCCCACGGGCATCAAAGCCTTGGACCACATCTTTCAGGAGATGAGCAGGGGTAATTTCAACTTAGACCACATCGCGAAGCAGCTGGAATGCGAGGCAAAGGACCTCTACGGTGCCATCAAGCTCCTTACGGGCATGAAAGCCTCGCAGTTCAAGCGCGCTTACCAGCTCCGGGTGGCCGATGAATTGATGCGCTACACGGAGCTCCCCCTTGACGAGGTGGCTCAGCGCTGCGGCACCAGCTCACGGCAGGGTTTGAACCAACTCTACAAGAGCATGATCAACACCACCCCTGCCACACGCCGTTTTCTGATCCGCAAGCAGAACGACGTGGGCCGCTATGCCCTTTAGATGAGCTACGTTGCAAGATGGCTGTTCCTGCTGCTCCTCTGCACGGGGTGGCAGGGATCAGCGGAGGGCATTCAGGCCCGTGGAACAAGAAGTGGCTACAAGGAGTGGATCAGCGACGGGCGTTTTCGCCGCGGATTGGCCCTCTCGGCCCTCTCGCCGGTGGAGGTAATGGAGCACGGCGGCTTTGCCCGGACCAATCAGGACACCCTGCGCTTCGACAAGCATGGGGAGCAGCTCCCTCCGGCCTGGCAGGCCTGCCAGTGGTGGAGCCGCCACAACCTGGCACACCGGCAGCAGAGCTCCTCGCCATGGGGCCAGGCCTACGGCAATGCCGGAAAGACCATCGCCCTGAGCCATGACGGCACACTTACCCTCGAAATCAAGACCGACAGCGAATACCTCCACCCCCGAAGGCAGGGAGAGAACTGGCCCCACCTGCTCATCCAGCAGGACATGGGGCAGGGAGGCATCTCACTGGGAGAGAGCAAGGAACTGAGGCTCCGCATGGACTTACGCCTGCTCTACTGCGAAAGCCTGATGGCTCCAGAGGACTTCTCCGAGGACCTGCACACGGCGCAGAGCCCCTTCTACCTCTACTTGCGCAACGCCAACCCCCATTCGACCGACTTTGGGAAGTGCCTCTGGCTGGGCATCACGGCTTTCGACGCCCGATGGACTCAGATGCCAGAGAGCGAAACCGTAAGCTGGGACATAGGAACTCAGATGTACATTTACCAAATTCCGGCGGCCTCGGTATGGGGACGCGGCATGCTATCAGACCACAAGTGGCACCGCATGGAGGCAGACCTGCTGCCATGGGTGGCGCAGGCACTGAAAACGCTTCACCTCCGCGGCCTCTTTGCTGCCACGGAGGTGAAGGACATGGTGGTAACGGGAATGAACTTCGGCTGGGAGGTGCCTGGCACCTACAACGCTGCCTTGCAGCTCCGAAAACTGTCGCTCAGGAGCAGGTAAGGGATGGGGCAGCCGTCAGGCAGGGGCCTAAAGAACTGCTTCAGGGCAGATAAGGACGTTTTTTCTTCCAAAAGACGGGGCGCTGCGAGAGATACCAGTTTTTGCCCTTGGTGTTGTTGCCCTGATAGAAGAGATAAGTCTTGCCGTCGGCATCGGTAAAGATGTGGGGATGGCCCGACTCTGATTCGTTCCATGAGCCAGGGGCGCCATTCTTGAGAAAAGGTTCATCGGAGAGGCGTTTCCAATGAATGCCGTCGCGACTTTCGGCTACGCCCACTTGTTGAGGCTCATTGTTGTAGCCACCAGCGTAGAACATGTACATGCGGCCGTTCCTCACGGCTATAGAAGGGGCTTCGATGCACTTCTTCTCCCAAGGAAGCTCGGGAGCAAGCACTGCGAAGTCTGCGGCCTGGGTCCAACTGTCGCGACCAAAGTCGGTATCGGCCGGGGCGGTGGCAACTCCGACCTGCTGAATCTTGAAATCACGGTCGCGAGTGGCAAAAAAGAGGAAATACTTGTTTTTGAAGTAGCAAACTTCGGCGTCGATGGCGCGACCACACGTCCATTCACCTGTGGAGGAGGGACTGAAGATGGGGTTAGACGGATCGCGGTCAAAATGGAGGCCATCCTGAGAGGAGGAGTGACAAATGGCATCTCGACGACCGTTGCCGTAGGTCTGGTAGAAGAGATGAACCCTTCCGTCACGCACCAAGGCACAGGGGGCGCACAATCCGCGGCTTTCATAGGCTGCTTCTGGCGCTGGCGTGATTTCTCCCACCTTCTGCCAGTCTACGAGGTTGCGGCTCTCCGCTATTCCAATGTTCCAACCGGAGGATTCGTCGCCTTTGAGTGGCGGAATAGAGAAATACATGAGGTAGCGTCCGCCAAACTTCACCACATGAGGGTCTTTTGAGAAGGGAACTCCCGTTCGCGACGTGTCGCCATACATCATCTGAGGCTGTGCCGCAAGGCGGACTGAAGGAAGCAGTATCAAGAGGACTGATGCCGAAACGATGAGGAACTTACGAATGGTTTGCATAAGTGATATGTTTTACAGGTGTTAAGAATCAGGGGGAAAAGAAGGTGGTTGAGGCTCACGGACGGTAGGCCTCGGTGAAGACCTCGGTGGGCGAGGCCGTATACATGCGCGAAGTGATAGTATAGGGGCTGCGCTCCACGGGATGCTTGTAGTAGAGCATGAGCAGGAAGGCCTTATAGCCCGAGGGTGGCATGGGCGTAGAGACCTCGAAACTGCGGCCACGGGCAGCAGCCGTGACGTCGACGGCATGGAACCTGTGAGGGCGGAAATCAAGGCTGTCGGACTCGGCATACCAGATCTCAGCCTTCAAAATCCGGCCTTTGCCCACCCGGACAGAGATGATGGCGTCGGAACCAGCCCTCCGGGCCGTGGTCCGGAGAGTGGGATAGCGGCCACCATGAATGGTTTGATAGAAAAAAGCCTCAAGCGAACTGGCAGCAGCCTTGCGATCACCCAACGAATGACCTGCGTTGGGCACATAGGTCATCAATGTAGGCCCCGGAATGGAATCTATGTAGTTTTTCACTGCGTCAACCGTCCAGAACTCATCATTTGTGCCCATGATGAGCATCTTTGGAAGGTGAAAAAGATGTCGGTACGAGTAAGGGTCCACTATATCGACCAGCTCGCCGCCTCCTTCGGTGCTTACCTCCTCCGTAATACCCAGCCTGACATAGTCCATGATCTCCTCGCTGTACTTTCCGAACATGTGACGCTGGTACGGCACATTCACGGGCATGTTCAGAATGTCTATCACCATGGGCGCGATAGCCACGATGCGTGGATCGGCCGCTGCGGCAGACATCCACGTGGTCCAACCACGCTTGGAAACGCCGTTCACCAAGAAGCGATCCACCCGGGCACCCCCACGGGAGGCGGCTATATGGGTGGTAACATCGAGGGCTCTCAGCGCTGCCTTGGTCATAGGCAGCAGAAGGGGCCAGGAGTAGTCTTTTTGAAGGAGGAACTGATGGTAAGTGTAGGAAACGAGCACGTCTTCGCGCATTCCGCCGAAGAGCGGCTGACGGGGGATCTGCCAGATGACGGCCGTAACGGCCTGCACGTTGTGGGCGAAAAGTCCAAGAAGCCTGATGGTGGGGTCGTCCCATGAGTGGTAGGACAGCTGACCCGTCTGTTCGTCCTCGCTGCCGCCGGTGAGGTGGATCAGAGCCTCCCGATGGCGCACCTTCAGGGGCACGCAGACCACCATTTCGTGATACCAGGGTATGCCGCGCCAGGTCTGGCTCGTAACGCGCAGCCGATAGGCCCGGACGTCGGCCTCACGGGTGCTGTCAACCACCTGGAAGGAGAACGACGCATCGTCGCTCTGAAGATAATCCTGCAGGGCACTCTTGGAGTCGGTGGCGAAGCCGAGTGTGGCGGCCCACAGCAGGAGGGAGAGAAGGAAGAACCTCCGAAAAACGCCTGAAATCATGATGTCAGAGTTGTTTAAACCAGTCAAGGATGCAAATTTAGGCATTTCTTCCAAAGCCGTAGTCCATTAAGGGGTATAATCAGACTCTGGGGAGCGGAAGATGGGATTTTTTGAGGCAGAAAACTTTAAAAATGGAGAGAATGATGTACTTTTGCAACCTGTTATAAGGAAAGTCACAGAAAAGATGAAACCAATGCTGCTCCTGAGCCTCTTGTTGCTGGCCCACCTGTGCATGCAGGCTCACGAAAAGGAGATCTACATTCCCCACGACCTTCAAGACATGGACTTGATGGGCGACTCGGAGGGATGGTCGCTAAAAAGAACCGTCAAGTCGGAGAACTTCGTAGTGTTTTGGGAGAAAGGATTCGGCAGCGACCCCTCCAATGCCCCGAAGCTGGAGGGACACAGCATGAACGTAGACTTGAAGAACCTCTTGGAGCGGCTGGAAAGCTATTATGCCTTCTACCGCGACACGCTGCAGTTCGTAAGACCCGGGAGCAAATCGGAAAAGTATCGGATGATGGTCATGATCAGCTACTCCCTGGAGGGAACGGCCTACGGGGGCGACTATGACGGGGTGATTGGAGCCTTGTGGGTAGCGCCGAACCGTATTCAGGACCGCAAGCTTAACTGCATTGCCCACGAGCTGGGGCACTGCTTCCAGAGTCAGATACGCTGCGACGGGCAGGGGGGCGAAGGCCACCTTGGAGGATTCCACGAGATGACGTCGCAGTGGATGCTGTGGCAGGTAAACCCCGAATGGATGACCGACGAGAACTATCACTGGCAAGAATTCATCCGCTCCACCCACTTGCCCCTCTTCGACAGGCGCAATATTTACCACTCGCCCTACGTGCTGGAATACTGGGGCTGGAAGCACGGGCGCTGGGTTCTGGCCGAGCTCTACAGACAGGTGAGAAAAGGCGAAGACCCTGCCGAGACCTACAAGCGCGTGGTGGGACTGACGCAGCAGCAGCTGAACGACGAAATGTTTGACTGCTACTGCAGGCTCGTGACCTACGACATGCCTCGCATACATTCCGCAGCCTCGCCCTACGCCGGAAAGTGGGAGGTAACAGACCAGAGGCTGGGCAACTACGGATTCAACATCCACGACCTCACCCTGAAGCTGAAGACCATGGGGAAGGGTGAGCGCCTCAGCGTGACGCTTCAGGGGCAGACGCCTGAGAGCCAGGAAGCCACTGAGTGGTCGTGGGGCTTCGTGGCCGTAAAGGACGACGGCACACCCGTATATGGCGCGCAGAAACGGGGGAAGAAGGGCACCATACGCTTCCGCCCCGAGGGGAAGGAACGCTTTCGCCAGCTCTTTCTCGTAGTAGTCGCCACGCCCTCCGTCTATCTCAAGAGAGGCGAGCCCTATCCTTACTCCTTATCCATAAAAAACTCCTGACCCACCCCATGCAGGCACTCCTCATCATCCTCCTACTCGTAGGGCTCAATGCCTTCTTCTCACTATCGGAAGTAGCACTGATTTCCGCCCGTAGAAGCCGGCTGCAAGTGGCCGCACGAAAAGGCAGCCGCACCGCCAAGATGGCCCTTGAGCTGCAGGCAGACACCGACAAGTTTCTTTCCACGGCACAAATAGGCATCACCGTTGTCAGCATCCTTACAGGAATCTATTCAGGGGCAGAACTGAGCGATGACTTCGCGCTGTGGCTCTCAGGCGTGGGACTGCCACAGGAAATGGCCCATACATTGTCGAAGGCCGTCATACTCGTAGGCGCCACCTACCTGCAATGCGAACTGGGAGAGCTGTTTCCAAAAAGAATCGGCATTGATCTGGCAGACGCCATGGCAAAACTATGTGCTCCGCCCATGCTTTTCCTTGCCGGCGTAGCCCGACCGTTCGTTTGGCTGCTTTCGGTAAACACAGACCTGCTCGTACGTCTCTTTCATTTGCACAAGGAAAACGAAGGCGTAACGGAAGAAGAAATAAAAAGCGTGATACAGGAAGGAACAGAGAGCGGCGAAGTGGAAGCCGTGGAGGGAGACATCATGGAACGGGCAATGGTGATGGGAGATCAGACGGTGGACCACCTGATGACGCACCGAACAGAGATTGTGGCCCTTGATCTGAACATGAGTGCCCGAGAAATAGAAGCCATCGTGCATGACCATCCCTTCGCAGGCTACCCCGTAGGGGACGGGCAGATTGAAAACCTGGTGGGATACGTAAAACTCAAGGATCTCGTGGCCCGGTTAGGCCACGACGACTTCCGCCTGCAGCCCATCATCCGGAAACCCATCTACTTTCCTGAAAACATCACCGTATACAAGGCTTTGGAACACCTCAAGAAGAGCCACCAGTCCCTGGCCTTCGTCTGCGACGAGTTCGGCTCACTCTTGGGCCTCATCACCTGGCGCGACATCTTTGAAGGTCTCGTGGGCACCATCAGCGACGGGGCCGAACCGCCTGACATCATTGAGAGAAGCGACCATCAAAGCTGGATCGTAAGTGGTCAGTGTCCCTTCTATGAGTTTGTAGAGCACTTCGGGCAGTCCAGTCTCTACGTTTCGGACCACAATACCCTTGCAGGCCTGCTGTTGGTCTTGTTTGACCATATACCCACCGTAGGCGAGCAGTGCGAGTGGCACATGTTCCTCCTCAGGGTGATCAGCATGGATGGCAACCGCATAGACAAAGTCCTCGTAAGGCTTAAAGAAGACCCAAACAGAAATACTGAGCAAACGGAAGGGGCGTAAGGAATCAGCTCATACCCTCACTGCTGGTGAAGGCGGCCTCCTCTGCACCGCCAACCTCGCCCTGAGCCCCTCTGCGCTTGGCAAAACGGCTCACAGAGAGAATCATACCGATGTACATGCAGTTGATAAGCGTGGAACTGCCACCACGGCTGATGAACGGCAGGGGCTGCCCCGTAACTGGAAACAGGCCTACGGCCACTGCCATGTTGATCACGGCCTGCGTGACCAGAAGCAGCGACAGACCCAACACGAGAAAGGCTGGGAAGTTTCGTTCGCATCGGTTTGCAATCTTGCTGGCCCGAAAGAGCAGTATGACATAGAGCATCACCACCACCACGCCTCCCACGAGGCCCATTTCCTCTATAATGATGGCATAAATAAAGTCAGAGAATGCCTGAGGCAGAAAGTCGCGCTCCACGGAATTGCCCGGAAACTTGCCCACCACGCTGCTCGTGGCTATAGCGATGCTGGCGTGAGTCTCCTGTATGCTCTTGTCAGAGAGAAAATCCTTCTCTCCCAGCTGACGGGCGGAAGCGTCGGTCCATTTGTTAAGACGAGCTTTCCAAGTGCTGAGCCGATGGAGCGCGGAGACGGAATCGAGCACGCTGTCAGGCGTATATTTTACTACGGCAAAGGCACTGGCCATGAGCAGGGAGAGCACTCCGAGCAGCTTGCCCATCTGAAGAAGCGGTATGCGCCCGATGAACATCATGGCAATCACTACAAGAAACAGAAAGGCGGCCGTGGAGAAGTTTTCGGGAAAGATGAGCAGGCAAACAGGAATGGCTACCCAAAGAATGTACCTGAAGGCATGACGGTCGGCTCCCTGGGGGGTCTGCATGGCGGAGAGGATGAGGCTCACGCTCACGATGACGCCTCCCTTGGCTATCTCGGAAGGCTGCAGGGGGATGCCCAGAACGTTGATCCAACGGGCAGCTCCGTTGGTAACGGCTCCGCGCAGGAGGAGGTAGAGCAACATCATGACAGAAACGGGGATGGCCACCACGGGATAGAACTTATACCAGCGACAGGGTATGCTGTGAGCTGCCCAAACGAGTATGGCACCGCCCAGGAGAAACTGCGCATGACGAACAACGGGTTTCCAGAATTCGCCTGTCTTATACGTCAGATTGCTGGCAGCACTGTATACCTCAATGACGGAGATGGCGCACAATATGAAGAAGATGGCCCAAATCACCTTGTCTCCTTTGAAGAGACTCCTGCCTGCCCTGGCCCCTGAAGCGGCCTGCATGCTTTCTTGGCTAAAGCGTTCTTTCATGAGAGACTTATTTATGGATGAGTTTACGGACCTGTTCCTTGAACTGCCGGCCGCGGTCTTCCATGTTTCTGAAAAGATCGAAACTGGCGCAGCAGGGGCTGAGCAGCACCACATCGCCCTCAAGCGCCTCACGGCGACAGGCCTCCAGGCAGTCGGACATGGAGTGAACATCGGAGATGGACAGCCCCAGGGAGTCGAATACGGCGTGGAGCTTGGAGTTGTCCCTGCCCAGAAAGACCAGAGCCCGACACTTTTCCTTTACGAGCGGAAGGATTTCGGTATAGTCATTGCCCTTGTCCTTTCCCCCGAGAATCAAAACGGTAGGCGCTTTCATGCTTTCAAGGGCATAATAGCACGCACCAACGTTGGTTGCCTTGGAGTCATTGATATAGAGCACACCGTCTACAGTGGCCACTCGCTCCAGCCGGTGCTCTACTCCCTTGAAGCCTCGCAGCCCTCTCTCCACCACGGCGCCTTCGATGCCCATCAAACTGGCCGAAACGCCTGCAGCGAGCTGGTTATAGACGTTGTGACGCCCTGTGAGGGCCAGGGCTTCCTGCTCCATATTAAAGGGCATGGGATACTCGATTTCGTACCTGCCATCCTTCAGATAGGCTATCGTGCCATGCTGCTTGATGAGCGAGAATGGACAAAGCCGGCTCTCAATGTGATACTTTTGGAGTTCGCCTTTGATAATGGGATCATCCTGCCAGTAGACGAAAGCATCGTCCTTGGTCTGGTTTCTCAATATGCGCATCTTGGCATCTACGTAATGCTGCATCTGATAGTCGTAGCGGTCAAGGTGATCGGGAGTGATGTTGAGCAATACGGCTACATTAGCCCGAAAGTCATACATGCCCTCCAGCTGAAACGAACTGAGTTCTATGACATAGTAGTCATGGGGCTCTTCTGCCACCTGCAGGGCCAGGCTCCGCCCGATGTTGCCGGCAAGGCCTACATTATATCCTGCCTGCCTGAAGATATGGTAGATGAGCGACGTAGTTGTCGTTTTACCATTGCTGCCAGTGATGCAAATCATCTTGGCATGCGTATAGCGTCCGGCAAACTCTATTTCACTGATAATGGGAATTCCCCTCTGCCTTATCTTGCAAACGATTTCGCTCTGATCGGGAATGCCGGGACTTTTAATCACTTCGTCAGCACTCAGGAGGAGCGCCTCGGTGTGGCCTCCCTCTTCGTAGGGGATATGGCGGCTCTCAAGCATTTCGCGATAATGCTCACTGAGGGGCCCACTGTCGGAGAGAAAAACATCGAAACCTTTCTTCATGGCCAAAACGGCAGCACCTGCACCGCTTTCGCCTCCTCCTATTACTATTATTCTCTTCTCTCTACACATGAGGGTCTTACTTATGATTACATTAAGAAGTGGTTATCTTATTTTCAACGTGATGATAGTAGCTGCTGCCAGCATGACGGTGACAATCCAAAAGCGCGTGGTCACCTTCGCCTCGTGCCAGCTGCCGCGCGGCCAGGAGGGGAACACATAATGGCAGTCTGGATCCATCTGTGAGGGAAGTACGCGAAAGGTGTCATGAATGGGCGTTCGCTTGAAGAGTCGCTGCTTGCGCCCCCGACGCTTGCCAAGCCTGAAATAGTTAACCTGCAGGATTACACTCAGACTCTCCACGAAGAAGATGCCACAAAGCAGGGGCAGAAGCAGTTCCTTATGAATAATCACGGCCAACACACCTATGATGCCGCCAATGGTCAGACTACCCGTATCGCCCATAAAGATCTGGGCAGGATAAGCATTATACCACAGGAAGCCTATCAAGGCCCCTACAAAGGCGCTGATGAATACCACCAGTTCCTGCGACTCCGGAATGTACATAATGTTCAGGTAGCCGGCGTATTCTATGTGGCTCGAGACATAAGCCAGCACACCCAATGCCACACCAATAATGGCCGAGTTTCCTGCCGCCATACCATCCATGCCGTCGTTGAGATTTGCTCCATTGGAAACGGCCATGACCACCACTACCGTAACGATGACAAACAATACCCAACCGGCTATCTCCTGCGCTGCTCCTCCGACAGGGACAAACTGGGCGTAGTCAAGGTTGTTGCTCTTGAAGAAAGGTATTGTGGTCTTGGTAGACTTTACGGGATCGGTTTTATGTACTACAGACGGAACCTCTCCACTCCCCGGGAGCTCCACATTTTCCCTGATGACGGCATCAGGACTCAAGTAGAGCGTTAATCCGATGAAGAGGCCCAAGCCCAACTGCCCGATCAGTTTCACTTTAGGATGGAGCCCATCCTTGTTCTTCTTGAAGATCTTGATATAGTCGTCTGAAAAGCCCAATATGGCTAACCATATTGTTGTGATGATCATCAGAATGAGATAGATATTTCTCAGTCGGCCTAAAAGCAGAACCGGAACCAGCATGGCTACAATAATGATGATACCTCCCATCGATGGAACCCCTACCTTGCCTACTCCGTAGGGGTCAATGGACTTATCACGCTGAGTTTCCGTAAGGTTTCGACTTTTCATGAAGCGAATAAAATGGCCACCAAACCAGGAAGAAATGATTAAAGCAAGGATGAGAGCCAGAATCGAGCGAAAGGAGATGTAAGTCCACATGCCCGAACCGGGAATACCGAACTGGTCAAGGAATCTGAAAAGATAATACAGCATTGTCTATAGTGTTCTATGATTGAAATACCTCCTGAATCACTTCTTTATCATCGAAATGATGCTTTACGCCTTTGATTTCCTGATAGTCCTCATGTCCTTTTCCAGCCACAAGAATGACGTCGCCTCTCCCAGCCAGCATATAAGCCGTCCGAATGGCCTCCTTACGATCTACGATGGTCAGCACACGGTTTTTCTGGTCATCTTTCAGGCCGGCCACCATGTCGTTGAGTATTTCTTGAGGCTCCTCACCCCGTGGATTGTCACTGGTCAGGATCACTCTGTCGCTTAATCGCGCTGCCTCATAGGCCATCTGCGGCCTCTTGCCCTTGTCGCGGTTTCCTCCAGCCCCACATACGGTAATCACGCGGCCTCGGTGCCCCAACACCTCGCCTATGGCATTCAATACGTTCACTAAAGCGTCTGGCGTATGGGCATAGTCCACAATGGCAGTTACTCCTTTAGGGGAACGCATGGCTTCAAACCTTCCCGACACCGAGTGCAACGTGCTCAACGTCGTGAGTATCGCTACTGCATCCTCTCCGAGGAGTAGCGCAGCCCCATAGATAGCCAATAGGTTCGACACATTAAACTTACCAACCAGTGGCACATGCACCTCCTGCCCATCTATGTCTAAAGCCATGCCTTCGAAGGTCATTTCGAGAATCTTGGCATGGAAGTCTGCCTGCCGCAACTGAGAATATGTGCGTTTTTGGGCCTGAGTGTTCTGGAGCATGAAGAGACCATTGCGGTCATCCAGATTGGTTAGAGCAAAGGCATCGCAACCCAAACCATCGAAGAAGGCTTTCTTCGCGTCTCTATAATGCTCAAAAGTTCCGTGATAGTCCAAGTGATCGCGTGTCAGGTTTGTAAAGATGCCTCCCTTGAAGCGTAAGCCTGCTATGCGCCGTTGCTGAATGGCATGGGAACTGCATTCCATAAAAGCGTATATACACCCCTGCTCTACCATCTGACCAAGCAAGCGGTTAAGAGTGACTGGATCGGGGGTAGTATGATCAGCCGGCAAGCGCTCTCGACCAATATAGTTACAAACAGTAGAGCACAGTCCTGATTTGTATCCCAAATGGGTAAACAATTCATAGAGTAGCGTGGCAATGGTGGTTTTTCCATTGGTCCCTGTCACGCCCACCAACTGTAAATGCTCTGAAGGATAGCCATAGAAAGCGGTGGCAACCTCTCCTACGGCACGCTCGCTATCAGCCACTTTGACGTAGGTTACGCCTTCCGTTTTTTCGTCCGGCAGATGCTCGCACACTATGGCCGCAGCACCCTTCTGTATTGCAATGGGAATGAATTGATGCCCATCAGTCACAGTACCACGGACGGCCACAAATACATCGCCTTGCTCCACCCTGCGCGAGTCCATATTCACGCCAAATATCTCTCGGTGCAGATCACCATGATAGTCCTGCACCTCTATACGACTCAATACGGCTGATAATTCCATCTTTATGTTTATTCTAAACTGTTTTCATCCTTCAAACTATCCTGTTGCACGGCTTTCAGCTCATCGAGCGACGTAGGCCGCAGTTCCTGTGGCGAAGCCCCAGCCTTACAGCTCAGTCGCAGGGTGATGGTTTCTCCCGAACGAATGGTGTGTCCGGGTGCCAGTCCCTGCTGCACCACAACTCCAACGCCAGTCAGCTTTACTTTGATCCCCATTTTCTCTAACAGGAATAATGCATCCCGACCTCCCATGCCCACAACGTCTGGCACCTTATCTGCAGTTAGCATTTCAGCCTTGAGATTCACCCTCCCGTCATGGAGCGAAGCCTTCCCCCAAGCAGCATCGGCGATGGACTCATCGGCATTTTCCAAATGGCTACCAATACTCATCTCGTCCAGCACCATATTGGCATACCCGATGTTGCCACCGGCCACAACAGGCATCAACGTATGCACTGTATCCTGCGCATCACGCAAATTCTGATTTGTCGTAGCCGTCATCACCATCTCAGCAATCTTGCTAAACACCGGACCACACTGCATGCCCCCCGAGGCAGGCAAACCATGCTTCTGTATGCATACAATACAACTATATTGAGGCTGATCAGAAGGGAAATAGCCGGCAAACGACACCAAATAATCTCGCATAAATCCTGCGCGACTCCATATTTGGGCCGTTCCCGTCTTACCCGACACCTTGAAATGCTTCGAACCGGCCCGTTTACCCAAGCCCTTGCTTACAACCCACTCTAAACAGGTTTGAATATTGCTAAGCGCTTCGGGAGAGCACATTCTTTCCCTCACAACCTGAGGTGGGAACTCTTGGATCACTTTACCATCACGCATGGCTGCCGTAACAAATCTCGGCCGCATCATTCTGCCGTTGTTAGCCACTCCGTTATAGAAGTTCAACACGCTAATAGGCGGTACCTGTGTCTCATATCCAATACTCATCCACGCTAATGCAGTCTTCGACCAATTGCTTCCATCCTTGCGCGGCCTACGTATGCGTGGAGGAGAGTAACCCGGAATGTCCAAATGCAGATCCTCAGCCACCCCTATCTTATATATACCATTCACGAACTTTTCCGGTTCGTTGTGATAATATTTGTCAATGACTGAGCTGACACCAATATTTGACGAATATTCCAAGCATTCAGGTATGGTAAGCATCTGATAGCCTCCACGTCGCCAGTTATGGTCTGTCATACGCCGTCCATACATCATTTTTTGTCCGTTGCAGCCATCAACTTTGTCATCCATGCTGATTTTTCCGTCTTCGAAAGCCACCATGAACGACATGGGCTTGAATACAGACCCCGGCTCCATCAGGTTGCTCACGGCTTGATTCTTCACTTCCCTGAACTCACCGTCACTGCAACGTGTCATGTTTACAATAGCCTTCACGTCACCTGTTTTCACCTCCATCAGGATGACTATTCCCACTTCTCCGCCTATCTCCCGTAACTGATCGACAATGGTTTTTTCGCAAAAATCCTGCATTCGCACATCAATGGTAGTCACAATATCGGCACCATCAACTGGAGGTACGTCAACAAAGGAGAGATACTGATTGAGCGTCTTTTGCTTATGAGCATAGCCTGGTTTACCACGCAGGAGTGTATCAAAGGCAAGCTGCAAGCCTGAACGGGCAGAGTCTTTCCCTGGATAGAGATCACCAATGGTGCGTGCAGCCAAGGAGCCAAAGGGCTTCTTGGTTTCATTATAAGTCTCCACATGGAAGCCGCTGCTGTTTCTTCCTGAATTAAAGAAAGGAAGTTTTCGGATCTCTTTATAGTCAATAAACGAAATACGATAAGGATAGATCGCCCAGTGCCTACTGCGCTTTTTCATGCCTGCGAGCATCCTGTCCTTATACCACTTCACACTTTTTCCAGGCAAAATCCGGTTGAGCCCTATGGCAATACTGTCTAAATGCTTCACAATCTGGCTATCGCGGTATCGCTGCAAGGTATCTTGACGAATGCTATCCTTATCTTTTACCACGAAGTCCATATAAATCTTATATTCTGGCAATGACGTAGCCAGCAACTGCCCGTCTGCGGAGAATATGTTACCCCGATTGGGTTTGATGACAAGGCTATCCTTCACATAACGTTCGCTGACCCCACGCCAGAAGTCCCGTTTCACAAACATGATGTAAGCAGCCTTCCCTATAATGGCCAGTCCAACTAGCGAAAAAAGGAAGGCAATCACGTGAAAGCGCCGTATCACTTGTTTGTGGGCAAAGGTCTTCATGTACTCTTACTTTTTTACCTTAATAATAAAGGGTTGCTGAGATGTAAAACCAAGCGTACTATCGCAAGTCTGCTTCAGGTAGTCCACTACTTTGCTCTGACGAGTACGTTGCGTGAGCTGCGAGGACCGCGTCATAGATTCATAGCGTATCTCTGCCAATTCGCTTTTTAGGCTGTCTATCTTTATGAGTGCTTGCTGGGCAGTATAACGGTTGGTGATGTATACAATAATCATTAGAACTACCATAATGATGAATCCCACCTGCCGACGGAGCCACGATGCTGCTAGTATATCACCACCTAGAATGGAACTCACGGTAAATTCCACATGCTCCTCATCGTCATCACCCAAAGCCTCCATCATCTTCCTCGCCCCACTCTGTTCCGGCTGCTTGGGCTCAACAGATGAAGCTGCGGTTACCCCCTCTCCATCCTTTTGTTCAGACACGGAGGTCTCTTCAGGAGTAATCTGAGGTTCCTGATCAGCGGTGAGCGTTATATCATCGTTGTCCATCTTCATCCTTATTCGGTTTTTCTTCATCCCTGCGCTCAGCAATGCGCAACTTGGCACTACGACTCCGAGGATTGCGCTGCTGCTCCTCTCTGTCAGCCTGAGTCACCTTGCCGCCAAGCATTCTCAGCGGACTCAGCCTATTCCCATAGAAATCCATCAGTATCGCTCCATCGCGGTTACCTGCTTTCATCATATTTTTCACTATGCGATCTTCGATGGAGTGATAAGTAAGCACTACCAGCCGACCGCCCGGACGAAGCAACGTTACAGCAGCACTGAGCATCTCGCAGAGCGCCGTCACCTCGTCGTTTACTTCCATGCGCAAGGCTTGAAAGGCCTTAGCCAGATCCTTTTTCTGACGTTCCGGAGACAACGCCGGACTTATGGCCTGCAACAGATCGCCCACCGTAAGAAGCGGTTTTCTTTCGCGAAAGCTTGTAATAGCCATTGCCACTTGACGGGCTTGCTTCAGTTCGCCATACACCCTGAACACCTCTTGCAAGCGTTCAGACTCATAGGTATTTACCACATCGGCGGCTATAGTACGAGCTTCGCGATTCATGCGCATGTCGAGTGGGCCGTCGCCACGAAACGAAAAGCCACGAGAGGCCTCGTCGAAATGGTGACTTGAAACGCCCAGATCAGCCAATATACCGTCCACCTGCCCGACACCGTAGTAATTCATCCAATTGGAAAGATAACGAAAGTTGCTCCTCACAAACACGAAGCGATTATCATTCTGCGGTATATTAGTAACAGCATCGGCATCCTGGTCGAAGCCATACAAGCGGCCCTCACTGCCCAAGCGTGACAATATTTCGCGACTATGCCCACCACCGCCAAAGGTCACGTCCACATATGTACCATCCGGCACTATGGCCAGCCCTTCAACGCTCTCTATGAGCATCACCGGCACGTGATAAGCCTGTTTTTCGTCCGTCATAGAGCCACTTTTTCGTTATTTCATCTCTTCCTGTAGTTGCTCAGCAAAAACTGCAGCATCCTGCTGATCTGCACGTTTCTTTTCCTCCAGAGCCCATATTTCAATGGCCGAATCCACGCCCACAAAAACCACATCTTGCACTATCCCCACCTTTTGCAAGTAGCGTTTGGGGATAAGAAAACGTCCGTTACTGTCAAGCGTAAGCCATTCCATGTCGGTCACATATTGGCGAAATAATCTTTGGTGCGCAGCATTCCAAATGCTCAGTCGCTCCTTGAGCTGATCCAAGCGAAGATTGAGCTCACTTTCGGGCATCACCACCAAACAATTGGCAAAAACGTCCTTTCTCAGAATGAGCCGTTCTTCTCCACCAGTCTGAAGCACACGGCGGAACACGGCCGGCAGAAAAGCGCGGCCTTTTTGGTCTATCTTTGCCTCAATGTTGCCAATGAACCTCATTTTTAACTGTGTCTGCTAATTGATTGGCAAAAATACGAAATCCCCCACAATTCACCACCTGTTTTCAAAAGAAATTTCAAACCTGGGCCTAAAAATATTTTCATGGTTTATCTTTTATCTGACTCATAATATTTTAGTCAAATACTAATACAGTGGGGAATTATTCCTTATTTAAGCCTAAAAAGTATCGCTTGTGGAGATTATGGGCCTCAGAATGTCTGTCACACTCATGTCCTTCGCTTTTGCTTTACTAAAAACAGCCATTCACCACTCGTTTAACCCTACTGAACCTCCAAGAACAGTCGTTAGATCATCGCTTCACTCTCTCAAAGAGCCTAAGATCGCCAACCGACACTCAAACAGCCTTTCAAAGCCTGTCATTTTGCATGAAATACCCTCGTTCAACTGAACAACATTTTTAATTCAGCCTCACACAAGACATTTACAAAAAACACGTCTAAGCATAGCAATAGAACCGTGTAGAATATTGAAACTCCAAGCCGCAGGACATGCTTACAGAACACCAATCAGGCATTTCAGTCCACCAAAATCATGGAACTACACAAGACTGAAAATCCAAGAACGATCAAAAAGCCGGCACATTATCGCACGCCTATCCCACCTGAATCAAACTTTTATTCCTAATTTTGCAACATCAGAAACCATACATTATGAGAAAAAACCTATTATTACTCCTATTTATTTGCTGTTCTACAGCGATAGCGCAGCCAACGAAAGAACGTTCCACCGTGACACTCCATACCACAAAAGGCGACATCACCATTGCCCTCTACAACGAAACGCCCATCCACCGCGACAACTTCCTCACTCTATGTCAGAACCACTTCTACGACAGCCTGCTCTTCCACAGAGTGATTGAGGGATTCATGATTCAGGGCGGTGACCCCGACTCCAAAGGAGCACGGCTTGACAAGCCACTGGGCGACGGTGGGCCTGGCTATGACCTGCCAGCCGAAATATGCTTTCCCAAACTCTACCACCGCCGCGGCGTAGTGGCCGCAGCCAGAGAAGGCGACGATGTGAACCCAGAACGCCGTTCCAGCGGTTCACAGTTCTATATTGTATGGGGCAAACGCTTTACAAAACGTGAAATCAAGTCCATGGCAGACACCATAGCCCGACGCACAAAGCAGAACGTCATCCTTCCCGACTCCATTCGCCAAGTCTACACCAAGACTGGCGGAACGCCGCACCTTGATGGACAATACACTGTGTTCGGAGAAGTCATCAAGGGGCTCGACATCGTGGAACGCATACAGAAAGTGGTCATACGCCCCAACAACCGTCCTTTCGACGACGTAATCATCCTCTCCACCACGGTAGAATAATCCGTTCAGATTTTTCTGTTAGGAAAAATTTACGCCCATAATACAAAAAAGAAGGTAAAAATATTGGCTGAAATTGCGAAAACCCGTATTTTTGCATGTGAAGATTCCATTTTTCAATCATTACACAACCATATACTACAAAATCAAATAATCCAATCCCCAACGGGCCGCATCCATCACCAATCACAACATTAAACGTCATGAAAAAAGGAATTAAAGGGTTCACCAAGGCCATAGCCTACGCGGTCATAGCAAGCTGTATGCTAACCATAGGATCTTGTGCCGACGACGTCGACAAGTCTGACATGTTCACTTTTACCGGCATGCAGATGATTGACTTCCTCAATCAAAACGATTCTACCACAAAGTTCGCTTTCCTCACCACGAAGGTAAGGCTAAGCAAAAAGTCACAATCCACCATTGCTGACTTACTGTCAGCTCGCGGCAACTACACCTGTTTTGCCCCGACCAATGAAGCGGTACAGAATTTCATCGATTCAGTTTACAACACGAAGGACTTTCCCATCGAACTCTGCCCCGACAGCACTGCAGAGAAGATAGTAACCAATTGCCTTATTGACAATAAAGATGACGAGGCATATATCTCCGCAGAATTTCCGCTGGGCTCTTTTGAAAGATCGTCCTTTGCCGACCGCCGTATGACGTGCAGATTTGACACGATAGAGGGTGGCAGACTGGCCATCTATATTAACACCCGTTCGCGCGTGGTTCGCCCTGACAATGAAGTAGAGAATGGCTACGTTCATATCGTTGACAAGGTGATTGCCCCCTCAGTAGAATCTATCAGTGCCTTGATTGATAACACTCCGAATCTCCGCATTTTCAGCCACTTGTTAAAACTCACTGGCTGGGACGCTAAAATGCAAGATTTCCGTGATGACCGCTACGAAGCTGACCATCCGTTAGAAGGACCTGGGTGTTCTACAGAAGAAAATGGTGCCAATCAGCCCTGCCCAGAACACCGTAACACAGGCTACACCGTGTTTGCAGAAACCGACAGTGTATATCAAGCCGTTTGGGGCGTTCCTGAACTGCAATTCGCAGAAAACGGAGACCTCTCGAACTGGAAAGAAATCATGGACGTGATCAACAAGAAATGCCAAGAGGTATATCCCAACTCCAAGAATGCTGATCCTACCGCCCTTGACAACGCACTGAATGAATTCGTATCTTACCATCTCCTCCCGGCTGCCATTACCTATAACCAACTGGTGATACACTACAACGAACAGGGCTACGCCTTCCGTTCACCCAACGAGCTGGGCATTGACGCATTCGAATATTATGAAACCCTTGGCGGTTCACAGCGTCGCCTACTCAAAATCACTGAGGGCGAACAGACAGAGGGCAAACAGATTAACCGATATGTGTCTGAACGAGACCTGAACAACTATAGAGAGATCACCGTACCCATCAAAGGTGTGCATATTCAGGAATCCAACAAAGGTTTGGACTACAATGCCCTGAATGGTTACTACTACGTGATAGACGATGTACTCCTGTTCGACGAGAATGTACCGAATCTGGTGCTCAATGAACGCATACGTTTTGATATTTGCTCGATTCTCAATGAGCAAATCACGAATGGCTTCCGCAGAACCATTCCCCAAAGTGGTCAAGAACGTAAGCACATCCCTAACCGCAAGGAACTAGGTGGGTACGACTATTTTGACAACATGACGTTTAACGATGAAGCCATCGTAAACTATCTGCCCGGAAGTGGAGGATGGCGAAACTTCCAGGGAGACGAGTATAACATCGAAGGTTTGTTCGACGTGATCATACGATTACCGCCCGTACCCTATGCAGGCACCTATCAGGTGCGCTTTGCCACGCAAAACGTTTCAGACCGCAGAGGTATGTGTCAGTTCTATTTCGGTGAAAACAAGAGCAATCTGGCTGCCATCGGTCTGCCCATTGACCAGCGCGTAACGGGCACCATCCCCACTATTGGCTATGTGGCCGACGGACGCGATCAGGATATCAATGACGAAAACGACCACGTCATGTTCATCCATGATTATATGAAAGCACCGCTTTACTTCGGTACCACCAGCGGTTCGCGCGTCAATACGAACCTGAGAGGCGACGCACAAGTAATGCGCAGAATCGTTACGACGGCCGACATGGATCCCCACAAGACCTACTATCTCCGCATGAAGACTGTATTGGAGAAGACAAAAGGCAACCAGCTCTTTATCGACTATCTGGAGCTCGTTCCCAAGAGTGTCTACGCTGGCGCATTGCCCGAAGACAAGTGGTAATCCCTGCTTCACTCGATATATCAAGCCGGCTCTCAATTGCGAGAGCCGGCTTGATGTTTTCTCCCCTTTAAGGGAACAGATGGTCCGCCGTCTTAAAGCCAGCAGAGCACCAGTTTACTGGAGCTGCTGCTTAAAGAATTCACTCATACGTGTAAAGAGGTGGTATCGGGTATTGCCACCGTAAATGCTGTGATTGCGGTTGGTATAGAGCTGCATCTCAAACTGTTTGTCAGCCTGAACCAAGGCTTCCGTGTATTCAATGGTGTTTTGGGCATGCACATTGTCGTCAGCCAATCCATGACAGATGAGCAAACGGCCGTTGAGCTTCGCAGCGCGTGTAAGCGCATTGTCATCATATCCGTCAGGATTCTCCGCCGGAGTGCGCATGTAGCGTTCCGTATAGATCGTATCGTAGTAGCGATAGTTTGTAGGAGGTGCCACAGCCACTCCAGCCTTGAACACAGGGCGTCCCTCGCTCATGCTCATCAAAGTATTAAAGCCACCGTAGCTCCACCCCCAAATGCCAATGTTGGCGGCATCCACATAGGATTGGTTACCAAGATAGAGGGCCGCTTCCACCTGATCACGGGCTTCGTACAGGCCCAAGCGCTGGTAGGTACACTTCTCAAAGTCGGCCCCACGGCCTCCTGTACCCCTGCCGTCTACGCAGGCTACAATAAATCCCTGGCTGCACAGATAACTTTCGTAAACACCGCCCGGCATGAAACCCGTATTCCAGCTGTCCTGCACGCACTGGGAGCCAGGACCGCTGTACTGATACATAATGACGGGATACTTGTGGCTGGCGTCGAAGTTCACAGGCTTCATCATCCATCCGTTGAGCTCCACGCCCTCCGAGGTTTTGAAGGAGAAGAATTCCTTCCGGGCCATGTCCACACCAGCGAGCTTCTGTTTGAGTGCTGCATTGTTGATCAGCACTTTCTCCGTCTTTCCTTCCGCCGTGCAGATGGAAACAACGGGCGGCGTATTCAGGTTGGAGTATACATGGACGAAGTATTTCATCCCGGTGGCAAACGTAGCATCATTCATTCCCTGCTCAGCAGTTATCTTTCGCGTTTTCCCCTTAAGATCGGTACGAAATACGGCCGTACGCAGTGGAGTCTCGTCCTTTGCCTGATAGAAGAACGTTCCCGTCTTGGCATCGTAGCCGTAATACTTCGTCACTTCTGACCCAGAGGTGATTTGCTTCACAAGCTGCCCTGAGAGGGTGTACCAATAGAGTTGGCGGTTGCCGCCCCTGTCACTGACCAGCAGAAAGTTGTTGTCGTATAGGTGAAACTGCTCATAGGCATCTTCCTTCACGTAGCGGTCTTCTTTCTCACTGACAGCGAGCTTGCAAACCAGGCTGCGCGTGTTGCACATATATACGTTCATCTCATTCTGCAGGCGGTTGAGCGTGAGCACAGCCAGTTGGTCAGGCACTGAGGTGAACTTGATCCGGGGCACATAGCCATCGGCTGCGAGCGGAAGGTTGAGTTTCCGCGTAACATGGCTCTTGATGTCGTATGAATAGACGCCCACCACGGCGTTCTGCTCTCCGGCCTTCGGATACTTGTAATCATAGAAACCCGGATAGGATGCATACTCCTTCAGTTCGGGGTTCATGCCACGAAACATGGGCATTCTATAGAGCGGCACGTCCTTTTCGTCATACTTCACCCACGCCAGCATCTTACTGTCGGCACTGAAGTCGAACGAGCGGCTCACGGCAAACTCTTCCTCGTTCACCCAGTCGGGCACACCGTTGATCACCTCGTTAAACTTGCCGTCTGCAGTTACCTGACTCTCGGCATTGTTAAATAACAGCTTCACGAGGTATAGGTTATTGTCGCGCACGAAGGCTATCTGGTTGCCGTCGGGCGAGAACAGGGGCTCCTGCTGTTTTCCTCCCTCCGACAAGGGCTCCAGCTTGTTGTTCTGCACGGAATATATATAATAGGTAGCCTTCTTCGAACGGCGATAGATACTTTCCGTTTCGGTTTGTATCAGTATGCGGCTCTCGTCGGGCGACATAATATAGCCCTCAATGCTTCTCACCTTGGGACCACGGGCTTTTTCGGCATCAAACACTACGCCCACCTGTGCCCCTGTCTTGAAGGAATAGCGCACAATGCTTTTCCCATCATCGCTTACCTGGGCATAACTCTCTCCGTCGGCCAATGGTTTCAGGCCACGCATCATTTGTGGGCTGTAAGTGCCACTTACGGCATCTCTCAGCGAAATGGCCGTACCGGAATAGGCCTGTAGCGTCACCATCAGACCCATCACTAAAGGAAATAATTTCTTCATATATGCTAATCGTTTTATTTTTCTGTTTCTTTTATCTGTTCACCACCTTGCGTGAGGTGTAACTTCCGTCTTCTCGGTATTCTCTGCAGATGCTGATGCCCACTGCCGGAGCCTGCTCCAGCCGTCGGCCACTCAGATCGAAATATTCCACCCTTACCACTTTCCCCTTGTCTGCCCATTGGGGCAAAATGGCCGAATTCGTACCCCAGTTGGCCTGTATGCTGTCGAAAAGCGCCTCGGCCATGAGCATATGCCCCAGGTTGTTGGCATGATTCGCCACACTCTGTGCCGATGCACCGCCCTCCACCAGGCCGTGCCACGCGCCATCGTCGCCCATCACGCGATAATTCAACCCTGCCAGAGTCTCACTGTTGCACATTCCTGTAAACGGACACCATATGCACTGCCTGCTTTTTGCCGCAGCCTCCTGTGCCATTTCGCGCTGACTGTTGGGCCAGAAGCATCCCGATACTACGATGCGCGCATTCGGGCTCTTGGCCCTGATGTCGTCTATCAGCACTTCCAAATCCTGCTGGTAATTGTCGTATTTCATTACGCATTCACCTATTCTGAGCAGCACCAGTTCTTCCGTGCCGTCCAGGCGCTTGAGAATGTACTCGCGCTGTTGTTCCGAACCATGATAGAGTTCCCAGCCCGACATGTTGTAACAGACCATCCTCGGCTCCCATCCGCCTTGCCACTCCGTGATTTTCCTTTGGAGCACGTGTGAAAAGTCGCTTTCCCTGTCGGTAGCCGCCATGCCCCATGCTCCCCACCAGAAGTTCGTAATGGGATGAACCGTGAAGGAGTTGCCCAGCGAAACCCACCTGTGAATGCGCGGTTCTCCCTCGGCCCTCACCTGTGCCACGCAGCACATGCAGGCCAGCACTACCACCATCAAGAGGATTTTCCCCCTCTTCCGGCCTTGGCTACTCGTTTTCTTCAAGCTCTTCACGCCTTATTTTCTTTAGCATCAGCAAAATTACGAAAAAACGGATGACCACAGAAGCAGACCACCCTGTTTTTACCCTCTCCTGCCGCATTTTTATAGTCCATCCCTTGGTCATTTCAAATAAACGCCGTACTTTCGCGTAATCAATTACGTTATCACTTACAAAGCAACATGGATTTCTTTCGAAAAACGGGCCAGATGGCCATTGGGAGTAGGTTGAGAATGCTTACCGACAAAGTAACGGCCGATGCCGCCGGCATATACGAGCTCTACCATGTGGAACTGCGGCCCAAATGGTTTCCCGTATTCTTTGCCCTCGCTGAGGGAGCAGAAAAACCCGTCACGGCCATTGCCAAAGAGATTGGCCATACCCATCCCTCAGTATCGAACATTCTTAAAGAGATGAAACAAGCCGGACTGGTGCATTTCAAGACCAGCAAACGCGATGCGCGCCAGACGGTGGTTTCGCTCACCCCCAAAGGGCGCTCCATGACAGCTACCGTCCACCTTCTGCTGGAGGACGTGGCCCGTGCCGTCAAGCAGATGGAAGAAGATAGCGACCACGATCTCTGGGCCGCCCTGCAAGACTGGGAAGGCCTGCTTTCAGCCAAGTCGCTGTTACAGCGCGTGACCGACATCAAGGAGCAGCGCGAAGCGTCGGAGATTGAGATCGTTTCCTTCAACGATGAGCTCCATCACGAAGCCTTCCGGGCCCTGAACGAAGAGTGGATACGCGATCTGTTTGGCGTGGTGGAAGAAGGCGACTATTATGAATTCGATCATCCTGTGGAGAACATCATCCAGCAAGGGGGGCACATCTTCATCGCCCTGCTCCGGGGCAAGCCCGTAGGCACCTTTGCCATGATGCGCTGCAAGAATCCCAACTACGACTATGAATTAGTGAAATTCGCCGTCAGTCCAGAAGTACAGGGCCAGGGCATTGGCCGCAGGCTCATAGAGGCCTGCATTGCTTACGCACGGCGCACGGGCGGCTACCGCCTGTTTCTGGAGAGCAACCACAAGTGTGCCGCCGCCGTTCACCTTTACGAGAGGTATGGCTTCCGCCATATCAAGGTGGAACATCCTGCTTTTGCCCGCTGCGACATTCAGATGGAGCTGGAGCTTCAGTGACACCCCGTATGCCTCCTTATCTTTAGGCTGGGCGCGGCCATATCGGAAGATTTACGTAAATTCGCAGTCCCAAACCCCTCCTCATGAGCAACGCTCCTCACCTGATCCACCTCATTCAACGCGAATTACAGCCTTTCTATCCCGAAGGCGAAGCCCATGCCATAGCGCGCATGATTGCCGAAGACCGTTTTGGCATCAGCCTCACGCAGGTTTATGCCAGCACGGCGCGCCAGCTGAGCACGGCGGAGATGGAGGAGCTTCACGCCATGATCCGCAAGCTCCAGATGGGCATGCCCGTACAGTATGTACTGGGCAAGGCGCTCTTCATGGGCCTTTCCTTCGAGGTGAGCCCCGGGGTGCTCATTCCGCGTCCAGAGACGGAAGACCTTGTCACTGAGGTCCTGGCCCTGCTCCAGGAGAGCATGGTGAGCCACCCCGAGGTGGCTGACGCAGGCTGCGGCAGCGGATGCATAGGCATCGCCGTCAAGTGCCTGTTCCCCTCTGCCTCAGTCACCGCCTTCGACCTCTCGCCCCTTGCCGTGAGCCAGACGCGGCGCAATGCCGCACTGCTCGGAGCTGACATCAGGGTGACGGAGGCCAACCTCCTGCTCACGGAGTCGCTCCCCACGGGACCATTCCATCTCATCATCAGTAATCCGCCTTACGTCACCGAGAGCGAGCGCGAAAACATGGACACTCAGGTCAAAGACCATGAGCCTGAGCTGGCCCTCTTCGTTCCCGATCACGACGCCCTGCGCCATTATCGTGCCTTAGGGACCTGGGGGCTCCGCGCCCTTAGCTCCGGAGGCTATCTTCTGGCTGAAATCAACAGCAGCAAGGGCGCCGAGACAGAAGCCCTGTTTGCGAAACTGGGATATACCGACGTAGTCATCAAAACCGACCGATTCAACAAAGAACGCATACTGCTATGCCAAAAACCCTAGTTCCTTCTTCTGCCGACGATGCCTTTCGCCGGCTTTCCGCGCTCTGCGCCTCCAGCGAACAGGCGCCTGCCGACCTGCTTCGCAAGATGCAGACCTGGAACATGGCGCCCGAGGCGCAAGCCGCCGTCATGGAACGGTTGCAGAAGGGAAAATTCTTCGACGAAGAAAGATATGCGCTGGCCTTTGTCAGTGATAAGCTGAAATACAACGGCTGGGGCCGCATCCGCCTGCGTCACGAGCTGCGCCACAAGGGCATCGCGTCCAGCGCCATAGCCCATGCCCTTGAAGCCATAGACGAAACCCTGTATCGCGAGCGGTTGCGCTCCATCCTCTCCTCCAAGCTGCGGAGCGAGCAGGGCAAAGCTCAGAATGCCTACGCCCTGAAGGGCAAACTGCTGCGCTTTGCCTCCGGACGCGGCTTTGAGCAGCAACTCGTCATGGACCTGGTGGATGACCTCAGCCCCGATGAGTTTTCCGACTTCTGAACCGCACCACTTCCCTCCCCCTTAAGCCATGCTCCCCATCCTGCCTGCGCTTCGCAATCTGCTCTTTCCCCGTAGATGCCTTGTGTGCGGAACCACGCTCCAGCCACAGGAGCCCTTTCTCTGCACCCACTGCCTCAGCACTCTGCCCTACACAGGCTACCACGGCTCTCCGGGCAACAATGCCGAGCGCCTGTTCTACGGCACGGCCCCCGTGGAGCGCGCCGAAGCCTATCTGTACTACCATGCCGGTGCCTCGTCGAGCCAGGTCATCAGGGCACTCAAGTATCGCCACCGTCCCGAAGTGGGGCTCTGGATGGGAAGCGTGCTGGCCGCCTCGCTGGCCGACACTGACTTTCTGGACGGCATCACCGGCCTCATAGCCATACCCTTGGCTCCCCGGCGCCAGCGCCACCGCGGCTACAACCAAAGCCTAATGATTGCAGAGGGCATTGCCAGCGCAACGGGCCTGCCTCTGCTGACCGACGTGGTGAGGCGCATCCGTGAGAATCCAACCCAGACCCACCTGCTTCCGCAGCAGCGCAGGCAAAACGTGGAGGGCATCTTCCGCTGTGAGCATCCGGAACTGATCCGCCATGGCCACCTGCTGGTGGTGGACGACGTGGTGACCACCGGCGCCACGCTTTCCTCCTGCATCAATGCCATGAAGGACGCCACGCCCACCGCAAGATTCAGCGTCATTACGCTGGCGCACGCGGCTCACGCCACGTCCCTGCACGGCATCAGCGCTCCCTGCTTCGACGTATGAAAAAAAGGCGGCCGGCACATGACCGAACCGCCTTCAATCAACCATAAAAACTTTGAACATGAAAACTTTTACTCACTCTCTCTTGGATAGCTGCTACTTGCTGAGTGCCTTTGCCGTGGCCTGCACGGTCTGCACTATGGCGTTCGAGCTGAGGGTTGCCCCAGTCACTGCATCGGGCACCAGCGTTTTGGCCTCTTGCAGCGTTTTGCCTTTCCAAGCCTTGAAGAGCGGCTTGGTCAGCAGGAAGTATTCGGGCGTTTCCCGATTCAGCGACGGCGTTACAGCCGTAATCTTCTGCTGTTTGTCCACAGCGATGAAGACCGGTGTAGGCCCCATGAATCCGCTGATCTCCTGCCCGTAGGGGTAGCTGCTATAGACGGTGACACCATTCTTGAGGGTCCACGTGGCATCGTTCTTCTGCTTGAAGCCAACGCCCGGATAGCCCAACTTCTTCACTACTGCCGGCGTAAGCTTCGGAGCAGGGAGAGGCTCCTCGTCCACCTCCTGCGCTGCCACTTTCTGCATGCCCAAAAGTCCCATGAACAGCAGGACCGACAGCAATCTGAAGATATGTTTATTCATCTATGTGCTACCATTCTGACGGCTCAGCGCTCATCAGCACCAGGCCCATATTGTTGCTGCAAAATTAGGAAAAAATTCGGAAGTAGCCCCATCAGAATACATAAATCTGCACCCTGATGCAAAATTTAACAGCGACGCAGAATGTTTTAGAAGATTTTAATGGGTCCACGCCAAGCCAGCTTTGACAATAGTAGTAACTTTGCACCATCTTAATATTAAATACGTACCTATCATGAAAAGTAAACTGCTCATCCTGACAGTAGCCGCCATAGGGCTGCTGGCTTCTTGCGGTAAGGAAACGGCCTACACTTATGCCGAACTGGGGTTTCTGCCTATTTCCAATGGGCCCGTTCTCGTCTACGCTGACCAAACGGTTGACACCGTAACGGTAGTGGCCACCAACTCGTGGGAACTCAAGGCCAACAACAGTTGGATCACCTTAGACCCGGCCTATAGCTCGCGCACCCAGTCGGGAGCCAGGACGATCAGCACCAAGTGCCCCATCCTCTTTGAGACCAACCGCAGCGGCCAGGTGCGCTACGGCAGCCTGCAACTCTCCGACGGCGACAACACCGTGGGACGTGCCTACCTGCAAACCTTCTGGCTCGACATCATCGAGCCTGCCATCAGCATCAAGCATACCAAAGCATCGTCGAGTTACTCCATCTACGATTTCGACGATATCAGCAGCATATCCTTCCAGAAAACGGTGCCGGCCGACTCGCTCACCGCTTCCGTCATCTTCAGTATCTATGCCCCCTCGGCCACGCTCAGCACCACGGCCAGCTGGATAGAGCCTCAGTCCCAGGAGTTCAGGAAGGGCACCCACTATGTGGCACTCTCGCTGCAACCCAACACCACTGGCAACCAGCGTGAAGCCACCTTGACGCTCACCACCAGCACGGGCATCAGCAACGATATCACCCTGATTCAGGACAAATAAAGGTTGATTTCCCACGTCATCCTCCCCTTACAGGACCCACCCACAGCCGGCGACGCATGTGAGTGGGCCCTTGTCATAGGTGCGCACCATGACTCCCTGAGGGATTTGGGCCATGCCACAGGTGAATGTTAAAACCACCACGGGGTATTTTAACCATTCCACAGGCGAATGTTAAAACTTCCACGGGGTATTTTAACCATTCCACACTTGAATGCTAAAACTTCCACGAGGTATTTTAACCATTCCATACACGCACAGCAAGAATGCCCCAAGAGAGGGAAGCCGATCAAGACCTGCTTGGCAGAAAATCCGAAGGAATAAGCCCCATGCGCCTCTGACACAGCAGGGGGAGAGGCGCTCAAAGCCGCACGCCAAACACCATACGGGCCTGCCACTTGGTGTAGAGCAGGCGCAAGTCGTTCCGGTTGCCCACCAGGCTGTTGTTAACCACGAAGGTCATGCCTGCAAAATAGTTAGAAAAAGAGCGAATAATGGCTCCACGCCCCACCACTATGACCTGTGGGAAGCGGTAAGACATGGTCAGTCTCTCGCCATCGAGCTTCATGCGGTTGCGGCTGGCCATCACCAGCGTGGGCAGCGTGGAGAGATGGAAAAGCCAGTCCTTCTGGGTCACGATGTTGTAGCCATAGCCGGCACCCAAGCCAAGGTGGCCCATGGTGATGCGCATGGAGGGGTTGCCGCCCACCTGTCCTGAAGGAACATAGAGATAGCCCCCAAGGAAGGTGAGCCCCATCATGAAGCTGCCGCAGCTCCGCCGCTGAATGAAGCTCTGGCTAAAGGCGGCAGGGTAAGAAAAGCGGCGATAGTTGAACACGTAGTAGGCACTCATGTTGAGCATTTTCTGCTTCATGGAACCCTTCTCCAAGGTAAAGGTGCCACGCTCGTTTTCCACCGTGCCGCGATAGGTTTTCGATGACTGAAAGGCCACGTCGTAGCCGTAGCGGTTGTTGTAGGAATTCAGGTTGAGCTCGTAATCATTGTATTTCCCTATAAGGTAGGCCGGATTGAGCGCAAGTCCCAGGGATATGCCCTTGTAGGAAGCTCCGAGGCTGATGGTGGTCTTCATGTCCGACTCCAGATCGGAACGCGAGATGAGGTTTCGCGTACGGATCAGGCCCCCATAAGCGTTCAGCCGCGCGCGCAGCAGCCAATCGTAGGGTGGCCGTTCCATGTAGAGCGAGTCAAAGTCGGCTTTTCTGTTGCGCTGATCGATGATGCTGTCCATGCGGAAGCGAAGGCTGTCTGCCCTTTCGCGAAGGTGGCGTTCGCGCACGATGGAATCCAGACGATGGCGCAACCGGCTCTGGGCCCTGACGCCAAGCGACAAGCTAAGAAAAAGCAAGAGGAAGTAAGCAGCTCGCTTCAACTACGGGAAAGTCTGTAGGTTAGAAGTGGCTGGAGCCATCGAAACAGTGGGTGCAGATCTGCTCCTTGGGCAGACCGATGGCCTTCACCAGCGTTTCGAGCGAATTGAAGCGAAGGGAGGTGAGCCCTAAGCGACGACGTATTTCCTCCACCATACGCATGTATTGCGGAGAGCCAGTAGTGGCATAGGCCTGGAGATTCCGGCTTTCATCGCCTTCAAAATCCTGAATGATGCGGCGAGTGATGAGCTCCATGGAGGAACGCGACGAAGTGAACCCAATAAACTCGCAGGGATAGACCAGCGGAGGACAACTGATGCGGATATGCACCTCTTTCGCCCCATACTCAAAGAGAACCTTGACGTTATCCTTGAGCTGCGTGCCGCGCACAATACTGTCGTCACAGAACATGAGGCGCTTACCCTCCAGCATGGCGCGGTTGGGGATGAGTTTCATCTTGGCCACGAGTGCCCTGCGCGTCTGCGTGGCGGGCATGAAGCTGCGCGGCCAGGTGGGAGTATATTTGGTGATGGCACGATGATAAGGCACCCCTTTGCTCTCGGCATAACCCAGGGCTACGCCCACTCCGGAATCGGGGATACCGCAAATGCTGTCTACTTCTTCATGGTCGTCGCGCCCCATTTCGAGGCCACACTCGTAGCGCACCTGCTCCACGTTGCGGCCCTCGTAGGAGGAATTGGGGAAACCATAGTAAACCCACAGGAAGGAGCATATCTGCATCTGCTTCTGGGGCTGGAGGAGTTGCTCCACGCCCGAAAGAGTGATTCTCACCGCCTCGCCCGGACCCAAGTCGCGCATCACGCCGTAGTCCAGATTGGGCAAGGATGAGGTTTCGCTCGTCACCGCGTAGGCGCCTTGCTTTTCGGCCAGCACCACGGGTGTGCGGCCCCAGTAGTCGCGCGCAGCAATGAGGCCATCCTCCGTAAGCAAAAGCATGGAACACGAACCCTTGACCAAACGGTAAACATTCCTGATGCCTTCGGCAAAGGAGGCTCCGCGACTGATGAGCAGCGCCACGACTTCCGTCGGATTGGTGCCCGTACTGCTGGAGAAATGTTCGCCTTCCTTCAGAAGCTGCTGCTCCAACTCTGCAAGGTTCACGATCTTGGCCACTGTGACCAGCGCAAAGCGGCCCAAATGAGAGTAAACGATGATGGGCTGAGAGTCATTGTCGCTGATCACGCCAATGCCGCTCGTACCCTGGAACTGATCGAGCTCCTTGTCAAATTTATTTCGGAAATAGCTGCTTTCGATGTTGTGAATCACTCGGACAAAGCCCTGCTCGCGGCCGTAGGTGGCCATACCGGCACGCTTTGTGCCCAAATGCGAATTGTAGTCTGTTCCGTAGAACAGGTCGTTAACACATGGTTCTTTTGAAATAACCCCGAAAAAACCGCCCATATATTCTTTATGCGTTTGTGCGTGCAAAATTACAAAGAAAATACGGGCAAATCCTGCATTGCTTATATAAAAATGGGAGGGAAAAAGCAGAAAAAGCACAGCGCGTGGCCCATCGTCGAAACGATAAACCACGCGCCACGCCTCGGAAAGGGCCAATGCCCGTCGGAAAAGCCCTACTGGGGAGCAAAGGGGCGCTTGGGATCCTTGAGATTCCAGCGCGTAAGCCGATTGGCAGGCGAAACCACCTGGAACTTATAGAACTTCGATGGGCAACTGCTCAGATCGACCGTAAAAGTTCCCATGCCCGACTGCGTGGTACCCACCAGGCGCCATTCGTCGGGACAACCCTCGGCGAAGCGATTCTCGGTGGCCATATAGATTTGCACGGGCACACTCTTGCCATCAGCCTTCCAGTGGAGCTGGGCCTTATCCTCATAGTTGTAGACGGAAAGATCGTAGATGCTGCGCGGCCCGTAGAAACTGGTACCGTCTATCTCGAAAGCTACGTCGCGCGGAAGCTCCATGCCCAGGTACGAAACGATGGTGGGACAAATGTCAACATGCGAAAGGCTGGACGGGCAGAACTGACGATTCACCTTTTTCAGGTTGGTGACCATCCAGATGGTGCGCTGCCTTTCTGACTGACCGCCATGCCCATAGCCACTGTCCTCGCGGCCATGGTCCGTAGTGACAAGGACCAGCCACTCCTCGTCGAAGTTCTTTTCGCGATAGCGCACAGCATCCCATATCAGACCGATGAGTGCGTCTTCCTTCATGACGTAACGGTCGGAATACGCCCCGTTGCCAAACATGTGGTAAGCATCGTCGGTATACCAGAGATAGACCCAGCTCAAATCGGGAGCATCGCGACGCACGCACGCTGCTGCCTCGTGGCACACCAGGGAGTCGATGTCATAAATCTGCAAGTCGTGGGGCCGCTTCGGGAAACGCACTTTGTCCTCATCGTAGCCATCACGAACATAGTCTATCTTGAGATGGCCGGTCTGCTCCAGATTTTCGCCCAGCAGAATGGTGCGGTTGTCGGTCCAGCTGGAAAAGATGGCTGTGCGCAATGGTTGTGACTGCGCCTTGGCCATGCGGAAGAGCGTCCAGTAGTTGTAATTGGCCTTTATGCCGGAGTTGCCGCGCACGTTGTGCTTGTTCATCCATGTACCCGTAAGTACATTGGTGTAGCCAATGGCCGAAATGGTGGGCGTCTCGCTGTAAGTTCCCACATCGCCACCGCAATATGCGCGGCTATAGTGGCCGGCATGGGCTATATCGAAAAGGTGAGGCGGACGCAGCCGCTCCAGGTTGTCGGCCGGAATGCCGTCAACAATAATGAACAGGGCCTTGCGCGTCTTGGCCTGCGAAACAGACGAAGCGAGCAGAAAAGCCAGAGTGAGTAAAGGAAGTATGCGCTTCATACGGCAGATGATGGAATTTGATTAGATGTAACTTGATGTAAACAAAAGAGAAAAGCACCACCCCACACATGGTGCAGAATGGTGCTCCTGTATTGATGGGCTAAGCGATTGGCTTAGATACCCAGTTTCTTCTTGAGCTCCTCGGTGATGTCCTTGCTCAGCTTCTTATTGATGAAAGGAATGCCTGCGGCAACGTCCATGATGTAAACATAGTCGCCTGCCTCACCAATGGCTTGCACGGCCTTCATTACCTTCTCGTTCACGGCCTGCAACTTCTGAATGCGAGCGTTTTCGAACTCCTGTTCCAGGTTCTGGGCGGTCTGCTGCAAGCGATTCTGCAACTCTTGCAGCTCCTGCTCACGACGCTGACGGATGTTGTCAGGAAGAGAATCGCGCTGAGCCTGATAGGCTTCGAGCTTGCGCTGACCTTCTTCGCGCATGCCTTGCAGTTCCTTGTCGTAATCGGCAGAAAGCTTCTGCAACTCTTCCTGAGCGGTCTTTGCCTCGGGAAGGGCCTGAAGGATCTCCTGTGAATTGAAGTGAGCAAACTTCTGAGCGCAAAGACTCACGGGCAGCACGAAAAGTGCCAATAACAATAATTTCTTCATTTTCTATCTACTATTGATTAATTTCCATTTGTAAAAATCGGGTGCAAATATAGGCAATTTATTTAGAATAGCCTAATTTTGCCAGTACTTCATTCGATATATCAATCGTGGGCGAAGCAAAAACGATGCCGTTATCGCTCGCACGATCAAGAATCAGGGCAAAACCGCGCTGCTCGGCTACCCCTTTTACAGCCGTGTAGATTTCATCCTGAATGGGACCGATCAAGCTTTCACGCTTCTTGTAAAGTTCCCCTTCGGGTGAGAAATACTTCTTCTTCAGATCGCTGGCTTCCTTTTCCTTGTCAAGGATGGCCTGCTCGCGCTGTTTCTTCTGCTCTGCTGAAAGAAAGACCAGTTCGTTCTGATAGTTCTTGTAGAGCGTCTGGGCCTGCTGATTGAGGGCTTCCACTTCGGCCTGCCACTTTTTGCTGGTTTGATTGAGCTGCTCGTTGGCGCGTTCATACGCTGGAATATTCTTCAAGATGTACTCCATGTCTACTAAAGCAAACTTCTGTGCTCCGGCAGGAAGAATATAACCTGCAATAAGGAGCAAAATAAGCATCGTCCGTTTCATGATGTTAGAATGATTAAATATTTAACTAATGATTAGAATTCCTGTCCTATGATAAAATGGAACTGACTGCCACCCTTGGAGCCAAAAACCTTGTCGAAACCATATGCCCAATCGATACCCATCATTCCTATCATGGGAAGCATGATGCGAATGCCGGCACCAAGCGAACGCTTCATGTCGAAAGGATTAAACTTCTTGCAACTGGTCCAGGCATTGCCGCCCTCGGCGAATGTCAGGGCATAAATACCTGTAGCCCCCAGCATCAGCGGATAGCGCAACTCAAACGTCATGCGGCTGTAGGCGTAACCGTCGTATCCATAGGGAGTCAAAGAACCATTGTCGTAGCCACGTAGACCTATCGTTTCGGTGGCAAAGCCGGTAGAATAGCCCGACATACCGTCGCCACCCACGTAGAAGGTTTCGAACGGTGAGGGCTTATGACGGTTATAGTAGCCCAGCAGGCCAAACTCGGTGCGCGTCATCAGCACGGGAGTCTTCATGGCCCCATTGAGTGCGGTGTAGCTCTTGAAAAGGAACTTCCACTTATGATACTCCACCCAGCGATACTTTTCCTTTACTTCGCGCTGATAAGAAGCACTGCGAGAATTGTTGCCCAAAGCCGCATAATTCTTACCATCCCAGAGGGAGAAGGGAGGAGTGGCACTCACGGAAAGGGCAAAATCGGAACCGCGACTGGGATAGAACTGCTGATCGGAGGAGATGCGGTTGAAATTCAGCGTAAGGTTGAGGTTGTTGCAATCACCGTCAGTCATCACAAAGAAATACTGCCAGTTGCGCAACATATAGCGCTGGTAGGTGAGCGAAGCAGAGAAGGTGAAATAATCGTCGGGCCAGCGCAGACGCTTACCCCAACCGATGGAGCCGCCTACTACCTTGATATACTTGTCGGGATCGTAATAGTTGGCATAGTTATAGTAGCTCTCTGACGTTCCGTAACCATACATATAGTTCCAGTAGTTGTTATAGTAGCTGGAATTATAATAGCGACTGTTGACGTCGGTCTGTTTGGAATAAAACAGCGACAGGGACAGCTGGTTAGGCCGGCGGCGGCCGAACCAGGGATCGATGAAGGAGAAACTATACTGCTGGTAATAAGTACCGTTAGTCTGGGCACTAAGCTCAATGGTCTGGCCCAAGCCTTGGGGAAACACGTTACGAACCTTACCATCCTTCTTCAGGAAGTTTTGCACGGCAAAGTTGGTGAACTTCACACCCACTCTTCCCGTTAGTCCGGCAGGGCCCCAGCCTCCGGAGATCTCAAATTGGTCGTTGCTCTTGGAAACCAGCTTGTAGGTAACGTCTACGGTGCCATCCTCTGGATTGGGTTTGGGATCGGGCTCCACCTTTTCGGGCTCGAAATGGCCCATATAGGTCAACTCACGGGCGGAGCGAATGATGGCATCACGGCTGAAGAGATCGCCTGGCTTGGTTTTGAGCTCACGCCTTACCACTTCGTCGAACACGCTTTCGTTACCAGTAATGTTGACATGATTGAGGTGGGCCTGACGGCGCTCTATGATACGAATTTCCAAGTCGATGGAGTCACCCACCACGTTGGTCTCCACGGGCACCACTTCATTGAACACGTAGCCATTGTTATAATACTCATTCGCTATGGCATCATCATCATTCTTGATGCGATCTTCGAGAAGCTTCTGGTTGTAAACGTCACCACGCTTAAGCTGAAGGGTGCGATTTAGGGCGGCAGTTGTATAGACCGTGTTACCTACCCAAGAAATGTTGCGCACAAAGTATTTTTCCCCTTTGTCTACATCAATGTAGACGTCTACATGCTTGTCATCGAACTGACGGATGGTATCGTGGGTAATGTAAGCGTCGCGATAGCCCCATTCGTTGAACTTTTCGATGAGATTGTCCTTATCGGCCATATACTTTTCATCGATAAACTTCTTTGACTTAAAGATGTTGCGGAAGCGGCGCACTTCTTTCGTCTTGGCCATGGCGCGCTTGAGCTGCTTAGCCTGCTTTCCATCCACTCCGGAAAAGTAAATCTTGTGGACTTTTACCTTTTCGTTCTTGTCAACATTCAGCGTAAGGATGAGGTGATTGGGATGGTCAGGATCGTCTTTTCGCAATAGCTCGATCTTGGCATTCTTGAAGCCTTTCTCATCGTAATATTTACGCACAATGGCATTAGCGATGTCTATCGTATTGGTTGACACCTGATTGCCTTCCTTCAAACCCATCTGCTTTTCCAGATCCTCACGCTCGCTCTTCTTCATGCCACTATAGATAATTTTCGACAAACGTGGCAACGGAGCCAAGGTGATATGCAGATAGATCTTATTCCCAACAATACTGTCGGCCTCAATCTTTACGTCAGAAAAAAGCTTCTGCGCCCAGAAGCGGCGAATGGCATTGGTAATGGCATTGTCGGACTGAGGAATGGTGACATGCTGCCCCACCGTGAGGCCGGAAAAGCTCTGAAGAGTTGAAGCATCGTATTCATCAGCACCACTCAGGGTTACGCCTCCAATGACATACTCTACGGGAGAGGCGGAATAGTTGATTTCGGGTTTCACCTTCACAATATCCTGAGCTGTTACGCGGCTAAAGGCAAAGAGGAAAGCGATGAGGGAGAATAATATAGGTTTTTGTATCTTCATTTTATTCGACATCTGTCTCTGATTGGTTGATGACTTGTTCACTCGTAAGGCCATAGCGGCGCTCGCGGTTCTGATAGTTCAGGATGGCCTTGCACAGTTCTTCTTCGTCGAAATCCGGCCAATATGTATCACAGAAATACAATTCTGAATAGGCGCACTGCCATAGCAAATAGTTGCTCAGGCGAAATTCGCCGCCGGTACGAATGAGCAGATCAGGGTCTGGCATATAGGAAGTGAGTAAGCGCCCCGAAAGGTATTCCTCGCTGATGTCATCGGCATGGAGCTTACCGCTGTTTGCCTCATTCACCAGTTCCTTCACCACTTGCGTAAACTCCCAGCGTGAGGAGTAACTCATGGCTATGGTGACGGTCATTGCCGTATTCTGTGCCGTACGGGACGAAAGCTGGTCAATGCAGTCCTGAACATCCTGTGGAAGGCGAGGCTCATCGCCGATCATGCGGAAGCGCACATTGTTCTTCATGAATATTTCTTCTTCAAGAGAATCTACCACGAGCTTCATCAATCCTGCCACTTCGGCTTCCGGACGATTCCAGTTTTCTGTAGAAAAAGTGTAGAGCGTAAGGTATTTCACCCCTATTCTCACACATTCTGCTGTGATCTTTTTCACGATTTCACCTCCCTGCTCATGACCATGTATGCGTTCTAAACCACGCTGCTTTGCCCATCGACCATTGCCATCCATGATAATGGCCACATGCCGGGGTATTCTTGTTGGATCAAGTTGGTCTCTATAACTCATATTCTGATAATTTCTTCATTTAGTCTTTGTTGCAGGCCGGACAGATGGGGGAGAAGTTGTAGGTAAGCGTGAACACGGTCACTTGGTAGCTATCCTTGTTCTTCAAACCCTCACTCGAAATGCCTATCGGGTCGATCAAACCGTCAATCTTGTCTGACATACTGAAATGAATTGCCCAGTCAAGAGCAAGATTCCAGCGCTTACTCAGACGGTATTTCAGGCCCAGGCCAATGGGGATGTTTGCCGTTGCTGACTTACCCTCGCCCATATAGGTCATCCCTAATCCTAACTGCATGAAAGGAGTTAAACGTTTGTATCCTTTATAACCTTGATAATAGCCATAGGGCCAAAAATTAAGTTCATATATGAAGCTCAAATCCACCACATGGCTGCTAAAGGAATAGCTCAATGGGGTGCTTACCGCAGGAATGTCGGGATGTTGGGGAAGGTAGTCTAAAGACACATCGGCCGTACCCTTAACGCCGCCATACATGAGCGAGGCCTTCATGGCACTACGGGGATTGAACAAATATCGCCACACCGCCCCTACGGCAGCTCCCGTATCTTTATAAAAGGTATTATTAAGATCGCCAAGATAGAAGCACGTACCCAAAGCTCCACCTATTTCCATCCGATAGTCGGCATCCTCTTGAGCTTGTACGGAGAACGTAAAGCTCAGAATGGAAAGCAATGCAAGTACTCGCCGTGGGAACTTCATCTCTCTTATTTTGTATAGGCCGTTTGTTGCTTTTCAAAAGCCAATTGGTTGAGCCTTCCGCGCCACACCTCACCGGAACCACCGCAAACGAGCCAAACATAGTGTTCATCGTCGACGGCGGCACTCACACTGGTTGCCGGAATGCCACGTGGATGAACGTAAACATTCGCATTGGGTCTCCAATTGCGACCTGCATCTTCGCTGACATAAAACAAGCTCAACGTATCGTCTTTACATCCTAAATAGAGCAGGCGTTCGTCGTAACTGATCATGGAAGGCGATGGTAGGTGAGGCAATCCGTATGGTGTTCCGTCTATTCCGGAATATCTACTCCACACATCATTATTGTCTCCGCTTGCATCCACAAGTTTTTTCCACAATACCGTCTCTGCATTCTGGTTATATCCAGAGATGAGGATATACTGAAATGCTTCATTGAAACTCATGGACATCACCACACTGCTTAAATGATTATTAGGGAGATCATCAAGCACAGGCTCCTGCGCATCACGCGTCCAGAGTAACCCGTTAGGCGAAGCATAAAAGCCTTCGTTTCCTATAGCATAAAGCGCATCGTCCGTGGACCCACAGATAAACTTCAAACCTAAAGAAGACTGATCTGAAATTTCTGTCCATTCAACACCATCCTTCGACGTAACCACTTTGTATTGAGACACACCATAAAACGTCTGCTTAAAAAGACTGATGCCTGAAAGCTCATCCGGCACCTGACCTGTCAGAGCTTGACGCTCCCAGCCACCACTACTATAAGTTGTACGTTTGAAGGCATATCGTTCTGTGCCAGAAACGGCAAAAACGTAGAGTTCACCATCCCTAACCATTGATTTCTTTACCTCCATGTTGGGCAAAGAGGGCTCAGAGGGCACCTGATTCCATGTGAAAGCCTGAGGATCTACCTTATGTACATTTACATGAATTCTATATGACTTTTTTCCTACTCCACTATACGGATAGCAGGTAAAGATTCGCGGATTTGTAAAATCCAAGGAATCTGATGCATTGAAGATAGTGTCATTTCCACTTTCTGTACGATAAGTCAACACTCCATCGGAAGTAATGGAAGAAAACACTACAGCTTTCACATTCGTACCTACGGGAAGAGAATCAGTGTTATATATTTCGCGGTTAAGCTGATCTATATACATTGGATAGTAACCGCCATAAAGAGATGTCACATAGCTGGTATCCTCTCCGGTCACACGTTTAGTTTGAACCACACGGTGAAGTGTTCCAATCACCACATTCGTAATGGCACAATGATTCGAGAGTTCCAGATCATCAGTGTTTTCACTTTTCATACACGACGTTGCAAGCAGGAAAGCACCGATCAGGGGCAAGAATATATTCAGTTTCATATCAGACATGTCTATGATCTCTTACAATAATGTGCAAAAATACAGACTTTTTGCTTCTTATAGTCTTATTTCGTGTTGTTTTATGTAAAAATCGGAAGCAGAAACTTTAAATCCGTAC
>JAFUHF010000047.1 GCA_017468985.1 Bacteroidaceae bacterium
CGGCCATACCGAACGGCGCGGAACTTTTCCCTCGAAGGTTTTGGACCATACCGAACGGTACGGAACTTTTCCCTCGAAGGTTTTGGACCATACCGAACGGCACGGAACTTTTCCATCGAAGGTTTTGGACCATACCGAACGGCACGGAACTTTTCCCTAAATGGTTTTTTGGCAATGCACCATGCGTAACAATAAATACGCAATCATCTGATCTGTCGCACTTCTCATTTGTACTGCATTGCAATAATTCTTGCCTGTTTCCGCAACGCCTGCAGCGTTGATATAGACGCGAACGCATGAAACAAGGGTTGTGTCTTGCTTAACCCCTGCCTGAATTCTTTAAGGCCTCCAGCCTTATACTTTTTCTTAAAGCAAAACCCGAAAGGTTAGTTGATTTTAGGTAGAAGCGATGCTCCTGCTATTGACAATCAATCTTTGTAAACTACAAAAGAAATCCTTGCATAGCCGAAAGAATGGCCATTTTGTTTTCATGAGATGTTTTTAAAACTCTATTATTTTACGTCCTGCTGTAAAATTAGGATTATCTCCTGAAATCTCCGAATAATGCATTATGCTTTCTGCTATTCATCTGCTCCTCATGCTGTATTCACAGCCGCAATACTGCTGATTGTAGAAAGCGTTGAGCTTTAACAGTTCGTTTCGCCGTTCCTGAAGCCCTCCCTTACGCCAGTTCTGCGGCCAGAAGGTGACAGAAGGATAAGAGGAAACAGCTTTCAAACCAGCTTGGTTGATCTGTTCCAGATTTTTCCATCTGGAAGAAGCCAGTGTAGTGGTCAACAGTGTAAAACCATGTTCGGCCGCATAGGCCGCAGCCTGGCGAAGCCTGTATTCAAAACACAACGAACAGCGACGTCCCCTCTCTGGTTCCTCCTCAAGGCCGAACATGCAGTGCGACCATCGTTCGTGATCATAGTCATCCTCCACGAAGGGAACGCTCTGCATCTCCAGGAAGCGGATCAGTTCCTGCTTTCTCAGTTCGTATTCCGAAAGGGGGAAAATGTTGGGATTACAGAAATAGACCGTGGGGTGAAGTTCATGGGCCAGCAGGCACTCCACAATGGCCGACGAGCACGGGGCACAACAAGCATGAAGCAACACCTTCGGCGGCCGACCTTCGGGTAAGGAAGGAAGCATCAATTTAAGCATGAGATGAATTCAGATTTATCCTTATATAGCATTTAAGCTATAAGCTACCATGATGGCCTATAGCTTAAATGTGAACGTGACTTATCGCTCTTAGAAATAGAAACCGAAGCCTATCTTGAAGCCCACCGTGCTCTTGTCACTGAAGTCGTTGAGACTCATCTTGTAGTAAACCGACGGCTCTATGGAAACATAATGGTTGAGATAGAAGCAATAGCCCAGTTCTACGGGAATCATTACGTCATTGTTGTTCTTCGTATAGTGAACAAACTCACCGCCAGCACCGACGAAGATACCGTTTTCCTTGAAATAGAAGCGGCCATTCAGCCCCGTAGTGAAGTCATCCACATGCTCCGTATGATTATAGCCCAGATCGGCTTTCACGAGAAACTGATCGGCCAAGAAATAACCCACCGAAGCATTGGCGCCGAAGCGGAACTTTTCGTTCGTACTGTAGGAAAGTCCTAAATTGGACACCGAGGCTCCAACATACTTCGTACCAGCCTCAAACTGTGCTTTGGCACTCAGCGAAAGTACCATGAGCAATACACCAAATAACCACTTTTTCATTCTTATTGCTTTTAAAGATTTGTTTTTGCGCATTAATCGCTGCAAAAGTAAGAAAAACTTTTCACTTTACGCAGAAAACCGTACTTTTGTAGGCCAAAGAAAGTATGAAGCATCAAATCATAACATTCATCTGCTTCGTAGCAGGGACACTTTTTTGTCAGGCAGAAGGTTTACCCTCTTCGCCCAAGCGCGAAGTGAGGGCCGTATGGATTACCACGCTGAGCGGACTGGACTGGCCACGCACAAAGGCCAGGACCGCCACAGACATAGAACGGCAGAAGCAGGAGTTGTGCGACATGCTGGACCAGTTGCAGGCCGCCCATTTCAACACCATTCTGCTGCAAACACGCATCCGTTCGACCGTGATATATCCATCAGCCATTGAGCCATGGGACGGCTGCCTCACGGGACAGGCAGGACGCGATCCAGGTTACGATCCTTTAAAGTTTGCCATTGAAGAATGCCACAAGCGCAAAATGGAACTGCACGCATGGCTCGTGGCCTTTCCGGGAATGAACACCACGAATGCCAAATCTGCAGGAAAACGCAAGACGAGTGCCCGATGGGAAAAGTTCAGCATGCTCACCTCAAACGGATGGATGCTTGACCCGGGAGAGCCCGAAACAGCAAACTATCTGGCAGACCTTTGCGAGGAAATCACAGCAAACTATGACATAGACGGCATCCATCTGGACTACCTGCGCTATCCGGAGAAAGAAGTGAAATATAACGACACAAAGACATATAACAAATATGGCAAAGGCCAGAACCTCGCCACATGGCGGAGAGCCAACGTGACCCACTGCATGCGCACCATCCACGATGCCGTAAAGAGGCTGAAGCCCTGGGTTCGCGTGAGCTGCAGCCCCATCGGAAAGTCTGGTGACCTGCGGCGCTTCTCATCAAAAGAATGGAACGCCTATGCCGCCGTTCACCAAGACGTGAAAGGATGGCTGCGCGAGGGGCTGGTTGACATGATCGTACCGATGATGTACTTTCAGGGCAACCACTTCTATCCCTTCCTTGCCGACTGGGTGGAGCATTCGGAAGGCCGCATGGTGGTGCCAGGCCTGGGAGCCTACCTGCTCAAAGAAAGAAACTGGCCGCTCGAAGTTCTGGAACGCGAAGACTACGTAAGCCGACAGATGGGAGCCCACGGGCAGGCCTACTTCCGCAGTCGCTTCGTAACCGGAGACACAAAGGGCCTCTACTCTTTCCTCCGAAAGAACTTCTATACCACTCCGGCATTTACTCCTGCCCTCACTTGGGAAAAGGCCACGCCTCCAGACAGCCCAAAATCGCCGCACATCATAGCGACTCCCAATGGAATAGAACTCCACTGGGAGAAAGAAGCAGAAGAAGGAATCACCTACAACATTTACCGGTCGGCCACCTACCCCGTTGACATCAGCAATATTAATCACCTGATGGAATACGGGCTTCACGAAAGCCGGTTCTCCATCCCTATGATGTTACCTGAAACGATGCTCCCCTACTATACCGTTACAGCCATGGACCGTTACGGCAATGAAAGCATTCAGGCCGACTTCAACCAGCCCATAAAGGCTGACATGACATGGTGTACAAACTGGCTGCAAACAGATGGGAACTGCGTCATCCTACCTTCCGCGACGAGCGATGAATACCTCATGGTAACCGACATTACGCAGCGTGCCGTGATGCTCACACCGTACAAACAGCAGATCGATTGCAACGCACTTCCACCGGGCATCTACACCTTCCGCACCCTGGGCAAGAAGGGGCGTACCCATCTGATAGGGCGGCTGATCAAAAACGGAAGCACAGAATAGAGACGGACAGAGAGTTATGAATGATCCTTTCTCCCGTCCCACCAAAGGAACAGTCCGGCCAGTAGGGTGCCGGAGATGGAATGCCATGCACACGATATGGCGCAGGGCAAAACAGCCAAAGGCTGAGCCACAAAGAAGACAGAAGCCAGATTCGTGGCGAGACCGGCATTCTGCATTCCTACTTCGATGCTCAACGTGCGCTTCTTGGCCACACTGAAACCGAAGCCGCGCCCCACCGTCCAACCTAATAAATAGCCCAGACTATTGTGGCACAACACGACAGCAAATGTCCATAAGAACAGCCACAAACCACGGGACACGAGATCGTCATGAACCGTACTGATCACACCTCCGACAATACATGCCAAACAGATGACGCTCAGTCCGGGCATCAGCCCCTGCAAGGTAGGAAAAACCTTGTGTCTTGAAAACAGATAGTTCAAGAAGCAGCCCAACGTGGTGGGAATGATGGTCACAATCAGGATGTTCAAAAACATTCCCATCACATCCACATGGACAATCTGACCAGCCGTGATCTTCATGAGAAACGGCGTCATGACCGGAGCCAACATGGTGGAAGCACACGTCATACCAACAGAGTAAGCCACATCGCCATGACAAAGAAACGACATGATGTTGCTTGACACTCCTCCCGGACAGCACCCCACAAGCAATATGCCAATGGCCAAAGCTGGTTCGAGCCGGAACACGCGCACCAGCAGCCAAGCCACGACGGGCATGATGATAAACTGCGCGCATGCTCCGATAAACACATCCATTGGTCTACGGGAGAGTATACGAAAGTCCTGGGCAGAAAGCGTAAGTCCCATGGTTAGCATGATGAATCCAAGTATGACGGTCTGCGTATGGCCTACTACCCACGTAAACAAATCGGGAAAGAAAAACGTCAGGAGTGCAATTCCTATAATAAATAAGGAAGCATGGGATGCCAACAAACGGCTAAAGGATAAAACAAATTGTTGCATAGATATTAAAGAGTTAACGAAACGCTCAATATCATTCTATTATTGTTTCGAGCAATGTCACGTAATGTGCTTCTGGATGCAGAGGCGTTAGTTGCATGAGGCCGGAAGTAAGGCGACCGGAGGCGTCGAATTCGGCTTGAGGACTCTGCGCACAATAGTTATAAAGGTCCTGCGTAGCTTTTTCGTAACGCAGGGAGAAAAGCGCTTTCTTTCCCACAGCAATGCGAGAGGAAAGCGCGAGGGCCACATGCCCCATGGTACAACGCAGATTAATTTCCACGCATGGGTGGAGCAACAACTTGCCATCCTGGCAGCAAAGCATCATGTCAATCCCCAGCGGTCCTACGTAGCGCCCAGAAAACCATTGCGTAAGTTTTCGTTCAAGCCAGCTTGCGACTTCCATATAGACCTTGGCATTGAAATCGCGAAAAGTTTCCTCCATCAATGCCTCCTGATGAGCCACCACATTACCCAGATAAGAACAGCGATCCGTGGTATGAAACAGAGAAAGGCCCACATAGTGCACCTCACCATCGGAACTGGCCACAAACTCCGCTGCAAAATCACGAGCACGACAATACAGGGGCTCCACAACCACTCCACCCTGCTCTCTGATGACACGCTGGCACCATCCGGATAGTGGCGGTTGCCACACACCCTGGCCAAAACGCAAACCACGTCCACTACCAGAAAGCGGTGCCTTAACAATAGAAGACGGCAAATTCTTTATAGCTGCGGCAGCCGCCTCCTCGGTATCACAAAACTGTGGTTCTCCGCACAGCGGAAGATCGCCCATTTCGTCTCGCAAATCACGAAGCACATCTACAGCCCAGCGGCGCGACGAAAGAAAGCGCACATTGCTCAGAAACTCCGCTGGCAGCATGGAGTCATAGCCATGTCGGCCCAACTTCCACACCACGTTCGCATTCCATCCCCAAGGCTGGAGAGAGGATCCACCTGGAAGATTAGCGAAAGAAACGAAACTGACTTGGGGACAACTTCGTTTATAGAAGGAAGGGACAACCTCCATCCGCCTTTCATCCACCACCACAACATCGCCCTGAGCTGCCACCATGGCTGCCAATGGCATCAAGTCCGTCTCCATTTGACGCACATGGAGCGGAGGCACATAGTTTTTCCGCCCGTTTGCCAATGCCAGATCGTGGCTGTAATTGAAGTAGAAAACATTCATGATGCGAAGTTAAGCATAAAACAACAAGAGTGATTGCCTTGGAACAAAAAACTTTTCTTCCTCTTCACAACTTTTGTCATGTTAGACTAACAAAATACGAGGGATTTTCGTACTTTTGCAGCCTAAATTTCATTCCTTATTATATGGAGAACTTCTTTCAACGACATGCTTACCTCATTGAGCACACGGATCTGACCATGACCCGTCCCCTGATGAACGAAATTGACTGGAACCACCGGTTGATTGGAATCAAGGGACCACGCGGTGTGGGAAAGACCACGTTTCTACTGCAATACGCCAAGAAGAACTTCAATGTGAACATGGGACGTTGCCTATACATCAACATGAACAGCTTCTACTTTCAGGGGCGTGGAATTGTTGACTTTGCTGCAGAATTCGTAAAGCGCGGAGGCAAGGTGCTGATTATTGATCAGGTGTTTAAGCAAAACGGATGGCAGGACGAACTGTGTGAATGCTATCACCGCTTCCCGGGACTACACATCATTTATGCCACAACATCCGTAGACCTGGAAGATCAGGAAAACCACGAATTGATGCAGATCAGCCATTGTTATGTGCTTCACGGATTCTCTTTCCGTGAATACATCAACCTGCAAACAGGCATGGACTTACAGCGCATTTCTTTGGACGACATCCTTCACAGGACGGAACAAACCCAGAAGAACATCCTGCTGAAAGTACGTCCATGGAACTACCTGCAGAATTACCTGCACCACGGCTACTATCCCTTCTACATGGAAAGCCATAACTTCACCGAGAACCTGCTGAAATCCATCAACATGATGCTGGAAGTAGACATTCTGTTCATCAAGCAGATTGACGTGAAGTATCTGCCCCGACTGAAAAAGCTTTTATACCTCTTGGCCATTGGTGAAGGCGGTACGCCCAACGTGAGCAACATGGCGAAGGAGATCGGTACTTCGAGGGCCACGGTGATGAACTACATGAACAATCTGGAAGAAGCCAGACTGATTCATCAGGTATATAAGGTAAGCGGATCGGCTCCCAAGAAACCGGCACGCATACTGATGCACAATACAAACCTGCTCTACTCCGTACTGAGCGGCATCCCCAGCGAGCAGGAAGTCATGGAAACCTTCTTCACCAACAGCATCTGGCGTCATCATACGGTAGAGATCAGCAAGAAACCCGGAATCTTCGTCATTGATGGCGACAAGAACATCTGCGTTTGCGAAAAGAATAAAAAGAAACGCAAGGAAACCGACATCTACTACGCGCGCTATAATGCTGAAGTAGGCAGAGACGGTGATATCCCCATCTGGATGTTTGGCTTCCTGTATTAATCAACAAGGAATATTTCAATTGGATTTTAACTTTATAAAACTTCTACACTAAAATGGCAAAAGAAAAAAAGTTTATGACCTGTGATGGCAATGAAGCTGCCGCCCACATAGCATACATGTTTTCTGAAGTAGCCGCAATCTACCCCATCACGCCATCGTCGCCGATGGCCGAGCATGTGGATGAATGGGCATCAAAAGGAAGAAAGAACCTGTTTGGAGATACGGTGACCGTACAGGAAATGCAGTCCGAGGCAGGTGCCGCCGGAGCTGTTCACGGTTCGCTGCAGGCAGGAGCACTTACTTCCACCTTCACCGCATCGCAAGGTCTTCTTTTGATGATTCCGAACATGTACAAGATCGCTGGTGAACTGCTTCCCAGCGTATTTCATGTTTCAGCACGAACGCTGGCCACTCACTCCCTCTGCATATTTGGTGACCACAGCGACGTAATGGCATGTCGTCAGACGGGCTTCGCCATGCTGTGCGAAAACTCAGTGCAGGAAGTGATGGACCTCTCAGCAGTGGCTCATCTTTCCACAATCGAGAGCCGCGTGCCGTTCATCAACTTCTTCGACGGATTCCGCACCTCACACGAATATCAGAAGATAGAAGCCGTAGATCAGGAAGACGTTCGTCCGCTGCTCAACCAGCAGGCACTGGCTGAGTTCCGCGCACGTGCCCTGAGTCCGGAACATCCCGTGACACGCGGTATGGCCGAGAATCCAGAAACCTTCTTCACCCACCGCGAGGCCTGCAACAAATACTACGATGCCGTGCCCGACGTGGTAGAGAAATACATGAAAGCCCTTTCCCAGATTACAGGCCGCGAATACGACCTCTTCAGCTACTACGGCGCCAAGGATGCCGACCGCATCATCATTGCCATGGGTAGCGTAGTCGAAGCCGCAAAGGAAGCCATCGACCACCTCGTGGCAAAGGGCGAAAAGGTAGGTATCGTAAGCGTACACCTGTACCGTCCGTTCTCCATCAAGCATTTCCTGAAGGCTATACCCGAAACCGTGAAACGCATCGCCGTGCTCGACCGCACGAAGGAGCCTGGAGCTCAAGGCGAGCCACTGCTGCTCGATGTGAAGGACGCCTTCTACGGCAAGCAGAATGCCCCACTCATCGTAGGCGGACGCTATGGACTCGGCAGCAACGACACCACGCCGACGATGATTATCTCCGTATTCGACAATCTGGCCCTGCCACAGCCTAAAGACCACTTCACGCTGGGCATCGTCGACGACGTAACGTTCACATCCCTACCACTCGAAGAAGAGATGGCTTTGGGCGGTGTCGGCATCTACGAAGCCAAGTTCTATGGACTCGGCGCCGACGGTACCGTTGGAGCCAATAAGAACTCCGTGAAGATCATCGGCGACAACACCAACAAATACTGTCAGGCCTACTTCTCCTATGACTCCAAGAAGTCCGGCGGATTCACCTGTTCGCACCTGCGTTTTGGCGACAGCCCCATCCGCTCCACTTATCAGATTAAGACGCCCAACTTCGTAGCATGCCACGTGCAGGCATACCTGCGCATGTACGACGTAACGCGCGGCCTTCAGAAGAACGGCACCTTCTTGCTCAATACCATCTGGGAAGGCGACGAACTCGTATCGAACCTTCCGAACAAGGTGAAGCGCTACTTCGCCAAGAACAACATCCGCGTTTACTACATCAACGCAACGAAGATAGCTCAGGAAATAGGCCTCGGCAATCGCACCAACACTGTGCTCCAGAGTGCCTTCTTCCGTATCACGGAAGTCATCCCCGTAGAGCTCGCCGTACAGAAGATGAAGGAATTCATCGTGAAAAGCTATGGTCGAAAGGGTGAAGACGTTGTGAACAAGAACTATGCAGCAGTTGACCGCGGCGGCGAATATAAGGAGCTGAAAGTTGAAGCCGCATGGGCTCAGCTTCCCGACGACGAAAAAGAAGTTCGCAATGAACCAGAATTCGTTACCAACATCGTACGCCCCATCAATGCTCAGGACGGCGACCTACTGAAGGTTTCCGACTTCATGAGCACCGTAGACGGAACATGGGAGCACGGCACCGCTCGTTATGAAAAGCGCGGTGTGAGCACATTCGTTCCCGTATGGAATCACGACAACTGCATACAGTGTAACAAGTGCGCCTTCGTTTGTCCGCACGCTGCCATCCGTCCAGTCGTAATGGATGAGGCCGAGGCAGCAGGTCTCGATGCCCCCACACTGGAGATGAAGGCACCGGCCACCATGAAGGGCATGAGCTTCCGCATACAGGTAGACGTACTCGACTGTCTGGGTTGCGGCAACTGCGTTGACGTATGTCCGGGCAACAAGGGTAACAAAGCCCTTGCCATGGCCGACCTTGATTCGCAGCGCGAGCAGAACAAGAACTGGGAATATCTCGTAAACAATGTTACCTCCAAGCAACATCTCGTTGATCCGGCAAGCAACGTGCGCGTAAGCCAGTTTGCACAGCCTCTCTTCGAATTCTCCGGCGCATGCTCAGGTTGTGGTGAAACGCCATACGTGAAACTCATCAGCCAACTCTTTGGCGATCGTGAAATCGTAGCTAACGCCACTGGTTGTTCGTCCATCTACTCTGCCTCCATTCCGTCTACTCCGTATTGCAAGAACGCCAAGGGACAGGGTCCAGCTTGGGACAACTCACTGTTCGAAGACTTCTGCGAGTTCGGTTTGGGTATGCAGTTGGGACACAAGAAGCTGCGTGACGCTCTGCGCCTGAAGGCTGAGGAACTGGTTAAGACAACCGCCTTTGACTGGATGCGCGAGGCTACTCAGAAATGGCTCGACACCTACGATGACTCCACCGCAAACCGTAAGGCGACCGACGAGTTCGTAGCTGCGCTGGAAAAGGCCATACTGCCCATCGACGGAGCCATCGCTTTCTGGCAGGGTCAGGGCAAGGATTTATATGGTGCCGAGGTTGCTGCTCAGAAGTTGCAGGAAGCCAAAGACGCCAAGGCAGCAGGTAGCCCCACCTGTCCGTGCCGCGGCTGCGCTCTCGAGAGTGAACTTCTGGAAGGAAAAGCCCATCTCGCAAAGCGTTCACAATGGATCATCGGCGGCGATGGTGCAAGCTACGACATTGGCTACGGCGGCCTGGACCACGCTCTTTCCACCGGTCAAGATATCAACATCCTCGTGCTCGACACTGAGGTATATTCCAACACTGGCGGTCAGGCCAGCAAGTCAACACCCATTGGTGCCATTGCACAGTTTGCAGCCAGCGGCAAGCGCATTACGAAGAAAGACCTTGGCCTCATGCAGACTACCTATGGTTACGTATACGTAGCTCAGGTAGCTATGGGTGCCGACAACGCACAATGCTTGAAAGCCATTCGCGAAGCCGAAGCTTACCATGGTCCGTCGCTCGTCATTGCCTACGCTCCGTGTATCAACCACGGTCTGAAAGCCGGTATGGGCAAGAGCCAGAATGAAGAGCAGCGTGCCGTAGAGTGCGGATACTGGCACCTGTGGCGTTACAATCCCGAACTCGAAGCTCAGGGCAAGAACCCCTTCCAGCTCGACTCCAAAGAGCCGCAGTGGGACAAGTTCCAAGACTTCTTGCTCGGTGAAGTGCGTTATCTGTCTCTACAGAAAGCCTATCCGCAAGAAGCACAGGAACTCTACGATGCCGCCAAGCGCGCAGCCCAGAAGCGCTACGCTACATACGTACGCAAGTCTAAGGAAGACTGGAGCCTCTAAGCCTCAGCTTCTAATATAAAAGAAATCCGCCTGATTGCTGAAATGAATCAGGCGGATTTCTATATTGAAACGTATGCCACCTGAGTTCGGACATCCTCAGCTGAAAAAACTTAGCCTTTTGTCTTGCAAGTCTCTCGCTTAATCGTAACTTTATTCGCTGCGCTCATGAATTTACTATGCTCGGAAAAGCAAAACAAAGTTTACTTTCCTTTGCTTTTCTCTCGCTTAATCGTAACTTTGCAGACATGAAATTTTCCTGGAAAAAAGCAGTACAGATTATCTTGCCCTTTGCATTAGGTGGAAGCATGCTCTACTGGATGTATCAGGGTTTCCCACTAACTGAGGTGAGTGACGTTTTACTTCACGAAATGAAGTGGGAATGGATGCTGCTGTCGTTCATTCCAGGCATCTTGGCCCAAGTGCTTCGCGCCTTGAGATGGAAGCAAACCCTATCGCCTATGGGCGAACATCCACGGCTCTCCACCTGCTGCGAAGCCATCTTCCTGAGCTACGCTGCCAGTTTGATACTCCCGAGGATAGGCGAAGTATTGCGCTGCGGTATATTGGGACGACATGAAAACACCTCTTTTCCGAAGGCATTAGGAACAGTAGTGACTGAAAGAGCTGTCGACACTCTTCTCGTCATGCTACTCGTGGCCATAGTAACCATGATGCAATTCAGCGTATTCTCCGACTTTTTCAACATTACAGGGTTGAACTTGGGAGCCACACTCAGCAGATTTACCCATACAGGCATATTCTTTACTGGTCTGTGCATCGTCTTTATGGTTGGAATGGCCTTTCTGCTGTTCAGACGCCTGGCCTTTATGAGAAAGGCAAAAAGCATGGTGATGGGCCTCATGGAAGGCGTAATGTCGCTGAAAAACATCAACCACCTACCGCTTTACCTGTGTTACTCCATAGGAATATGGGTGGCCTACTTCTTTCATTATTACCTCACGTTCTTCTGCTTTGACTTCACTTCATCACTGGGTATTATGGCCGGACTGGTCAGTTTCTGCGTAGGTACCATTGCCGTCATTGTGCCCACGCCCAACGGAGCCGGTCCGTGGCACTTTGCCGTTAAAACCATTCTGGTGCTTTACGGACTTACAGAAGCTGAAGCCATCACCTACACCCTTATCGTACACAGCATACAGACCCTGCTACTCGTAGCATTGGGCATTTATGCCCTGGTCGCACTGTCTTGGAAGAAATCAAGAAACAATATTTACACATCATCAATAAGTCAATGAGTAACATTCAAGATTTAGAGCCAAAAGGCTTATGGAAAAACTTCTATGCCCTGACACAGGTGCCTCGTCCGTCCGGGCACTTGGAAAAGGTTCAGCAATTTCTGCTCAACTGGGCTAAAGAGAGAGCTATCGACGCTTTCATGGACAATGCCGGCAACATCGTAATGACGCAGCCTGCAACACCGGGCTATGAGAACCTGAAAACAGTTACGATGGAGGCCCACATGGATATGGTTCCACAAAAAACTCCTGAGAGCACGCACCATTTCGAAACAGACCCCATCGAAACCTACATAGACGGCGAATGGGTGAAAGCCCGTGGCACCACGCTGGGTTCTGACGACGGAATGGGTGTGGCTACGGCTATGGCTATTCTGGAAGACAAAACATTGGAGCATGGCCCCATTGAAGCCATCTTCACGGTGGACGAGGAGACGTGCATGTATGGCGTAAACAACTTGCAGCCCGGCACCCTGAAGGGTGACATCCTGCTGAATCTTGACAACGAGACGGAAGGCGAGTTTGTTTTGGGTAGCGCAGGCGGCGAAGACGTTCAGGCCTCGCTGGAATATCAGGAAGCTGATGCTGAAGCCTCACACATAGCCATGAAGCTCACTCTGAAAGGGCTGAAAGGCGGACACTCTGGACTGGAAATCAATGAAGGTCGCGCCAATGCAAACAAGCTGATGGCTCGCGTGCTTACGGAAGTAGTGGAGAGCCTCGATGCTGACTTGGCTTCTTGGGTAGGTGGCAATATGCGCAACGCCATACCCTCAAGCAGCACTGCCATCATCACTCTTGCCCCAGAAGACAAGGAAGAACTCATTGGCATAGCAGCGGAATGGTTGGGTATCTTCAAGAATGAATATAAAGCCACCGAAGACGGCATTCAGTTGCTCGTAGAGGAAGTAGAAAAACCAGCCAAGGTTGTTCCAGAGGAAATTCGCGACAACCTGATCAATGCTGTGATGGCTTGTCCTGCAGGTGTGGCCCGCATGATTCCGGAGAGCCCGGAAATCGTAGAAACTTCGTGCAACCTGGGCATCGTAAGCATTCAGAACGGAAAGGCAGAAACCGACGTGCTGGTGCGTAGCTCAATGGACACTCAGCTTGACGCTCTCGAAGGAAGCATAAAGGCCGTATTCTCCATGGCCGGCATGGCAGTAGAATTTACGGGACGCTATGGTTCATGGCAACCGGATTTCGATTCGCCCATCATCAAAGTGATAGGCAAACTCTACCAGCAGATGTTTGGCGAGCCATGCAGAGTGCAAGTGGTTCACGCCGGTCTCGAGTGTAGCATCATTAAGGGCGTATATCCGAACATGGACATGGTAAGTTTCGGTCCCACGTTGCGTTCTCCGCACACACCGAACGAGCGATGCTTCATTCCCAGCGTAGGAAAATACTGGAAGTTTGTATTGGAACTGCTGAAGAATATTCCTGAGAAATAACACTTTCCAGGAATCAAACGCTTTGGACAGGTGACGGAACAGTTAGACCGTCACCTGTCTTTTTGTTATGGCGCTACTTCCACCACTCTGGCATCGCGCGGCAGCATACGGAGTGACACTTCCACCTTGCCACCAGTGTATTTCCCCAGAAATTTTCGGCCGGTTTCCGAGATGAGGTAGATCTTTCCATGCTCAGGAAGATCATAATCTGACGCATCGAAACTGAACTGCAAGAAATGCTCTTCGTTGCTGATATTAGCTAAGGCAAACGCCAACATACCGCCTTCTGACTTCCACGCACCGGAATAGACCGAAGAAACCCGCTTACGGTCGCGGCTCACGGTGCTACCCTTACGCCCTGCATAGATAGAGATACGAGAGATGTCTATCTCCTCAGTAGGAACAGCCATGTCGGGAACTCTGGTGTAGACACCATAGAGCAAATACTTCATCGCCCTGCGGCGTACATTCACAATGCGACGTAGGAAATCCATCTCCTGTGGCTTCTGATCCCAAAGAGAGTCATGATAATTGGCTAACGTGGGCTGCATGCCCCATACAAATGCCTTTGCCTGCTCCATGCGAAACTGCATATTGAAATCGTCGGGCAATGGTTTCTCACGATTGGCTGGACGATAGGCATCGGGCCACAAATCGTCGTAAGGCGGATATACCAGCGAACTATAGCTGCCAAAAGTGATTGCACGGTCATGATATACGGCCTGATATAGCGGTATCGTTTCTGTCTGAGAAATGCCCATGTATCTTTCGCGACTGGCTTCGAGCGTAAGAAACAGGTCGAGATAGGAAATCCAGTCTTCGCCCGACCCCTCACCGGCAAGGATGCTTCCCTTATGCGCTGCAGATACTCTTCCACGTATATCCTTGGTCAGGTTTCCGAAACCATCAACCCAATAATTTCCGCCACCAAGCGTATGACCATGAGAAGCATCGTAGCAGCGCAGATTCAAGCATGCCTGGTCCATATAAATTCCACTTACGCCATAGCTGTTTATCATACTATCGGCAAGCGTAGCGTACTTATGCCTCCAGAATGGCGTAGCCATACACATGGGCGTCAGTTCTCGTCCGGTGAATACGTTGAAAGCATGAGAATGCAGCCCTCCGTCAATGCGTCTGGCTGCAAAGCGCTCTGCTCCTTCGTATGCCCAGCTCCGGGTAGAGTTTCCCCATTGGTAGGAATTCATATAAACGATGCTGTTAATGCCCTTTCGCCGTGCTCGGGCCACTGCACTACGGAAGGAAGTGCACCCTTCACGCGGAGGAAGATATTCAGGAAATCCCTCATCGTAGGAACAGCCATGCCACCAGTGCCAAAACACACTGACAGGCATACGCAAGCGGCGTTTCAGGCTCGTAGCTTCCGTCAAGACATTTTCCGAGCGACCACGGTTCCATATCCATATGGCCGTTTGCTTTACCCACTCGGGAATCTCGCCATTTGCAAGTCTGCTTTCCCTACACCATCGCTGACCGATCGCCCAATCGCGATATATGCCTGCCGCCGTAAGCCAATCACCACTGAACAGTCCTGTTATGGCCTCGTAGGGAACAGTGTATGTATCGCTGCCACTGTGCAGCGGCAATACGTGTGTGATTTGCCACTGGGATGAAAGTTTGTCGGCCATGAAGCCATACCTTTTGACACACGAGGTCGTGTCGTTCGAAGCAAAGTAGATTCCGCGGCCCGAGGCGGCATCGTAGAGGGCCATCATCTGCATGGAGAGCGCCCCCGGGCTGTCCCAGCCGTAGCTTACCTGAGGTACGGCCTCGCTCACCCCACCACGCGGATTACTGATCAGACTGCCCAGCCAAGTGGACACGGCCAACCTTTCGTCTCCCAGGGGACGTATCCCATTTATAATAGGATAGTCCACCTCCACAGCCGTCCCAGCCTTGATGCCACTGAGCGTCAGATGCCAATAAGCAAAGGGACGTTCAGGCTCCAGCGTTACCGCTGCCGAAACCTGCAATCCGTCGGGGAAGCTCCAATGTATCTCCAATTCATCGGCACTTCTCCAATGGAAACTCACTTTGGCGTCCTCTCTGCATGAGATGATGTCTCCTTGACTCGTCGCAATCTTCCACAACGGTTGCAGTTTGCTATCAGGAAGCAACATGCTCTGTCCATCCGTCAGGTTCCGTATGCCAACCAAGCTTCCGGTTCTCTCACTGAAAGAAAGTTCCACATGTGTATTACGTATCGTCTGCACGTCGTCCGCCAAAACGAAAGTAAGTGGTTGCAGCAAAAAGGCAACAATAAGAATTACCACCTCTAATGGTCTATGCATCATTCCCCTCGATGATTCCACCACCAAGCGATGGCAGGGTTATATTGATAATGCCTGACTTCGACACGCTCATCTGCTTCTTCTCGCCTTGCGGCAAATCGGATTTCTGCTTTTGGTCAATGATGGCATCAACCTTCTGACCGGCTAACATGGGCAACTGCAACGTGAGCTTTATCGGCTCATTTGTACCGTTGAGTGCTGCAATATACCAACGACTGCCATGTCGGCGAGCCAAGACGGCATAGCGACCCGGATAACCGTCAATGAACCGCGTTTCGTCCCACGTGGTCGGCACTGTTTTCAGCCATTCCAGTTCATCAGCAGGCAGTTCGTCAAGATTATTCGGATAAATAGCGATGCAGTTCAGACTACTCTGATTCATAATGGCCGAAGCCATCTCAAACACATCACCCGTACGGCGGAAATGACGGCTCTGGTTGTCACGACTCATTCGCTTATTCATAATAGTACCTCCCCAATCCATACTGCCTATTGCATTGCGCAGGAAAGGATGTATTGTCAATTCAAAACCCTCGGCATCGCAGTGGCGTTGCTCAAAATAAAGATTCTCCGATGCCAGGCAAGCCTCGCTTGCAACGTAGTTGGGAAACATGCGCTCCCATCCGCGCGGAATTGTGCAGCCATGGAATATCACCTGCAAACCATGACGATCGGCATCGCTCAGCAATGCCTCATAATAAGCCATCGTTTCCTGTTTGTCGCCACCGAAGAAGTCTATCTTCATACCCTTAACGCCAATCTTTTCGAGCCAAGCCATCTCGCGCTCTCGTGCGGTGGGAGTGTTAAGCACATTTCTGGGCGATTGGGGTGCATCATTGGCCGCACCATTGGAATTATACCACAACAATATGCCCACACCTTTACCCTCGGCATACTTTACGAGCTCCGGCATGCGGTCACGACCTATTCCTTCGTCCCAAAGGGCATCGACGAGTACGTATTCGTAGCCCATCACGGCAGCAAGATCCACAAACCGCACCTGATCGTCCCAGTTCATCGATGCATCCTGCCACAGCAGCCAACTCCAGACGTAGCGACCGGGCTTGTAGGTCTGATGCGGCTCGTAAAGAGGCTTTACGAGGTCGTACATCACCGTGGTTTCAACGACAGGCTTCAATGTCGGCCCCAACGTAAGCGTACGCCAAGGCGTATACGCCGGAAGACCTACGGCAGCACCCGTGATGCCAACACCGTTGTTCTCTCCCTCCGCAGGATAAGCTACAGAGTAGCCACGCTCACCGTCGTAATCAGAAAGATGGGAGGCGCAGTAGTTTGCAGCCACCCCCGTTTCGCTCACCATCAGCCACCCTGTTTCGCCCAAGTGGAACAAACAGGGCAACGAGAAGCCTTCGCCATCGCGTGAGCGAACGTTCATCGGAGCGTCGGCCGTGTAGTCCTCCTCGTAGCTGGGTTTCGTGCGTTCCCATCCCGTCATGGGTGCTGTTTGGGGACAGAGAAATGTAGTAGTACCATTGGGCAGGCGGAAGCAGCTCATTTCACTCTTAATAACCGACGCACGGTGACCCTGCTGCTGAGGAATATGGTAACGGAAAGCCACGTCACTGTTTCCCACACTAAATTCGACAGTCATTTTCTGTCCCTGACCGTTCTCCACGTCGGCTTCCACGATGTTTGCCTCATAAAGGGCCTTGCTGGTCTTGCTTCGTGTCATATTGTAACGCTCCGCAACTTTCCTGTGGCGCACCTCTTTGAGCGTCAGTCCCTGAGTGAGGTCACCAAAGTCCGTCACCAATCCTAATGACGACGGTAAAACGAACAACTTGCCGTCATGCGCAACGCTATATGCCATTCTGCCCCTCTCTACTTGAAGCGTCACCTCCATTTTCCCGTCGGGCGACGTCACGATTTCCTTACCATAAAAACAGCAGCAAATCCCAGCTGCCAAAACAAAAGCATAAAATCTTTTCATTTTACATCATTTTATTTGTATGCGAAATTACAAAAAACTTCAGAGTAAAGCAAAGGATGGTGAGTGTTTCTTTTACAGAGTGTAGGAAATGCTGAATCGGTCGACCTATCCGGCACTTACGAGACTATTGCGCCGCCATCAGTGCGACTCCATCGCCCACGCCACCATGAGCCAGATGGGTGGGCCGGCCCAAGGCATGATAATGGGAACAAGTGTACAGTCGGTTGGTGACGAACGCTATCAGGTATTGAAGGGAATTCCCACCAAGAACAGGCTGACGCTCATCGACGGTGTAGGCGGTAAACGCTATTTGGTAGAAGAGGCGATGCCCACCATTGAATGGACACTAACCGAGGGAAATAGCACGATAGCCAAATACATGCCAGAAGGCCATCGGCAAGTGGCGCGGCAGGACGTGGACGGTGCGCCACCCGGATGAGCACTCCGACGTCGGTCTGCACACATTCAATCACAGCCTTTGTCTTTACTTCATGACTGGACATTGGCAAATCGAATGCAACACCGGCCTGTTCCACTCAAGCGACCCGTCAGTTTCGCTGACTGCATTTTCCGACCTCAGAATTACTTACCG
>JAFUHF010000004.1 GCA_017468985.1 Bacteroidaceae bacterium
ATTCATGATTACCCTGAATACGCTCACTTGGGCTTGTTCTGCCACACTCCGCTAAGGACAGTGATAAAAGACTGGTCGTTGATCAATGATGAATAGCGCAAATTTATCTCTCATTATGCGACTCACCTTGACTTCCTCATAGTTAACCATGTAACAAAAAAGCCTATATTGACAATCGAGAACGATGGTTATAATTTCCATAATGAAGAAACGGACCAGCATCGACGTGATGAAATGAAGAACCACATCCTCGATGTGTATGGTTTGCCTTTGCTTCGCCTTTCAACTACTGGCAGTGGTGAGAAGGCGAAAATTGTTGCTACGCTCTCGACTCTTGTATGAAGAATATCATAGAAACGCCGATGAATAAATATTTTGAGATGGTTTTACGATAACATGCAATTACACAACATATTTGTACCAAGTAAACATAACTAATTGATACTCATATACGATTAGATTCGAGGAGGTGAAGTAAGGCTCACACCATATCAATATCCCCCGTGTAGCACAGCACTGCTATACGGGGGATATATTTTTCGTCCCTACTCCGAGGGCCAGCCTACCTGCTGGAACCACTCCGTTGACTTGATGGCTTCATTATAATTAAGAAACGCCGGATAACGAGTATATTTTTCTTGTGGAACAAACATGGACACTCCAGCAAAATGCTGCAGATCCGTTTTGCCATACTGACTGAAAGTACCGAGGTTACCACTATAGAACGACTCCGAAGCACACCGGCTGACCACACACTGCCGGAGCACGGACTCCCAATCGGCATAGTCGGTTTCAGAAAGCAACAAGTGCATAATGGTTCCCATGTCGTAAGAATCTGGATAGCCCATCAGTAAGAAGTCAATGTAACCATCCACACCCGAAAGGTCGAGTTCCTCCCTTCCGGGAAGCACCTTGCGAAGATAGTAACGTGTGGAAGTCATAAGCGACTCTAACGAAGACGTTTTGATGGCCGATATGACGCAACCTTGATCGTCGTAGCGTTCTTTCCATTCCTTGTCTTCCATCACGTCGTAATAGTAAGTATCTACCATCTTGGCTATATTGACATCATTGGAGGGATAGGCAAAAAAACCGTTTTTCATCTGATCATAGTAGACGCAGCCATACCCAGACGTAAGCGCAGGGCTGCCCACAATATAGTCAGCGGCATGGCGAAGCGCATAGGCCACTTCTATTGACTGCATCATGCAGGCATCGAAAAAAATATAATCTAAACGTACTTCGCTCGCCTCTATGGCCTGAGCCAGATCGGAAATCTCCATTTGTTCCCCTAAACTGCCATCAGCCGCTCGGTCGGACAGCATATTGCCACCCTCTCCCACGTCAATGCCAAAAGATTCAGGCCGACGTCCCAGATTCACACCCTTGCTTGCAGCATCATAGCTGTTACCATAGAAAGAAGAAAGCGAAGGCAACCACGAAAGCCCGTGCGACCACAGCACAAGAGCATAACTGCGCGAAGGGCAGTGCAGTTTGGCCAGATTGAGAACTTCGGTGAGCGTGGCAGAAGAGGTAGACGACAAGTCTTCGGAATATTTCTTCAATAATGTATAATGCCCACCGCCACCCTGTGACCTAAAGTAACGGTAAAGGCGCGGCGCACGGGCATCATCAAGGAATAGCAGAAGATTATCGTCGGTGGATGGCAGGAGATGGGCTCCATATGCAATTTCAGCAGAATCGAGTTTGGAGGCAATGGCCAGATTCTCTGGATCTTCGGTAGTGCCGAGGCTGTTTTGCGCCGCCATGTAGACAATGACGGTACGTCGGTACTGCAGCTGGTTGGCATCTGCACTGGCATCATCCTTTTTGCAACTCACCATAACCCATATTGCCATCAATGCCAACAATATGTTTTGGGATAATCTTATACACATAGTTTCTTTTGACATTTTCTTCATGCAAAATTAGGTCTTCCAGTTTACATGATGAAGCATTCAACGGAAATTCCACATTGCTCAAATTGCGCAAGCACTCAACACCGACACTTTTAAGAAATTCAGAAATGTTAGATTTTTTAAATCGAGAGGTGATTAAACTATCCGACGATTTCTTGGTCTTAGAGACAGAAGACCGGTTTTCGAGACACAAAATTAAGAAGTTAAACACTCTCAAACACATCAGAACAATGAAGAAGATCATTATGTCACTGACCATTTTGTTGCTCGTATCAACAACTATTTCCGGACGCCCCGTCAAGAGCAAGCAAAACAGAATCGAAAACGAGAATCAGACCGAACTTATAGCTCTGGCTTACCAGTTGAACGCCGAACAGAAAGCACAATTGCAGCACCTGTACAGAGGATGGCAAGGAAAGCGTCACCAAATTCTGGCCCAGTACAAGCAACGCATTGAAAAAGCAGGAGAGAAAAAGCGCGTAAAACTGGAGAAGAAGATGCAAGAAGCTTTGGATATGGCCCAAGCCATCTACCATCAGCGTTTGGAACGTATCATGACCAAAGAGCAATATCAGCAATATTGCATAGACTTCCAACTGAAACAATCCATACTCTTCCAAGAGCTGACTCGTCTGAACCATTCTACTATATAATAAAACAGGCATAACCACATTCCACGACTATTAATTAATCAAAACATACAACAAGATGAAAAAGTTATTCTTAATTGCAGCCGCTCTTTTCATGATGAGCATGGCACCTGCACAAATAAGTGCCCAGACCGAAGCCAACAACTCTCGTCCACAAATGCGCCAAGGACGTGGCGGACGCGGAGGTTTTGACCCAGCAAAAATGCTTGAAGCACGCATTAAGCGCATGGCGGAACAATATCAGCTCACCGAAGACCAGCAGAAGGAACTGAAAGCCCTTTTCGAAGAACAGGCCAAGAATTTCCAACGCGGAAATAACGGCAGACGCCGTGGCGAAGGCAACATTAAGCGCGAAAAACTCACGAAGGAACAGCGTGACAGCCTGAAAACGGCAATGGAAAAGCAGCGCACTGACCTGGAAACCAAGCTGAAAAAGATTCTGGGTGATGAGAAATACGCCCAATACCAGAAGGATGAAAAAGCACGCATGGAAGAAATGCGCAAGCGCATGGAACAGCGCCGGCAGAACGGCGGCGGAGGCTTTGGCGGTGGCGAAAATGGCAATTTTCCTCCACGCGATGACGACTGACCAACACTGCAGAATAAGCAAAGAATGCTGATATAATATGATACGTTTATGAGACAGGGGCTTGCCTCCAACGGAGGCGTCCTTGTCTTTGTTTTTGCTTAGAAATGCCCACGGCACAGGCACTACAAACAGATTTATGGCCTGATTCACTTTGATTTTTCATTATCTTACATTAACTTTGTAGCTTCAAACAAGTATTCTTACTATCATGAAGTTCAGAATAGGCATACTTCTCTTGCTCGCCTTGCTTTTCGCAGGTGCGTGCCAGAAAGCCCCACGCCAAAGTGGCAATGACAACACATCGGCCTCACTTCCCCCTGACGAAACCGAAAACAATGGCATCATAGAAATGCAGCCTTCGCACATCAGCGATACCACAACGTGGCAAAACCGAATATACCAATACAAGATTATCAGGGAGGCTGACAAAGATCTTCCGCCCTCAACAGAAGAGGGAAGCGGTACCATTTTCCTCGACAACCACATTGACCTGACCATCACCTGTGGGGAAAAGGAAATATTCCACCATCGTTTTACAAAAAACTCCTTCAGCAGCTACCTTGACCAAGGCTTTTTGGACAATGGCATTCTGGAAGGTCTGGTTTTCGACAGAGTGGTGCCCGAGGGACTTCGGTTTGCCACCAGTGTAAGCTATCCAAGGAGTGATCTGTACCTTCCCCTCTTGGTCATCGTTAACCATCAGGGCCAAGTCAGCATTATGAAAGACGAAGTTCTTGACGAAAGCATTGACGAACGTCAGGACAATAACTAAATCAGCAATATTCCATTCAACTTAATCACACGTATGAGAAAATTAGCACTCACCTTACTCTTTACTTTTACGCTCTGCTTCACTGTAGAAAGCAGAGCACAGGAAACCGAATCAGCGCAGACCGTTACACTGACCAAAGACCAAGAAAAAGAAATTGAAGAACTCACCAAATCAATGATAAAGACCTACGGCCTGAATGCCGAGCAGGCTACCGCCTTGCGTTCGCTCAATGAAGTACGTGTACAGCAGCTTGCTGCAATCGATGCTGCTGTACCATCAGGAGCAAATGCAGCGCAAAAGACCGAGGTAAAGAAAATGAAATCTGAAATACAAAAGGAATATGACGCCACCATCAAGGATCTGTTCTCAGAGAAACAATACCAGAAATACTTAGAGGAGGAAGCCAAGAAGAAAGAACAGATCAAAGGCGATGTAAATTGGCTGGCAAACTTTGCCACACGCCGTCTGGGAGCCGACAACGTAAACCTAATGGGGTGGAATGGCAACGTGGAAGATTCCCTAAAGATCGCCCAGGAAGCCACCGATAAACTGGTAAAAAAATATAAGCTCAACGACGAACAAAAAGAGAAGTTACTCGCACTCAATATTGCAGAAGTAAGTGCTGAACTGGCTGAACGCCGCAGCGTCAACCTGCAAGATGCCACCGCAACGGAACGTGCCGAGCAGGGTGAGGAATTTCTGCAATTGGCAAAACGCCGTTCCGCCAATTATGATCGCTACCTGAAAGAGATTCTTACCGAGGAACAATATAAGAAGTATTCCAACACGAAGAAAGCTCAGCAGTCGCGCAGCCAGCGCTGGGGCGGCGGATGGGGTGGTTCTCGCATGTGGTAAGTTTTCCATCTGAAGTCACCTACTTTGCCCAATACGTTCGGAACAGTGCTTCATAATAGTAGGTTTAAAGTATAGGCAATCACCAAAATACCAATATTAAGGGATTGTCTACTTGGTAGCTTCATCGTAATTTTGCAATGTCGTAAGAATCCTCTCGACAACCTTGAAGCAGAAAGTTAAAACCACCTCCAATTGAATAGGCCAAAAGGGCATCATCACAAGATGAAGCCCTTTTTTCTTATGACAATGCGTTGCGCAAGGTATTCCAACCTTGGGCCAATGCCGTCATTGAGGGAAAAAGCAGATTTGCACCCTCACTGACCAGTTTTGCATCAGGTAACGGCCCAGTATTTACTGCAATGGTAAAGATATTTGCAGCCACACCTGCGCGCACTCCTAAGGGTGCATTCTCCACTACCACTGCTTCCCACGGATGCAGTCCGGCTTTCCTCAGTCCCATCAGGTAAGGTTCGGGCGAAGGTTTTCCTTGCCTTACGTCAAAACTTGTTACCATCAGATCCTTATGGAATATTCCTTCAAAATTCTTGTTGAGCCGATTGAGCAAGCTATGTTGGCCACTTCCGGTAACCAGCACAATCTGGAAACCATCTCTTTTTACTTGGTTGAGCAAATCCGCCGCCCCTGGCATTCTCTTTGCCTCAGGATAAGAGTTAAACAAATCGCTTTTTACCTTGTAGATCCGTTCCACTTCTTCATCCGTCGTTTCGCGGCCCCAGAATCTCTTGGTCAAAATGTTGATGGTTGATTTTCCTGTTCGGCCTTCATGCTCATAGGCCTCCTCCGACGTCATGCTTAACCCAAAACGCGTCACTGCCTCCGACCACGCACGCGCATGCATCGGCATGGAATCAAACAAAATACCGTCCATATCAAAAAGCACAGCTTTGAGCCTTATTCGCTCAAAACTATGCTTCATGATGTATTCATGTATTCGCCCTGCAAGCATTACTCTTGCGATAAGCGTTCTTGGATTTTCTTCGATTCTTCTTCGTAACCTGGTTTGTTCAGCAGGGCAAACATATTCTTTTTGTATGCCTCCACACCGGGTTGATTGAAAGGATTCACACCAAGCAGATAACCGCTGATGCCGCACGCCTTTTCAAAGAAATAAATGAGCTGGCCAATGTAGTATTCGTTCAATGCCGGCAGTATGATGCGGATATTTGGAACGCCGCCATCCACGTGAGCCAACTGTGTGCCCAATTCAGCCATTTTGTTTACCTCATCCACGCGCTTTCCTTCCAAGAAGTTCAGACCGTCGAGGTTTTCCTCGTCATGGGGGAACAAAAGCTTGCGGTTCGACTGTTCTACGCTGATTACCGTTTCAAAAATGCTGCGTTCACCTTCCTGAATCCATTGTCCCATTGAGTGAAGATCTGTGGTGAAGTCCACTGCTGCCGGGAAGATGCCTTTCAGGTTCTTGCCTTCGCTCTCTCCGTAGAGCTGTTTCCACCATTCTGCTATGTAGTGAAGCTTTGGCTGGAAATTGGCCAGTATTTCTATCTTTTTCCCATGGTTCTGATAGAGAGCATTTCTTACCGCAGCATAGCGCGCAGCAATATTCTCCTCTACAGAAACCTTGCTCGTCGTGGCCTCTTCCATATCTCTCGCACCTTTTACGAGCTGCACAATGTCCAAACCGGCACAAGCTATGGGCAGTAACCCGACAGGAGTCAGCACAGAGAAACGTCCGCCTACGTTATCAGGTATGACGTAGCTCTTATAACCTTCCTTGTCGGCAGTAATGCGAGCAGCGCCTTTCTTGGCGTCAGTGATAGCCACAATTACCTTCCGCGCCTCATCCTTGCCTCGCTGGTCCTCACACTGCTTGCGCAGCAGACGAAAAGCCAGGGCTGTTTCTGTAGTCGTTCCCGATTTGGAAATATTGATTACTCCAAACTTCTTGTCCTGCAAGTATTCGCACAATTCGCTGAGGTATTCTTCCCCAATGTTGTTGCCTGCAAACAAAATATTGGGATTCTCACCCTTGTTCGTCAGCCATTGGAAACTGTTCTGCAATGCTTCTATCACGGCTCTTGCCCCAAGGTAGCTTCCGCCTATGCCAGCCACCACGATGGTATCGCACTTTTCGCGCAACACTTTTGCCGTCTCATTGATGTCGGACAAGAATGCGTCCGTGATGGAACTGGGCAGATTCACCCATCCCAGAAAATCATTACCCGGACGAGTTCCCTCCTCCAATGCTTTTATGGCCGCTGCTGCCTCAGGATAGAAATTCTCTACAGCACCTGCTTCCAAAAACGATGTTGCCTTGGCAACTTCCAAACGTATACTATTCATATCTTCTTGATTAATTCAGATTTTCCAACCACTTTCCCACTTCTTCCACGGAGGGCTTCACAGTATCCAGTTTGAACTTCTTCACCACTTCGCCAATCTGTTGCTGCACCTTTTGCGGATTCACGCCTTTGAGGGTTTCCACCAGGTTGTAGCCCGACTTTCTCAGTATGGGAATCAGTTCCTCGCCTATGCCCAGTGCCAAGAACTTATCGTCACTGTCCTTAGGCGCTTTCTTCTCTGGACGCATCTGTGGGAAAAGCAGAATTTCCTGTATCGTCATCTTTCCCGTCATCAGCATCACGAGGCGATCTATTCCGATGCCTATTCCGCTCGTAGGCGGCATGCCATACTGCAATGCGCGCAAGAAATCCTGATCAATGATCATCGCCTCATCGTCACCCTTGTCGGCAAGTTTCATCTGCTCCACGAAGCGCTCCTCCTGATCTATGGGATCGTTCAGCTCGCTATAGGCATTAGCCAGTTCCTTGCCGTTCACCATCAACTCGAAACGTTCCGTAAGTCCGGGTTTTGAGCGATGCATCTTGGTGAGCGGACTCATCTCCACGGGGTAGTCTGTAATGAATGTGGGCTGGATGAACGTACCTTCACAGAACTCGCCAAACAGCTCGTCAATGAGTTTACCCTTCCCCATGGTTTCGTCCACATCCATACCTTTTTCCTTGCAGAAGGCACGGATCTCGTCTTCGCTCTTACCTTCCACGTCGAAACCTGTTTTTTCCTTGATCGCTTCCAGTATGGGCAAACGGCGATAGGGAGCCTTGAAGTTCACAAGGTTTCCGTCCACGTTCACTTCCGTTGTGCCGTTCACTTCCTTACAGATGGTTTCGAGCAAACGTTCTGTGAATGACATCATCCAGTTGTAGTCCTTATACTGCACGTAAAGCTCCATGCACGTAAACTCGGGGTTGTGCGTGCGGTCCATGCCTTCGTTACGGAAATTCTTTCCGATTTCATACACACCCTCAAATCCGCCTACTATCAGGCGTTTCAGGTATAGCTCGGTAGCAATGCGCATATACATTTGCTCATTCAGCGCATTGAAATGCGTAATGAACGGTCGCGCACTGGCTCCGCCCGGTATGTTTTGCAAAATAGGGGTTTCCACTTCGGTATAGCCTGCTTCGTCCAGCACTCGGCGCATGGTCTGCACCACTTTGGCACGTTTCAGGAAGATTTCTTTCACCCCTTGATTCACGATCAGGTCCACATATCTCTGCCTGTACCTGAGCTCTGGGTCTTCAAATGAGTCGTAGGTCTTTCCGTCCTTCTCCTTTACCACCGGCAGCGGTTTGAGGCTCTTGCAGAGCAGGGTCAGTTCCTGTGCATGAACAGTGATTTCGCCGGTTTGCGTGCGGAACACGAATCCCTTCACTCCCACGATGTCGCCTAGATCGAGCAAACGCTTGAACACGGCGTTGTAAAGGCCCTTGTTTTCGGTAGGACAAATGTCGTCGCGAGTCACGTAGACCTGAATGCGGCCCTTTGAGTCCTGCAGCTCCATGAAACTGGCTTTTCCCATCACTCTCTTGCTCATCACCCTGCCAGCGATGCACACTTTCCGGGGCTCTGGGGCCTCATCGCTGAAGTTTTCCCTGATTTCTGTCGAGAAAGCATCGGTAGGATATTCTGCTGCAGGATATGGATCTATGCCCAAGGAGCGCAACTCCTCCAAACTTTTGCGACGGCCTAATTCCTGTTCGCTGAGTTCCAAAATATTCATTGCGTAATACTGTCTTTTTCGATTTTGACTGCAAAAGTACAAATAAATGACCACAGACGAGGCAGGTAGCAGAGATTAATTCCTCTGCTTCGCTATTCCTTAATGATTTAATGCTTCGACATTCTTCCCGTTTACCTGCAACTGACTGACAAACTCATTGGTCTCCAGGTAATGGGCAGCATTCTTTGGAGTCACCTTCCGTCCGTTCACGCGAAGATCCTGAAGATGGAAGTTTTCCACCCTGTGGTCGCAATCCAGACCCTTCACCGTGCTTTTGGGCAGCTGGGCATCGCTCCCCAGATAGTTTACCTTCCTCAGGCTCACGTTGCGCAGGCCCACTCCCATCCTTACATAAGTGCAAAACTCCACGGCAAAAATCTGCGCACCCCTCACGTGGTCGAGCGTTATGTTCTGAAAACCGATATTGCTGAATCGTCCGTCGTCCGAGCACATCACGGCCATTGCGCCCCTATAGGGATAGGCCGTTTCCCTGCCTTCCAGAATCTGAATGTTGCGGAAGCTGACGTTCTTCATTTCCAGATGGGCCCTTGTCTCCGGCCCCACCAGCAGATTGTGCGCACAGTCGGCCCATAGGGTGCAGTCCTGCATGTCTACGTTTTCGGTACTCTGGCTTCCGTCGAAGTTCTTGAGCGATATGTTGTCGTCATAGTTGCGCTGGAAGCAGTCCTTGATGCTCACGTCGCGCGTGTTGCACAGATCCATGCCGTCCGAATTCACCATCCAGCAAATCTGCTTCACATTGTCCATGCGCAAGCCCGTGCAACCGTAGAAGGCCAGCGTCCACGACGGCGATCCTCTGAACATTACGCCGCTCACCTCTATCTGGCTGCACCCCTGAAAATGTATCATGGTCTGCCGGCGCTTCATGTCGTGAACCGAGCGCGATCCGCAGATGATGCCACGGCCGCGCACCCCTATATTTTGGGCATTGCGCGCCGTAATGCGTCCATAGACCGTGGCCCCTTCGTCCACATAGAGCAGATCGCCCGATTCCAGCCGGATCTCCCCCACTTCGTGCTCGCCCTGACCGTAATAGATCACGCGCCTTCCCTCTGCCTCAGTGGGCTTTTCCTCGGGCAAGTCGGGAATAATAAACAGATTATGGTCGCGGTCTCCGTCAAACTCCACGCTTACCTTCTCCTTTGGCGAATGCAGCGTGAGTTCCACGGTGCGCTCGTCCACCCTCCTGGAGCGGATGCCCAGAGCCGTGGGTCTTACCTCTACTGCACGGAAAACTTCTCCCTGACGCCTGATGCGCACCTTTACGGCCTTACGGAAGGGATCGGTAAACATGGCAAACCCCATCAGCGTGCGCTTGTGGCCCAAGGTGTCGCCCCAATTTTCTTCGCGCCTGTCTATGTTTGACACCAGTGCCCCTTCCACTTTCACTTTTCGCCACTCGCCGCTTCCCGTCTTCACGCTCACTTCATAGTCTGCAAGCCTGATGCGCTCGCTTTCCGAGAGCGCGGCATTGTCCACCGAGCGCCAGGCACTCATTTTCAACACGGCGGACAGCATCAAGGCCAGCAGCCAGCCTTTCCTACTCATTGCTTTCATCATGGTTCTCCCGACGGCCTCTGAAGGAGCCCGTTCAGTCTGCAAAGCTACAAAATTATGGCATAACAGCCCAGCACTTCGGGGCGATTCTCCTAAAATGGACCTACCGGCTTGGCAAGTCAGACAGATTTCGTAAATTTGTAGTCCTGTTCATCAGCAGCCCTCGGGCTGCACTTATTCCTTATTCATAAATGAAACGATTCTTTTTCCGTTTGCTTCCCCTGCTCATGCTGCTGTGGTGCATGCAGGGGCCCGTGAGTGCCAAGCGCGTGCTGAAGGTTTTGGCCATTGGCAATAGTTTTTCTGAAGATGCCGTAGAGCAGAACCTCTACGAACTGGCACATGCTCAGGGCGACAGCCTCGTCAAAGGCAATGCCTACATTGGCGGCTGCTCCATTGACCGCCACTGGGACAATGCCCTTACGGGCAAGCGCGACTATGCCTATCGCAAGGTGATTGGAGGCCGCAAGGCGGAGCGCAAGCCGGCGGCCTTAGAGGAAATCATCCGCGACGAAGACTGGGACATCATTACCCTGCAACAGGCCAGCCACTACTCCGGACAGATAGCTACCTACCAGCACCTTTCCGAACTTAAAAACTACGTCAGCCGCACGGCACGGAAGAAGAACGTGCACTTTGCCTTCCACATGACGTGGGCCTACGCCCAGGATTCCAATCACAGCGGATTCAAGAATTACGGCAACAGCCAGCAGAAAATGTATCAGTCCATTGTTCGCAGCGTTACGGAAGCCACGCGCCATGCCGGCATCAAGAAGGTGATTCCCTCGGGCGTAGCCATTCAGGAAGCGCGCTCTCTGCTGGGCGACAGACTCTGCCGCGATGGCTACCATCTGTCTCTGGGCCTGGGACGCTATACGGCAGCCTGCACTTGGTGCGAATTCCTCACTCGGCGCAGCGTGGTGGGCAACGGCTACCGGCCTGAATCCCTGAGCCCCAGCGAAACGGCTGCGGCACAGGCGGCGGCTCACAAAGCCATGAAAACAAAACTCCGGAAATTGCGCTGAAAAGCCTCGGCCCTCAGCCACTCCCTTCACGACACTTCCAGCCAAAGCACTCTCTTGGTCTCTCCCTCGACCAGCGCATAGCGTTGGTCAGGACGCTCGTTGACCAGCCAGATGATGTCCTTCCCTGAACACACCACATACTGACTTTCCTTGCTAAACCGCGAGTATTTTCGGTTGGTCAGGTAGTCACTCACGAGTTTCATGTCCTTCATTCCGAAAGGCATGAAGCGGTCGCCACGGCGCACGTTGCGCAGCAGGAGCGAAGCCTCCACCTTGTCTGCATCAAGCACGGCAATGTGGCGGTCGCGCGGAATGGAATGGAGTTCCTTCATGTCCATCACGAAACTCACGAGCTGACCGCCCGAAAACGCCATGGAACTGCCGGGACGGAACGTGAGGCACTCCTCCTTGAAGGTGGCCGACGTTTTGCGCAGGATGAGGCGGTTTCGGTCAATGAGGAGAATAGCCTGGGAGGAATGGAATTCGGCCCCTGTGCTCTTGCCCATGCCTTTCACCACGTTGTCTATCTGCGACGGCGTGAAGCCGTAGGGATGCAGCAGATCGAAAAGCAGCAACTGCGGCGAGGGCTCCATCAGGAGCATGTCTATGTCGTAGATGGCCTGCATGGAGGTTTCGCTTTCCAGCACCCTGCGCCTTCCTTCGGCAAACACCTGGGCACAAAGGTCGGCCGAAAGAGAGAGACGCTCGGCCATGCGTTCCAGGGTGTCGTCCACCGAGGGGTTCATCTCGCGCAGCAGGGGCAAGAGTTGCAGGCGCACCTTGTTGCGCTTGAAGATGACTTCCGAGTTCGTGCTGTCGCTCACATAGAACTGTCCGAGCTGGCCCAGATAGGCCAGAATGTCATCCCTGCTCACGCGAAGCAGGGGGCGCACCACGTAGCCATTCTTCATGCGCATGCCCGTGAGGCCCTGCAGGCCCGTGCCTCGAATGAGGTTGAGCAGGAGGGTTTCCACATTGTCGTCCTTGTGATGGGCCACCGCCACGGCAGTCAACCCATACTCGCTGCGCACCTGCTCGAAGAAGCCATAGCGCAACTCCCGGGCAGCCATCTCGATGCTCACCTTGCGCTGCTCAGCGTAGGCTGACGTGTCGAAATGCTCCACATGGAGCAGCACCTTGTACTCCGAACAGAGCCAACGCACGAATAACTCGTCGCGCTTCGATTCGTTGCCGCGCAACTGGAAGTTGCAGTGGGCAGCCTCGCAACGATAGCCCAGCTCAAGCAATACGCGGAGCAGCGCCACAGAGTCAGCACCGCCGCTCAGGGCAACGAGCACGCGGTCTTGGTGAGTAAACAGGCGGTTCTGGGTAATGATTTCCTCAATTTTTTCACTAAACTGCTTCATTGTTGCAAAGGTAAATAAATAATCCCTATTGCATTGGCTTTTAGCCTTCCAAAATGAAGACAAAGCCTCTGAACTCCTGATCATGCAGCCCAATATGCTCTGAAAAAGCAAAAAAACAGGCAAAAGTTTGGCAAAAGCCATTTTTTGTTATACCTTTGCACCTGCAAATCACGCATGGTACCTTGACCGAGTGGTTAGGTAGCGGTCTGCAAAACCGTGTACAGCAGTTCGAATCTGCTAGGTACCTCACCAAACTTCAGAACGCAGCTATCTTACTCAAAAGGAAGTTGCGTTTTCTTTTACCCCAGCTTATTAAATTAATATTACCTGTAAAATTTTCACTCACACCTCTGCAACGTCCTCCTTTATGCCTTTAGGCATCAGATTGGGTAGCGCCAGCTATGCAGGGCGGCCTTTAGGTTTCCCAAAATGGCTGGCTACCCAATCTCGTGCCCACGGCACTTTCTTCAGACACCAATATATAAATGATGTAACTGCGCTATTGTTTCTTCTTTCCAAACAAATCCGAGTGAGTGCCTGTGCCAGTAAAAAGAAGAGTAAGTTCCCTGTCATTCTGCTCCCATATCAAAAGCCAGTCAGGTTTTAAGTGGCACTCCCAGCACCCGGCATAGTTACCCGTCAGCTTGTGAGGATGATAAG
>JAFUHF010000048.1 GCA_017468985.1 Bacteroidaceae bacterium
AGCGTGGGAATCTGTTCTCGTTACTCGTCCCACCCTCTGAGGCTCTGGCATCGCCCTTACTGTTTATGAACGAGCAACGCCGAAGCCCACGCGATATGCTATTACAACCTATCATCAGTACGTTATGCACGGAAGCATGACTTTCTGACATGGTTGAATATACATACCCACGGGCGACAACCGCTGCAATGTTCTCAACAGTAGATTTAGGAACTGCCAGATTCCAAAGGGTTAAAGAACAAAGCGTCAAGTTACGCCTTTCCATAAAATAGATCCCTCCCCAACAGTGATTGCACACAAGCAATACCTTCCCGATACTTTCCTTTTGCACGAAGCAGCGCATGCGCTGCTGCAGCTCAGGAGCCCTCGGCTTCGGTGAAGGAATGGTGCAAAAATACAAACATTATTTCGTTCTGCAAACCATAGAGACGAAAAAAAATGAACGAAAAGATTTCGCTTGTAGCCGAAGGGCGAGTATTGGTTTTTTAAAAGGGTTGGGGAATTGGGTAATATAATCTTGAAATATATCTGATTCTTTTCATGAGAAGAGGGGGTTGGCCAGAAATCGGGTGACGGATGTGCATCAATTGAAATATTTCAGCTAACTTTGCCCTCGGCTTCAGCGGAAGAAGCTCGTAGGTGGATAAGATTTCGGGCCTGCAAGATAAGTTTATTCATTAATTCGATATAAATCACAAAGAAAACAACAATCATTATGCGACTTGACGGACGAAGAGAAAGTACTAACGTGGAAGATCGCCGGGGAATGAGCGGTGGCGCCAAAGCTGGAATGGGTATTGGCGGATTGGTAATAGCAGTTTTAATAGCATGGCTCACTGGAGGCAGCCCTCTCGATGCTTTGCAGCAACAGGTAGGGGAAATGGCCTCTCAGCAGGTGAATTCCGGACAACGCGAGTTTACCCAAGAGGAAGAAGAACTTGCAAAATTCTCTAAACAGATTTTGGCTGGAACAGAAGACATCTGGAGTGAGATCTTCCAGAGAAACGGTTTGCAATATGAAGCTCCTAAGATGGTGCTCTTTACGGACGGTGTGCAGACGGGATGCGGTGGAGCCACTTCGCAGGTGGGTCCTTTCTACTGTTCGGCCGACCAGGCCCTCTACATCGACTTGTCTTTCTTTACGGAAATGCAACAACAATTAGGAGCAAGTGGCGATTTTGCCTACGCTTACGTGATTGCCCACGAAGTGGGGCACCACGTGGAATATCTGCTGGGTACGCTCGACAAGGTGCATAGCCAAATGCAGCGCTTGAGCCAGGCAGAAGCCAATAAACTCAGTGTTAGGCTTGAACTGCTGGCCGATTTCTACGCCGGAGTATGGGCTTATCATGACAACAAGCGTTTTGCTTCGCTCGAAGATGGCGACATAGAAGAAGCCATCAATTGTGCGCTCGTGATAGGTGACGATTACCTGCAAAAAAAGGCACGAGGATATGCCGTGCCTGAGAGTTTCAATCACGGAACCTCTGCCCAGCGCATGAAATGGTTCAAGTTGGGCCTCACCACGGGCGACCTGAGCAAGGGACGCACCTTTGAGATGAGCGACGCTGAACTTTAATACTAAAGAGTATCGTCTGACCGTTAAAGAAAAATGCTTCTTTGACACGTGATTTCTCGCCAAGGAAATAAATGACACGTTTTATTCATCCATGCCTCTCCTTTGGCATCATTCTTCTGATGTTTCTTTCTTGCGGAGGAAAGCATACTCCTCATTCTGTCTCGGTTGATGCCGTAACTGAGGGGGATTCGCTCACTGATGTTCCACGTTATGCCAAAGGCTTTAAGCTAAGCACGCTCAGCAACGGTATTCGTCTGCTCGATATCAGCGATCCCGAAAAAGAGGAGCCACGGAGCTATCAGTACGCCCTGGTACCGCGCGGAACGTCGGAAGTGGACGTCCCCGATGGTTATCAGGCCGTAATGGTGCCCGTAGACCGCGTAATCTGCATGACTACGCTCCAACTCAGTAATTTCATTGCCCTTGAGGCGTTGGAACATGTGGTAGGCATCACCAGTACGCGCCACCTTTTTAATAAGGAGATGAACCAGAGGGTGAAGGAGGGACTGACAACGAAGATTGGCATTGAAGGCAACTTCGATACCGAGGTCATTCTGGCTGCCCATCCCGATTTGATACTCATTTCGCCCTTCAAGCGTGGCGGCTACGATGCCCTGAAGGATACCGACATTCCACTGATGCCCCACTTGGGTTACAAAGAGCTCACTCCGCTGGGACAGGCCGAGTGGGTGAAGCTCGTGGGCATTCTGATTGGCGAAGAAGAAAAGGCTAATGCCCTTTTCGACAGTATTTCGACCCGTTATAACCGCCTGAAGACCCTCACGGCTCAGGCAAATGTCCGTCCTACCGTGATGAGCGGCGAAATGAGAGGTGGAAATTGGTACGCCGTAGGTGGTCAGAGCTTCTTAGCACAACTTTTCAGGGACGCAGGTGCTGATTATTTCCTCAAAGACGATCCAAACTCCGGTGGCATCAACTTAGACTACGAAACCGTCTACAGTCAGGCTGCAAACGTACAGTATTGGAGGATTATGAACAGTTTCGACGGTACTTACAGCTACGATGCCCTTAAAGCCACCGACAGTCGCTATGCCGACTTCAGGGCTTTTAAGGATAAAGGCGTCATTTACTGTAATATGAAGCAGAAGCCGTATTACGAAACGATGCCCATGCAGCCCGATCTGCTGTTGGAGGACTTTGTACACGTGTTCCATCCCGACATGTTGCCCTCTGACTACGAACCTACATATTACGATCTCCTGAAATGATGCAAGGAGCGCTTTCCCGTCACCGTGTGTCTGCCTTCCTGTTGCTGGGCGTTATCATCATTGTTTTTTTTCTTCTCAACCTGCTGTTGGGCTCTGTTCACATTCCCATTAGCGAAGTGCTTCACATTCTGACGGGCAATGTGAGCCAAGTGGACGGCTCCGTATCGCCCGAACAGCTCGTCATTCACAACAATATCATCTGGAAGTCACGTGTGCCTCAGGCTCTTACGGCATTGGTAGCCGGAGCAGGTCTTGCGGTGAGCGGTTTGCTGATGCAAACGGTTTTTCGCAACCCTCTGGCAGGCCCCTCCGTGCTGGGAATCAGCTCTGGCGCTTCGTTGGGAGTGGCCTGTGTGGTGTTGCTTTCGGGTTCGCTGGGTGGCGTTGCGCTGAGTAGGATGGGCTATCTTGGCGAAATGGCTCTCTCCGTGGCTGCCATCATCGGCGCGTTGTCCGTAATGGCTCTCATTGTGTTTGTTTCACAAAAAGTGAAGGGCAACGTCACTCTGCTCATCATCGGAGTCATGATAGGATACGTGGCAACGGCCATTATCGGTGTGCTGAAGTACTTTAGTGTGGAGGAAGACATCCGAGCTTATGTCATTTGGGGATTGGGAAGCTTCTCACGCGTGGCTGGCGATCAGATGATACTCTTTGTAATCATCATGGTACTCCTGCTGCCATTGTCTTTTTTGTTGGTAAAGACCCTCAACCTTCTGCTGTTGGGCGATGGCTATGCCCGAAATCTGGGTTTGAACATACGACGTGCACGGTTTCAGGTCATCACTTGCGCCGGCGTACTGGTGGCTATTGTAACTGCCTATTGCGGTCCCATCATGTTCATCGGCCTCGCCGTCCCTCATCTTTGCAGAGCCATGTTCCGCACCAGCGATCATCGCATTTTGCTGCCTTCAACACTCCTTACGGGCAGTGCTGTGGCCTTAGCCTGCAATCTGATAGCTGGTATGCCCGGGTTCGAAGGGGCATTGCCGGTTAATTCTGTCACTGCGCTGGTGGGTGCGCCCGTGGTGGCATCCGTCTTGTTTGGCAAGAGAAAGGAGGAGGTCAGTGAATAAGGAAACCATCCGCATTGAGCAACTGAAGATAGGCTACCGTAACAAGCGTTCCGAACGCGTCGTGGCAGACCAGATCAATGCCACGCTCTTTAGCGGCGAACTGACGTGTCTGTTAGG
>JAFUHF010000049.1 GCA_017468985.1 Bacteroidaceae bacterium
CCAGTGCCAAAGGTGCGCATTGAGCAGGTTAAGCCAGCAGACACTACGAGCGTGCTAACGGATGGCAGGTACACAAGCGAGGCAAGGCTGCAAGATGGCTGGCTGCACCATAGCCTATACACTAACAAGGATGCACAGGTACAGGTAAACGCCCCAATAACCAACACTACACATATATGTAATAAAGAAAAGGAGAGCAGCCATGTGGAGCAGCCACCGCCTGTAATAAAGGAGGTGGAGAAAGTTCTGCATTGGTGGCAGGTGTGGGCAATGAGGCTGGGCTACCTTACGGCTGGCTGGCTGCTCCTGCGCTCCTGCCTTTGGGCGTACAAGAAACGAGGCTTTTTCCTACGGCTTTTGAAGATGATACATTAACACTTTGTATTTAGTAGTTACAAATGCGTGCCCAGTGGTTTGTGAAAATAGCTGGGCTTTTTTGTGCCATTTCTACACTTTTCAGCTTTTTTATGATACCACATTGTTGCACACTCACAAAAAATTGCTACCTTTGCACCCAGCCAACCCTTTTAACTGGCTCAATAACCAACTTTTTGCAGTTGTGTTTCAAATGTGCCACAAAAATGCAGGTTGTAAAACGTAAACCCCTGTAAATCAGATGGGCAAAACGGATAGGATAAAACTTTCCTAAACCGTCGATTCGGGTTCGATTCCCGGTGAGGATACTCTCCAAAACCCTTATTCATGAACAGACGCATGCTTTTTACCATGATGCTGGCCTTTGCTGCAAGCACCATGCTGGCCATACGCATGGCCGACTTGAGGACTGAATTGTTGCAGAACCCCTGGGGCATTGACAATGTTACGCCCCATTTGAGCTGGAAAATCCTGTTAGACAAAAATGGCATTCGCCAGACGGCCTATCAGGTGATTGCTGCTTCTGAGCCTGACCTGCTAACGGAAGAGAAAGCCGACCTTTGGAACTCTGGCAAGGTGGAAAGTCAGGAAAGCTTATGGATCAAGTATGGCGGCAAGGCACTGAATGCTCGTAGCGTGGTATACTGGAAGGTGCGCCTTTGGGATGATGAAGACAAAGCCAGTGCATGGAGTCCCGTGGCCCATCTGAGTGTGGGACTCTTGGCTCCCTCAGATTGGCAGGCTGCCTACATCGGGGCACAGCGTGCCGACACTACGGCCACTCCCATGTTCCGCAAGAAGTTTAATGCTGAGAATCTGGGACGCCTTACTCTGCTTCATATCAATACGCTGGGCTATCATGAAGTATATCTGAACGGACAGCGTGTGGCGCAGGATGCATTGGTGCCTGCCGTGAGCGAGGTGCCCAAACGCTCTCTGGTCATGACCTATGACGTAACGCCATTCGTGCGAGAAGGGGTGAACGACCTCGTGATCTGGGCGAGCAAAGGATGGTTTGAAGGCTCGTGTATGGGCGGAGTTCCAGGCGGTCCTTATGTGAAAGCCCAAGTGGAGACTGAAAAAGGAAAGCAATGGCAGGTGCTCACCGCAACGGACAAGAGTTGGAAGGTGCGTTGCGGCGGTTACTATGAGCCCGGACAATGGGGCCGCGTGCAGTTTCAGGGCGAAGTGGTTCGTGGCAGCGAACTTCCGGCTGACTTTGAGAAGCAAACGCTTGACAACCTGACGTGGCAGCCCGTCATAGTGCCGTCGCTGCCCGACAGGCTCGTAACGCCCATGATGTGTGAGCCCAACGTGGTGCAGGCAGAACTGAAACCCGTACTCATTAAGAAGCACGACGCCGAATCGTGGATCATTGACATGGGAAAGAGCGTGACGGGATGGACCAAGATACACTTCGGCAAACTCAGAAAGGGGCAGCGCGTCAAAATGATCTATACGGACATGCTCAACCTGAATCTTACCGTGGCAAATGCCAACTACAGCGATACCTACATTGCTTCAGGTGAGGGCGAAGAAACGTTTTGCAACAAGTTTAACTACCATGCCTATCGCTATATTCATGTTTCAGGATTGGACCGTCAGCCCGAATTAGACGACATTACGGCATATCTCATCTATACGGGCTATCAGGACCGTTCGGCTTTCGTATGTTCTGATCCTGATATCAATGCCATTCACGATATGGTGCATTACACTTTTCCCAACCTCTCGCTTGGGGGGTACATTGTGGACTGTCCGCATCTGGAAAGAAAGGGCTACGGCGGTGATGGCAATGCTTCTATCGTGGCGGCACAGATGATGTATGATCTATACCCTCTTTACCACAACTGGATACAAGCCTATGCCGACAGCCAACGTCCTGATGGTGGACTTCCCCATGCTGCTCCTTGTCCCTCGGGCTGTGGCGGCGGACCTTACTGGTGTGCCTTCATCGCTACGGCGCCATGGCAGACGTATGTGCAGTATGGTAACCGCGAAATGCTGGAACGCTATTATCCCAACATGCAGTTGTACCTGAAATATGCAGAAAGCTATATGCCAAACGGGTTGCTTACTCTGGATAACCGCTGGCCCAACACGGATTACAGACATTGGTTTCTTGGTGACTGGGCATTGCCCAATGAGGAACACCAGCTTGACCAGCAAAGCATTGATTGCGTGAATAGCTGTTCGATGAGCTGGGTGTACGAAACGATGGCGAAGGTGGCCAAGGTGCTGGGTAAGGACGAGGACAGCCGTCTCTACGAGCAGAAGCATCAGGACATCAATCGGAAAATTCATGAAACCTATTTCAACGCCACAAAGGGATACTATGCCACGGGCATGCAGATTGACCAATGCTTCCCCCAACTGGTGGGAGCTACGCCCAAGGCTCTCTCGGGCAAAATACAGCAGTCGCTCCGTGCGCTCACGCATACGCAGTTTGATGACCATCTGTTTACCGGCCTCGTGGGCATTACAATTCTTACACAGTGGCTCACAAAGCAGGGCGATGCCGAGCTGATGTACAAAATGCTGAGCCAGCACAGCTATCCCGGTTACCTCTATATGATCGACAATGGTGCTACCACCACATGGGAACACTGGGAAGCCACACGAAGCCGTATCCACAATTGCTATAATGGTATAGGGTCATGGTTTTATCAGGCCTTGGGCGGCATACTTCCTGACGAACAAGAACCGGCATACAGGCACTTCTATCTGCATCCGCAGCCAGTGGAAGGCATCAGCTATGTTCGCGTGGCCAAAAATACGCCGTATGGTCACATTCTCGTGGAGTGGAATAAGACTTCGACCACCTTCGACATGAAGATAGAGGTGCCTGCAGGCACTACGGCCACGCTCACTGTACCCTTTAAGGCCAAAAGCGTAAAAAGTCCAGCTACGGGCCTGATACGCTACGGATTGGTCTACAGCGAGCAGCAACGCGACAGGAGAACCGACGCGCAACCCACCATTTACGACGTGACGAAACCTATAGAGTTGCCTTGCGGCAAGTATCGCATCGTGTACGAGCTGTGACCATAGGGCCACGCAGAAAGAATGATGAAAACGGAGCAGATGAGTTATGACTGATGAGCTTCTTGGAGCAGGGTGCCCAATACCTGAATGTTTTCTACGGTAAGGTCGGGGGGATTGGGAGCGGACTGCGCCACTTCGAGCGTTGTTTCACCGGAAAGCACCAATACGCCAAAGGCTCCGGCATTCTGGGCCATCTTGATGTCGGTGTAGATGCGGTCGCCTACCATGGCAATCTGGTTGGGTTGGAGATGCTTCTGCCGACGAATGCCGAGGAGCATGTTGGGGTCGGGTTTGCCCAGTGTGATGTCGGGGGTGCGGCCAGTGGCATGGTTGAGACACTGACAAATGGAGCCGCAGTCAACGAGAATGGTGCGTTCATTAGTGGGACAAACGCGGTCGGGGTTTGTGGCAATGTAGGGTAATCCTTGTGAAATCCACCACGCGGCGCGACAGAGACGGGGATAGACCAGCGACATGTCGAAAGCAGCTACAACGGCGTCGGGCACATCGTCGGGGCTGTTGGTGGTAGAAGTGAAACCGGCTTTCTCGAACTGGGAAATCATGCTCGGCGTACCCAAAAGGAAAAGGCGACGGGCCTGGGGATAGGTGGCCTTGATGTAGTCAATGGTGGCTACGGTGGTGTTGTAGATTTCTTCCTCGGTGGCCGTGATGCCCATGTGCTGCAATTTGAGCAGATAGTCATCAATGGAGCGCGACGGGTTGTTGGTGAGGAAAGAGTAGCTGATGCCCAGCTCCTTCAATCCGTTGAGGAAGGGAATGGTGAAGGGGAAAAGCGTGGAGCCCATGTAGATGGTGCCATCCATGTCGAGGGCCACGTGTTTGATCTGTTGCAGTTGCTGTTTTAATCGTTGATCCATGAAGCGTAAGATGTAAAAAGGTTGACAGGCTACAGAATGGGACGCACGCCTGAGGTGCATCGGCAGCTATGGCCTGTCAACCATAAATAGATGTGAATGTTATTTCTTTTCTACGTCACCGTAGCCGTCAGCCTTGGCATTCCACATGAGCAGGAACGTAAACATGCCGACGATGGCAATAGCTATCATGCCCATAAACACGTAGTCCCAACTCTTAGTGGGATTGACGCGATTCATCATGTCGACAAAGAAACCTACTCCAATGCCCGAAACGAGTCCGCTGGCATAGCCAAAGAGGCCTACCAGTCCGTTGGCAGTGGCTGCGGCGCGGTTAGTGGCCTGATTGGCGGCTGCAATGCCGATGAGTGCCTGGGGACCGTAAATGAAGAAACCCGCCATGGCCAAAACAACAATCATCAGAGCGGCATTTGTACCGCGTGGAAGGAGCAGGAAGAGTGTCATGAAGAGCGCCACGCCAATCATGCAGTAGAAGCAGGTGCGATGGGCCTTGCCCTTGAGCCACTTGTCAGTGGCATAGCCTGTGGCCAGCATACCCACAATACCGAAAATCTCGAATACGGCCACCGTCCAGCCAGCACCGGAGAGCGACATGCCGCGAGCTTCCTTCAGGAAGGTGGGGCCCCAGTCGAGCACGGCAAAGCGCACGATGTAAACGAAGAAGTTGGCAATGCCCAAGATCCAGATCCACTTATTGCGGAATACGTGCTCGCGGATGAAGGCTTTATACTCTGCTCCGCCCTCTTTGCCTTTCTTATTGATGGTATGCAATTCGGTTAATCCTACGGACGAGGGCGTATCGCGCAAAAAGATAAAGATTCCGAGAGAACCGGCCAGTGCAATGGTTGCCGGAATCCAGAAACACCACCGCCAAGCTCCGTAATGCGCTGCTGACTCCAGCACGCTTTGCATCCGAGCCTGATCGGCCATGTCTACGTTGAGATAACCGGCTATAGTAGAAACGATTTCTGGATTGGCACTCAGATTAGTGCCTAAGGTACCCATGATGTAACCGCAAAGTATGGCCACGAGGCTGGCACCAATGGAGTGAGACGTGTTCCATACGGACATTTTGGTGGCGAGCTCCTGAGGTGGAATCCAGTGAGTGAGCAAACGGGCGCACGGAGGAAATCCACTGCCTTGAAGGAAATTGTTGAGAATAAGGATGATGCCAAAGATAAGCACCATGGTATTGGTAAACTGTGGTCCGCTGCTTTCGCCAGTGATGAAAGTACTGATGTCAGCACCAAATCCGAAGGCGTAGTTGGCGATAGCGCAGAGGAAAAGACCAATGGCCATGTGGTAACGGGCATTCAAGCGGTCGGCTACAAGACCGTTGAGGAATCGCGATACACCATATACCACGGTGACAATCGTCATGATAACGCCGAAACTGGTTTTTGTGATGCCATATTCGGCACTTAAGCCGGGAATGGCGAACGAAAAGTTCTTGCGAACAAAATAGAACAAGGCGTAACCTACCATTGTGGTAATGATGGTTCGCCATTGCCAATACTTGAATAATTTTGTTTCAGACATAGTGAGCTATTAATATTGTGATATGACAAAAGTGCGGCGTATTTATCGTTTGTTTTCGGCGTTGATGGTCATGGTCATAAGTAGAATGGAGGCGAAACAGCTGCCTAGTAGCAGTATGAAAGTCCAGTTCCATCCTGCTGCCTGTGCTACGTAACCAATCACTACATTGGCCAAGAGGGCTGTACCCAGTACATAGCCTAAAAAGCCTGTAAGCCCTGCGGCTGTGCCTGCTGCATTCTTGGGTGCAAGGTCAAGGGCTTGAACTCCGATGAGCATTACCGGTCCATAGATGAAAAAGCCTATGGCAATGAGGCAAAGAATAACAATGTTGACATTGTCGAGGAACTGCCAGTAGATGACAATAAATACGGCTACGAGGAGCATGAAGATGATGGTAGGCCATGCACGGCGGCCGTGGAACAGCTTGTCGCTCAGCCAGCCGCAGATCAGAGTGCCGGGAATGGCGGCTATTTCATAGGCAAAATAGGCCCAGCCGGCATCTTTGATATTGATGCCTTTCTCTGTGAGAATGGTAGGAGCCCAGTCCAAACAGCCGTAGCGAACCATATATACAAAGGCATTGGCAAAGGCAATGTACCAAAGAAAGCGATTACTCAGCACGGTGCGGAAGATTTCTTTCGTTGACAGTACTTCTTCTGCCTTTTCGTTATAGGTATTGGTATAGTCATTGCGCCATTTCTCAATGGAGGGCAGGCCGCACGACTGAGGCGTGTCGCGAATAAGGCAATAGGCAATGATGGCTACCAAGATGGCCACGCACGAAGGGAAGAGGTAGGTACCAATAAGGAAGTACCGCTCTGTGTCGGCGCCGTAGAACCAGGAGCCAAACCAAATGGCACCATATACGGCCATTGGGCCTACCAGTGCTCCACCTACGTTATGGGCGCAGTTCCAAACTGACATCCACGTGCCGCGCTCTGTCTTGGAAAACCAGTGGGTCATTACTCGTCCGCACGGAGGCCAGCCCATGCCGTTAAACCATCCTACGAGGAAATTCAGCACGGCCATGAGCAGGATAGCCCACGACTTGTGTTCTGCACCAATATACTGAATAGGTACAATCATGAACATCATGGAGAGCGCAGCCAAGATGAGGCCTAAGGGCAAAAACCGACGTGCATTACTGCGGTCGGAAATGCTGGCCATGATAAATTTGGAGAAACCATAGGCTATGGCATTCATGGAAAGCACAATTCCCAGCTCACCTTTCTCGAAACCAAAGGGTTCGAGCATGGGAATGGCCATGGAAAAGTTCTTGCGAACAATGTAGAAGCCGGCATAGCCGATGAAAGCACCGAGAAACACCTGCCAACGCAGTTTACGATAACGGGCATCGGCTTCTGGACCTGTCGTTTCTGGCTTAAAGGCCGGCGGTTTGAGAAAATTAGACATGGTATGCTGAATCTAAGGGAAGAAAGGGCCGAGATTTAGTCTACGATGTACTTCTGGGCCGTTTCGGTGAAGGATTTCACTTGGGCCTCTTCCCAAGCCTTATCGTAACCTAACTCTTTTGCTACGATGGCGGCTACTTTTGGAGCTACGGACACGGCTTCGCGTGAGTCAATGTAGAGCAGGCGTACGCGTCGGGCAATAACGTCTTCCACGGTTCTGGCCATTTCTTCGCGCACGGCCCAGATCACTTCGGCTACCGTATAGTCATACTTGTCAGAAATTTTTTCAGCAAAGGAAGCATCTTCGTTTTTCAATGCCAAAATGGCAGGTTCATCGCTACCATAGATATACATGTGGTCGCTGAGATTTGGATTCTTGCGATAACCATGGATGCGGAAGCTCTTTGTTACGCACTTCCGGGGTTCTACGGCTTGTAAGGCAATGGCTTTATCAATGGTGTCTTCTGCCATGAGGCGATAGCTGGTCCACTTTCCTCCAGTAATGGTAATGAGGTTATTATCGGAAACGATAATCTTATGACTACGGGAGATTTCCTTTGTGCTCTTTCCTTCTTTCTTGGGTGCAGCCAATGGGCGCTGGCCGGCAAAGATGGAAACAATGTCCTTACGGGTGGGAGCTGGGTTCATGTAGAGCCCTGCCGTTTGCAGGATGAAGTCTACTTCTTTTTCCAGATATTTCGGCTCGCTCTCGGGGGTTTCGCGCAGGATGTCGGTGGTACCCACCACCACGCGGTCGTGCCAAGGTACGGCAAAAAGCACGCGTCCATCGCTTGTCTTGGGCACCATCAAGGCATAGTCGCTTTGCAGGAACTTCATGTCAAGAACGATGTGAACACCCTGACTTGGCTTAACCATTGGGGGCATATTGGGCTCGTCCATCTGCATGACGTTGTCTACAAAGATACCTGCGGCATTGATAATGGCCCTGGCCTTTACTTCGTAGGATGCTCCGGTTTCGCTGTCAGTTACCTTCACGCCACAAACTTTTCCTTTGTTATTGTGCAGAATGGAAGTCACTTCGGTGTGGTTGACCACGCATCCTCCATTTTCTACGCACGTTTGTGCCAAGTTAATGGCCATACGGGAATCGTCGAATTGTCCATCGTGATAGACAATGCCGCCCTTGAGTCCTTGTTTGATGGAAGTAGGAAGATATTTGCTGACGGTGCTCTTACGGATGAATCGGGAACGTCCGTAGCCGAAGCCGAAGGAGAGTATGTCATAGAATGCCAGACCACAGAAGTAGAGAAAATTGTCCCAGTAGGTGTAATTGGAAATGACGAAGGCCTGATCTTTTACCAGATGTGGCGCATTAGCCTTCATGCGTCCGCGTTCGCGCAGGGCTTCCAACACGAGCATTACGTCACCCTTCTGAAGATAACGCACGCCTCCATGAACCAACTTTGTGCTTCTGCTGGAAGTGCATTTTGCAAAATCGTCTTTTTCAAATAAGGCTACGCTATATCCACGTGTGGCAGCATCAACTGCACATCCTAAACCTGTGGCACCGCCACCGATTACTATAAAATCCCATACCTTTCCGGCATCTTGGATTTTCTTTATTTGTTCTTCGCGTTTCATTGTCGCATTATTTTTGTGTCAACTTGTTTTTTCTTGAGTAATGGTTGTAGAGGTGACAAAAAGCTACTTCTTGTCCTCACGAACTATGCAAAATTACGATTTTCAACATGAATATATAATACAATTCACGCAAAAAGCATTCGGCATTGTCATAGATTTACCATCGCAACCCACACTCATATTAGATTTAGCTCGAAAGATGAGTGTGGGCTGCGTATGGGAAGAATTACTTCACACGATACTTCTTGCGATTATTGATAATGATGCCCTTGTGGTCAGGCTGCACCCTGCGCCCTTGCAGGTCGTAGGAAATGCCATCCTTCCGCTCCTGCTTGGCTTGCTCAAGGCCCAATGACTGGATGATAGAGATTTGGTTTGTTCCGTCAGCAAACTGTACCACCTCTGTTTCGCTTGTGGAGCCAATGGCCAGACTGGTATGAATATCGTATTCACCTGTGGTAAATGTATCGCTTGCCTTTACGTGGATTTGCAGGATAGGTGTGTTAGAGGCAATGTCGGTACCATAATAATTGTAGTAGACAAAACGCCACGTATTATTGCCAATGTTCAGTAAATTGGACCTAAACTGTACCGATACACTGGTGGGCAGGCTGGTCTTTTCTACGGTCAGGCCTTCCGGTAACTGCACGTCAAACTGCAATGCCGTAACGGTGGACTTACTATTGTCGTAGGCTACGTTGAGAATACCCTCTTCTCCTGCACGGATGGCTTCACCACTGATGGATAGGGCAGGGGCTTTGTCATCTTCGTCTATGTCGGGTTGCTCTTCGTGAAGCAATTGGTCAATAAACTTCAGCAGATCGGTTCTGTTGACGGTCTTGTTGCCATCAATGTCAGCTGCCGGAGTTAGGAAATTGGCAGCATTCTTGTTATTGATCAGGATGTATGCGATGCCTACCAGGTCACCCAAATTAATGTGGTCATCGCGGTTTACATCGCCCGGATCGCAGATCAGTCCTACGTGATTGTCCATCCAAGAAAGGCGTGTCTTTAGTGTTTCCTTCAGAAAATCCACTTCTGCCTTATAAGTATAACGAATACCCGTTCCGTATGGCAGCTCAACGCTAAGTACCGGCCATCGAATAAAGTTAAGCCGCTGCGATTCGTCAATGGCATTGGCAATGCTGTCGATGAAATGTTCGTAATGGGCATAGGTCAGATCCTGATGTATTCTCAGGTTGCTCCACATGTTGATGAGTGAATCTTCATAGAGCGTGATGACACGTTTGATAATGCCGCGAATGTTGCCTTGGTTGGAACCTTTTACGAGACTCAGGTAGTCGTCAAAACTGCTTGACGGCGAACTCGGACTGAAAATGTCGTAGATGTGGTCAAGATCCCAGACCGGATCGAAGTAAAGGCGATTATCATTGCGTTTCTTCATGATGTACACACTCCAGTAGGCATCGGCGTTGGCTGTGGCTTCCTCTACGATGAAGCGTTTTAGGAAGGACGTTACATCCATGTAGCTGGGAATGCCTAAACGAGGATTAAGCGGAACGGTATTAAATAATCTGCGTTCCATTTCTTCGTAATGATTCTTGATGTAGGCCAGTTGTTTTGCCGTTATGGCATCGTCTTTGGGATAATGTACGGTGATGGGAGCATTGTATACGCTGGAAAAGAAGTGCACGGGCTCGCTCGAAGCATAACCATCCAGCTCCAGTAGATAACCGCCCGAGATGTTAGGCTCCGTGTTGTCTTCCGGCGTCATTTCTTCTACTTCTATACGGTGCTTTTTTACCTCCATTTGGTCACAGAGGTTGAAGTTTCCCATATATTCTCCGTTTACTATGACATCTACCGAAGTACCTTTGGGCGTATAGATCATTCCCACTTGTCGGCTCATTTCAAAGCCAACCAGATTGCGCATGAGCGATTTGTCCTGATGATTGGCCAGAAGGGTCCACTTCTTGGCATTGGCCGGAAAGTCTAATACGCGATGCTTATGCCTCCATTTCAGCTTGTAAGGTTTCTTATCCAATGTCCATGTGCCGTTGCCCCTGCCGCGAACGTCCATACTGTCGGTCAATACGGATGCGCCGTCTTTGGAAATGATGGTGGCAATGCCCGGAAGATAGGTTTGCTTGGAAGTTACGGCCCGTTCGCCTTCCGTATTGATTACTACGGTGGGAAGATTTGTAACCTGATAGAGGTGTGAGTCGTTGCCTACGCCTGGTTCTCCATAATAGGAAATGCGAATGCTCGTGTTTGTAGTGCCGTTGGGTCCTACATAACGTACATACCTGAAACCACGCGAGCAGTTGACATCTACTTCTACGTCTTGTCCCATGGTGTAGACTTCCTTAATCATGTGGAAGGGCACGGCATCGGTAAATTCGGGTGTGTTCGCTCCTTCGAATATGCCTAATTGTGTACGTTGTGTACCGATTGGACGGAATTTGATGTGTGATATGACATGAGGCTTTCCGAAGTCCATCACTACTGTGCGATATCTTTTCTGTTCCGTTCCTTCTATGGCGTCAGGGTCAATGCTTTCATCATATCCCAGTACGTCGTGTTCGGTAGGGTGGTTGTTTACGAGAAATACGTTCCATGGAATGTTGACGCTACCTGTGCCGTAGTAAGTGTAGCCATAACTACGGTACGGACCAATTTTCATTTTTGTACTTCCGTTGGTGTGATACATCACGAGCGATTTTTCATTAGTCACCCACCAGTTTTGCACCGTGTAATTGCCCACGACTGACTCAAACTCCATCGTGAGGGCATTGGCGATATTGGCAGAAGTGCGTATGCCGTCGCTTGCCGTATAGCACAGGTATTCTTTCGTGGAAATATTCTGTACGATGTATTTGTCATCTGAACGGACAATGGCCCAGACCTTCATTTCATCGTAGTCGTTGGTAATGGCCAATGGAAATCCGGAATTATAATTGGGATTCTTCTCCGTGCACGGTTCTGGACTCAAGAATTGTGCAGGACCGGCATTCTGATAATTTGTAGCATTGTTGAACAGTACGCAGATGCCGTCTTTTATGTCGTTTGCTCCTATCTGCTGTCCTTTAGTAAGGGCTTCTTTTACGGTCCATTGAGCTTTGTTCTGTTCAGCGGAATAGATAATGCGTCCGGTTTTCACATCGGGCAGGAGATAATACTTGGTGTTGCCTTCGTAGTGGACCAGCACTACGGCGTCTGCGCTTTGTGAGGCCTGTGTTTTTCCTGTTTCTGACAATTCAAAGCTTGTAGCTTCCGCTGTAGTATTTACGTAGTAGGTTTGAGGTGTCTGGTCTTCCTTGCAGGCAATGTATTTGTTGCGTGCAATATTCCTAAGATAGAAGGACGGGGTGCCACCTTGCTGTTGCGGAGCTGTGATCAACTCAAAAACGGATGCTCCGCTCGAACGGCGATCCAGTCCGATGGGGGGCGTTTCTTCATTTTCTGTCTGCTTAGCCTTTCGGGCATTGAGATACCATGTTCTGATGGCGTCGGCATCGGTGCTGATGTAAACGTAGTCACCAGCCTTGAGGTCTGTGGGGTTTATGGTGCTGCCTAACCAGTAGTTTCCTGATGAGGCTTTATAGCAGAGCAGGAGCAGTAGTCCTGTGCAGATGGTTTTTAAGTATTTTGACATGTTACTTTTTGTTTTTTAGCGAACAAATTTACAACTTTCATCCGAATACGTAACTATGACATGGCGCTTTTTACTCATTCATTGGTCATGCGTCCTGCTTTTACCTTACGGTATCGTCCTCTCTTTATATATTAAGGTGGCACATTCAGTGCAGAATGTGCCACCTCGGTGAAGTCAGATATTTAATCTGACGGAATTATTTCTTTACATTGGCTTCGGCCTTGGTCTCTACGGCAATGGCAGCGTCTTCCTTGATCTTGCGCCCCATCGTGAGGTAAGCAAGCGGAGCAGCGAGGAAGAGCGAAGAACACGTACCATAAACCACACCCAGTATCATGGCAAAGGCAAAGCTTCTGATGCTGTCACCTCCGAGGAAGAAGATGCAGAGCAATATGATCAATGTGGTGGTTGAAGTATTGATGGTACGAGCTAACGTGGTGTTCAGCGATTGGTTGAATAACAACTGGCGGTCACGCTTCGGATAGAACTTCAAGAATTCACGTATGCGGTCGAAGATTACCACCTTGTCATTGATGGAGTAGCCGATACAAGTTAGTATGGCACCAATGAAGGTCTGGTCTATTTCGAGCGAGAAGGGTACGCGACCCCACAGCAACGAATAGGTTCCGATAATCAAGATGGCGTCTACGGTCAGACCTACAACGCTACCGATAGAGAAGGCTACGTTGCGGAAGCGGATTAAGATGTAGATGAAGATGGCAATCAGTGCAAGGATTACACTGATAATGGCACCACGCGTCACATCTTTAGCAATTGATGGACCCACTTTCTGCGAACTGATGATGGAGCCTCCGTCGCGGTTGTCGCGGTCAATGAAGCGTTCGAGCGTCACTTCCTTACCCAGCAGATTGCCTTTCGACAGTGCTGTGTAGAGGAATTCCTCAATCTGTGGGTCAATCTCAGGATTGTCTTCGTCAATGCGATAGTTTGTCGATACGCGGATGGTCTTACCATCGGTACCCAGTGCGATACACGATACGTTAGCATCGCCTACTTCCTTTTGCAGCAGGTTGGTTACCGTTTCTGGCTGAACTTCTTGCTCAAATTGCACCACGAAGTTACGTCCACCCGAGAAGTCGATGCCCTGACTCAGCCCTCTCAGTCCAAAGCTGGCGAAACTGATCAGCAGGCCTGCTCCAAATACGATAAACGAATACTTGTAGGCACTCATGAAACGATACTTCGTGTTGCGCATGAGGTTCTGCGAGAATTTTGTGGTGAAGGTGAGGTGCGTCCACTTATCTTTATTCAGGAAGTGTTCGTAAACAAGACGGGTGATCCATACTGCGGTAAACAGCGAAGCCAGCAAGCCGATGATCAACGTGGTAGCAAATCCGCGGATAGGTCCGGTACCGAAGTTGAAGAGGATGATACCCGTAATGATAGACGTCGCGTTAGAGTCAATAATGGCACTGAAGGCGTTGCTGTAACCGTCTGACAGAGCATTCTTCAGTGCTTTGCCGGCGCGTAACTCTTCCTTCGTGCGTTCATAAATTAGCACGTTGGCGTCAACTGCCATACCCAAGGTCAGCACCATACCGGCGATACCCGACATGGTAAGCGCGGCCTGGAAGGAAGTCAGTACGCCTAAGGTGAAGAAGAAGTTCAGGATCAATGCGCTGTTGGCCACCATGCCGGGGATGATACCGTAGATGCAGCACATATAGATCATGAGCAGGATGAATGCTATGATGAATGAAGTGATACCTTGGTTGATGGATTCCTGTCCGAGCGAAGGACCTACGATCTCTTCCTGAACGATGTGGGCTGGTGCAGGCATTTTACCGGAGTTCAGCACGTTGGCCAAGTCTTTCGTGTCTTCGGTGGTGAAGTGGCCGGTGATCTGTGAATTACCACCGCGAATTTCGTTCATCACGTTGGGTGCACTGTAAACGAGGTTATCCAATACAATGGCGATGGCGTGGCCTACATTTTTCTTCGTGAGTTGTGCCCAAATGCGTGCACCGTCGTTGTTCATCGACATGCTTACTTCTGGTTTGCCGTATTGGTCGAAGTCAGCCTTTGCATCGGTAATCACTTCGCCTTCCAATGGAGCCTTTCCGTTGCGGCCTGTGGTGCGTATGGCATAAAGTTCAAAGATCTCTGCCTTGGTTGACATTTCTGATGGCTTCACACCCCAGAGCAATTTCAGATCTTCTGGCAAGAAGCCCTGTGCTGCTTGCGAATGGATGAGTTGATTTACGGTGGCGGTGTCGCGTGCTAAAGCATAACCCACCATCGAACCACTGCTCTGCTGCGGAACAAGCTGCAACACGGAGAGAAGAGGATTCTCTTTGCGGATCTGAGCGTCTGTAGCCGTGGTATTGGAACCTGTGGCTTCAGCTAACAGCTTCGCAGCATCGGTTGATGTCTCTTCTTCAGCAGGCTGAGCGGCATCGGCTTCTTCCGTTTCGGCTACCGTCGTGGTGTCGGCCCCAACTCCTAAGGATGCAAGACGGCGGTCCAGCGATGCCAACTGCGGAACGATGGCAGAGGCGTCGTAGGTCTCCCAGAATTCCAGATTTGCACTTCCCTGAAGGAGTTTACGAATGCGGTCGGGTTCTTTGATGCCCGGCATTTCGACCATGATGCGACCCATTTGGCCTTCCAGTGTCTGTATATTGGGCTGTGCTACACCGAATTGGTCAATTCTCGTGCGAATGACGTTGTAAGAATTATCAACGGCTGATTTCACTTCATCTCTCAGCACGCTTTCAATCTGCGAGTCTGTGCTGCGTGTGGTAACTTTTCCCTTAAGTTGCTGTGTGGCAAAAACGGTGCAAAGTTTGTCCTTGCCAGCCAGTGTCTGGAAGTCTTTTACGAATAATGAAATGAAATCTGTTTGGCTTTTTACGGCTTCGCCTGTTGCCTGATTAATTGCTTGAACGAAATTAGGGTCTTGGGAGTGGTCTGCCAAGGTTTTCACCACTTCGGGCACTGAAACTTCCAAGATAACATTCATTCCGCCTTTCAGATCCAGACCCAAACCTATCTGCATCTCTTGGCATTGCTTCAGCGTGTAGGCACCCAGCCATACGCGCTCATTTTTCACGGAGTCAAGATAGAGTTGAGCCGCCTTTTTTTCCATTTTTGCGGCTTTCCCTTCGTAGTGACGTGTTACGAATGAGAACGACAGGTAGTAGATGCAAACAAGCGTAAGCGCTACAGCGAATACTTTTACAAATCCTTTGTTTTGCATGATTCTATTTTATTAATTTTTTCTGTTTCGAATAATAAGCGTGCAAATATAGGCATTTTTTCACACTTACAGCGTGCTTCCCCGACGAAAATCTTTGTGCCTCGGTGGTTTTCATGTGATTTGATAGGCCTCATGGTGATGTGTGGCCTCAAATTGTCAATGCTGCTTAAGTTTCAGGTAACAAAAAATGGGGTAATGATCGGAGGTGTCAATGCTGTTGTCCACTTTGGCTGAGTAGGATTCCCAGTGAGGGCTGCACAGGATGTTGTCTAACCTGAAATACATGCCCGACAGGTGGTAGGAAATCCCTGGCCCGTTTCCCGAGGCCACATAGGCGTCAGTCAGGCGGCTTGTGAGCCGTTGGTGGGGGTAGGAGATGGGCGAATCGTTCAGGTCGCCGCAGAGTATTACGGGACAGTCGGGATGATGGTCCAGAAACTTCACGATCGAGTCGGCCAGATTGGCGCGGCGCACTCCAGCCTGACCTATTTTGCCTGTCAGATAGTCTACGTCGCCCTTCACGTCCATGCCTTCTGGCGATGTTACGAGGTTACGGTACATGCTCTTGTCGTCGGCCGTCATGGAATTGGATATGAAGTGGTTGTTTATTACGATAATGGTGTCGCCCGAGGGCAGCTTTAGGGTGTAGGCTATGCTGCCGTGGCTTTCGGCTGGAAACTGAATTTTCTGCCGGTGCAGAATGGGAAAGCGTGACCACAGTGCCAGTGCATTGCTTGAAAAATGTACGGTGTCTGAGTATTTCCACTTGCTTCTGATCTGATCCACCTCTTCGCGCACCTTCCGTCTGCCGTTTTGGTATTCCTGAAAGCAAATGATGTCGGCTTCCGACTTCTTTACGTATTGCAGGATGCTGTTGGGCGTGTTGGCCTGCTGTTCCTCTTCCGAAACGGTGAACGAATGTACGTTGTAGCTCATTATCTTGATGCTGCCTTTAGGATGAGGGTTGGGAATGTTGAGCGGCACGTAGGTACGAACAAATCCTGCTCCGAGTAGCAGTCCGGCGACAGATATCCAGACGTAACGTGCGCGAAATAGCAGCCAAATTACAAGAAATGCTACGTTGACCACGAGGTAGAAAGGGAATGTCAGCCCGAAGGCCACAAGTATGGGAAAGTTCTCGGGATGAATCGTCGTGCTTAGCCCACAGAGCAACATCAAGGCCACGCTGCCCATGTTAGCCCCGAGCAATATATGCCTGAGCAGTCGTCCAATGGTTTTTAGCAGCCCCATCTCTATACCTTATTATATATAAGCGTTCGGTCTTGTTTCTGTCAGATCCATCCGAACTGGCTACTTCTTGCTGCTGGCATCGAAGAGCTTGCGCTTTTCCTCGTCGGTCAGGCTGTCGTATCCCGATCGCTTGATTTTCTCCAGTATGCGGTCTATTTCTGCTTGTCCGGCCTTTTGTCGGGCGTTGTAGTCATAGTCTTTGTTCCTGTCGGAAAAGGTTTCTCCCTCCTTGCCTTCTGACTTTTGGCCGAAGAAGGTTTCCACCTTTTTTCTTATCCGTTGCATCAGGGATTCCTGTTGTGGCCAGTATTCTTTCCAAGTGGTAAATCCGCTCTTGGTCCTCTGTTCCTGCTTGTTCCAGTGGCGAATGAGCAGCCAGCCAAAGAGCATGCCGCCCAAATGGGCAAAGTGGGCCACATTGTCGCCTTGCGAATTCATACCCAGCAGCAGCTCAATCACTGCGCTGGCGATCACCATGTATTTGGCTTTGATGGGAATGGGAGGAATCAGCAGCAGGATGCGTTCGTTGGGAAATGTCATGCCGAATCCCAATAATATGCCATAGATGGCACCCGATGCGCCCACGGTGGTCCAAAGGTTCAGATAGTCGCCGGTGCGCATACGCCCATAATCAGTGGCGATCATGCTTACCTGATCCAGTCCCTCCATGTGGTACTGCACCAGTTGTACCAACTCTTGCAGCAAGCCTGCGCCTATTCCGCACACCAGATAGAACAGCAGGAACTTCCTTGGGCCCCAAACGGTTTCCATCGTGCGGCCAAACATCCAGAACATAAACAGGTTGAAGAAAATGTGCGTCGTGTTGGCGTGCATGAACATGTACGTCAGCAATTGGTAAAGTCTGAAGTCGGGGGCTTTTACGAAGTGGAGTCCCAGCATGGCGTTGAGGTCCAAGCCCCAGCGCTCACCAACAATCATGGCAAAAAACAGCAGAACGTTGATGATGATCAGATTCTTTGTGATGGGAGGAGTTTGGAACATGGCTTTGGCTTTAGACTGCAAAAGTAGCACATTCTGTTCAATTCTGCATGTCTCTTTCTTGATTTTTCATTTCTTCAAACGTGTTGCAAAGACCGTGAAGTATTTGCAATGGTGGCTTCGATACCGTTCAATATCAGTTCAAAATAAGTTCAAATTGTATCAAAAATGCAGGTTTTCATGATGTTTTTACTTTAAAAGTCGATTTGGATGAAAGTTTTTCGCTAAAAATTTGGTAAGAAACCCTAACATTCTGTATATTTGCAACATCATTACGACATAAATTACTTTTAAACATCTGGTATGAATAAGACAGAATTAGTAAATGCCATTGCCGAAAAGGCTGGTCTTACAAAAGTGGATGCCAAGAAGGCATTAGATGCAACAGTCGAAGCTATCACCGCCGCCGTTAAGGCTGACGACAAAGTAGCTCTCGTAGGTTTTGGAACTTTCGCAGTAGCAGAGCGTGCAGCTCGCAACGGTATCAACCCCGCTACGAAGAAAGCCATTAAGATTCCTGCAAAGAAAGTGCTGAAGTTCAAGCCCGCAGCTGCAATCTTAGACTAACATTTCCTACTGACACAACGATGAAAGAGATTTCTCTGAGCAAGGGGAATCTCTTTTTTCTTACTTTATAGAAATGCCCGTGTGGGCATTGTAAATTCCGGTGATCATCATGCCTTTTCCCTCGCCTTCCACCTTTACCAGTATAGGCTCGCTTCCAATGTCTACGGCATACCACATGGCGTCTCTTTCGGCATAGGGGTAGCCCTTGTCGGCAGCGTAGCTTCCTTCTTCAGGATAGATGTAGGTCCATGCCCGTTCGCCTACATAGGTGCGGTCTTTCCTTGAGAGCAGGATGATTCGTAGGTTTATTCTGTTGTGTTGCAGCCCGTCGGTGAAATATCCCCAGTAGTGGCCTTTCTGGCCTCCATGGGTAGCTTCGTAGCCGGCGCGCAGTGAGCGAACAATGTCGGCAGAGCAAGTGCGACGATATTTTTGCGTAAAGTCGGCCTCTGGAAGCTGATATAGGTCGGTGTAGAATTGCTGTAAGAACTGTTTTCTGGCCTGTCCTCTGTCTTCCCTCTGTCGGTACATCTCATCCACCTTGTCTTGTAGTTTCTGCTTATAGTAGGTGGCCTTCTTGGGACGTGTCAGCATTTTGTATTCCAGCTGGTTCAGTTCATCTTGGTCCTTAAACAAGGCCTTGTAATATTCCTTTTCGCTAATCTCATCGGTACCATTAAATGGATTGAAACTTGTTGTATTTGTTATGTCTCTCACATTCTGTTCATGAAGTCTGAAGGGGTGTTCGACTCCAGTACTTCGTTTTTATCCATTAAGGAAGATTTGCATGAGGTGAGGTTCCCCACCATAATAATGTAGAGAGCAATCCAAAAGGATGTAGGTAGCTGGCTGTTGCAGTTGTGATACTTCATTTTCTTAGTCCTGAAAGGGTGGGGTGTCATAGGAGTATACCAAAAGCCTGATGTACCAATGCAAAAATACGATAATTCTGGCTGATGAATCAAACTTTTTGGATGAAAAACTGATTCTTAGGGGAAAGCTCTAATCAGTTCCATTTTCTTGTGGCATATTTGTACTTTTTAACCGGGGAAACTTTTCATGCACAAAAACGCGAATAGAAAGGAGCGGTACGTTTGCGTTTTTCCATTTTGAGAACTGAAAATGGAACGATGATTTCATGATTTTCCGACGTGCAAGGCCATTTTTCCACAATGGTTTCGTTCTTTTTGCTTGGTGGGGAATGCAAAATGCTGTCGATTTTCAATCTCTGCTAAGCAAAATAGCAAAAATGGCTCGCGCGAAGATATTCTCTTTTCCGAACAATTTAGAAAATGATCGGTCCATTCTATTCTTTCTCGGATGAAAGAATAGATTTCCACGTTCCTTTTCTAAATCTTTCGGAAGAAGGTTTAGTGTGATATTGCGCTTTTGGGGCTATACTAAATGGTTTAATACGCACTTAATGTGGAATCTAAACTAAAATAGTGGTAAAAAGGAAAGACCAGTGGCCCTCTAACGCTCGGTGAAGCAGCTCTCCTTGAGTACCAATAGAAAAAGATGGTCGAAAGAAATGTCCATGACTTCTTCCATAACTTTTCGTCTCATTCACTTCAACTTTTAAGGTACTGTTCAGAAATTGTGGGCACAAAGAAAATGTTCTACGATTTTGTTCGTATGCGGTATAATCGTAATTTTGCAGTGAATAAGATGATTCGAATAAAGAAAGCATACCTATAAATGACGTTTTACAAGATGAAAAGACTTACACTCATAACGCTACTGTTCTGCTGCATCGGCTTTCAGAATGCGGAAGGAAAGTTGAAAGGCCCCAAAGAGGCTTTTAGCTTTGTGCAATTCACAGACCCCCAGTTTGGCTTCATGGACAACGCTGGAACTTGCTCTTTATTTCCAGAGAAGGAGCAGATGGAGAAGGTGGTAAGCATCCTGAAGTACAGGAAGCCAGCATTTACCATTTGTACGGGTGACTTTATTCACCTCACGCATAATGATTCGGCCACCAAGGTGTATGAAGATTATATAGAGACAATCCGCGCTTGTGGCACGAAAGTTTACATGGTGCCCGGCAATCACGACTTGCCCAAAGTGGACGAACAACACCTGACCTATTACAGGCAGCACTATGGAGAAGACCGATGGGCTTTCAAATATCGTAACTGTGCATTCATAGGATTAAATTCCAGCATTATGCAAATAGGCTCCCCTCAGCAGGAAGCGGAGCACTATGCCTGGCTGGAAGCCCAACTGAAGAAGGTCAGAAAATGTAAGTATAAGTTTGTTTTTATGCACATAGCCTTCTTTATTCACGACATGGATGAAAAGGAGCAATACTTCAACCAACCCCTGTCCATTCGCGAGAAATACCTGAAACTGCTGGAAGGCTATGGTGTGCAGGCCGTATTCTGCGGACATCTGCACCAGAATGCCTATGCCAAATATCATGACATTGAGATTGTGACTTCGAATGCCGTAGGCCGAGACCTGAGCGGCGAGAACAAGCACGGTATGACGCTCATAGAGGTGACCCCCACAGGTTATCGCCACAAATACATGGAGCTTGACGATCCCAAATGGAGGAATCCGTGATGCCCGTCCAGCCAATAAGAAAGATGTCTATTTGCAATCAAACAGTGTATAATTCTTCAATAAGAATATATTTTTCAACAAATAATTGTCATTTTGCTTTTTGTTGACAAGATAAAGTTGTATTTTTGTCACAACAAAAAACGTATTATGTCAGTAAAGATCGACAATTTGGATTTGCGTATCATGCAAATCATTTCGAGCGATGCCCGTATTCCGTTGAGCGATGTGGCCATTAAGTGTGGCGTATCAAGAGCTGTGGTACATCAGCGCATTGCCAAACTTACAGAAAAAGGAGCTGTGTTGGGTTCCGGTTACCATGTCAATCCCAAATCCATTGGCTACTCTACCTGTACCTTTGTGGGAGTGAATTTGGAAAAGGGTTCAATGTATAATGATGTGGTGGAATGCTTGTGCCACATTCCCGAAATTGTGGAGTGTCACTTTACGACGGGTAACTTCACCATGATGATTAAGCTATATGCTTACGACAACGAGCACCTGATGGACTTGCTGAACAACAAGATTCAGCAAATACCAGGAGTAACCAGCACGGAAACCCTGATCTCTCTGCAACAGAGCATTTCGAGGCAGTTGCCCATCGTGTTTCCCCAGGAAGACTAATCTACCAGAAGTAACCATCTATGTATTTTGACGGCCTGCTTATTGGTGCATTTTCTTTTCTGGTGATTGGGTCGTTTCACCCTATTGTGATCAAGACAGAATATTATACGGGCACTCGTTATTGGTGGGTGTTTCTTGTGGCAGGTCTGACAGGGTGTATTGCCGCAGTCATGATTCGTCAAACCATGGTCAGTGCCATGTGCAGCGTGGTTGCTTTCAGCTGTTTTTGGTCTATTAAAGAATTGTTTGAGCAGCGCGAACGGGTGCGCAAGGGCTGGTTCCCACGCAATCCAAACCGGAGCTATTCGGATGAAATGAAAGAAAAATGACTTCCTACCATTGGACTACAGACTATACGAAAGCGTGTCGCAGACCGGTTGACTTGAAGCGTCGGCCGCTGATCGGTATCACAGGAAACTACGGTAAAAAGGGACTGGAACTGGCCGAAGGCTATTGGCTGAGCGTTTACGAAGCAGGAGGCACCCCAGTGGCTATTCCTCCATTGGAAGGAACGGACGATTTAGAGTGTCTGTTGGAAAGAGTGGACGGACTGATTTTTTCTGGCGGTAGTGACTTGGACCCCTTGCTGGTGGACGAAGAACCCCATGTGGCCCTGCATAGCATCTGCCACAGGCGCGACCGAAAGGAACTGCTACTGATGCGCATGGCCCTTGACCGACAGATTCCCATGCTCTGCATCTGCAGAGGTATACAGTTGCTGGCCGTAGTAACCGGTGGACACGTAGTGCAGGACTTGGGAAGCGCGCCAGCATTCAAGGACCGACTCATCAAGCATTCGCAAGATGCCGAACGGAGCTATCCTTCACACAGCGTGACCTTGGCCAGAGACTCCCTCATTCGTCAATTGTTTCATGGAGAGGAGCGCATTTACGTCAATTCATTCCACCATCAGGCCGTAGACAGCGTGGGGAGCAATATGAGCATATCGGGGCAAAGCGCCGATGGTGTCATAGAAGCCATAGAGAGTACAGCCTTCAAGTCGGTAATTGGCGTTCAGTGGCATCCAGAATGCTTCATATTGAGAGGCGATCGCAGTATGCTTCCTCTCTTTGAATGGCTTACCACGGAAGCCACACAATATGCTACGGCTCGTCACCTGCATCAGCACATCATTAGTCTTGATTCTCACTGCGACACTCCCATGTTTTTCTCGAAAGGCATACGGTTTGCTGAACGCGATGATCAGATTCTCGTCGATCTTCACAAGATGAGAGAAGGGTATTTGGACGCGTGCATCATGGCGGCATACCTTCCCCAGGGTCCTTTGGACCGGGAAGCAGAAGCTCAGCAGTGTTGTGATAATCTGCTTGACGGAATAGAGCGAGAAATAGGCAGAGTGGAGGGTGTAGGCATGGCTGAAACGGCAGCCGACATCAGAAGGCTGAAATGCAACGGAAAGAAAGCCATACTCCGTGGAATTGAGAATGGCTATGCCATAGGCAGCAATCTCGGTTTAGTGGAACACTATAGAAGAAGAGGCGTAGTATACATGACGCTGTGCCACAATGGCGATAACCTGATCTGTGACTCTGCCAGCAAGTCGGAGGGAAGAAACGGAGGCCTCAGCGCTTTTGGACGCGAAGTTGTCAAGGAAATGAACAGAGTGGGCATGATGATAGACCTCTCGCATGGAGGCGAACAGAGTTTCTGGCAGGCTTTGGAACTGAGCCGGCAACCCATCATTTGCAGCCACTCCTCCTGCAAAGTGCTATGCAATCATCCGCGCAATCTTACGGACCAACAGCTCAAGGCCCTGGCTGATAAAGGTGGCGTATGTCAGGTTACGCTTTATCCTGGATTTCTCCGCACTGATGGTGAAGCTACCATCATGGATGCCATGGATCACCTGCTGCATGCCGTAGAAATTGTAGGTGTGGACCACGTGGGGTTGGGGTCTGATTTTGACGGTGACGGCGGCGTGAAAGGCCTGGCCAATGCTTCAGAGATGATCAACTTCACACGACAACTGCTGGCACACCATTTCAGTGAGTCGGACATAGAAAAGATCTGGGGTGGTAATCTGTTACGCGTAATGGAACAGGTTCAAGCCGCTGCAACATGGAAAATAAAATGAAGAAATCCTTATTCGTAATCTTCTTCTTGTTACTCCTCGCCGCCCAGTCGTGCAGAAACGGCAGACCGAGCGAAGAAGTCATATCGCAGGGCGAGGAAGTTCCTATCTTTGATGCCGACAGTGCCATGGTCTACCTGAATGCACAATGTAGCTTCGGACCACGTGTGATGAACAGCGAAGCCCATGAAGCTTGTGGCATATACATCGAAAACAAGTTTAGGGAATATGGCTTCCATGTACATCGACAGGAGGCCGAGTTTCTGCGCTATGACGGCCTGAAGATGAAAGGCTACAACATCATTGCCCAACAACTTCCCGAAGCTACTGATCGCCTGCTGGTCGCTGCCCACTGGGACAGCAGGCCATGGGCTGACAATGATCCTGATGAGCGGAACTGGAAGAGTCCCGTCATCGCTGCCAATGACGGAGCCAGCGGTGTGGCCGTAATGATAGAACTGGCCAGACAGATCAGCATCAGATCGCCCCAAGTGGCCATAGACTTCGTATGCTTCGATGCTGAAGACGTGGGCATTCCACAATGGGAGAACAGCCTGATCGACCGCTCTGACACCTGGTGCTTGGGAGCGCAGTTATGGGCAAAGAATCTTCACAGCAGAGCCTTCCGCTTTGGCATTCTGTTGGATATGGTAGGTGGACGTGGCGCCTACTTCTACCGTGAAGGCTACTCGCAACGCTATGCTGCGCACGTGGTAGAAATGGTATGGAATGCTGCAAGGGCAAGTGGAAACGGTTCGTTCTTCATTGACGACGACAGTGGGTTTGTGACGGATGACCACGTGCCCGTAAACAGAGATGCCCACATTCCGATGGTTGACATTCTGCCTTACTATCCCACAGCTGAGAGTGGATTTGGTCCTACGTGGCATACCGTGAGCGATACGCCTGACAATATTGACCCAAACACGCTGAAAGCCGTAGGGCAGACTTTACTACATCTGATTTACAATCAACAACCATGAGCATTAACGAAGCACAAGAACAAATCATAGAAGAATTTGGCGAATTGGAAGACTGGATGGACAGATACCAGTTGCTGATTGACTTAGGAAATGAACAGCAACCTCTTCCTGCCGAAGAGAAAAACGAAAGCAATCTTATTCCGGGATGTCAAAGCCGATTGTGGTTGGTATGTGATGAAAAGGAAGGGAGTTTGCATTTCAGGTCCGAAAGCGATGCGCTCATCGTGAAAGGTATCGTCACCTTATTAATAAAGGTGCTCAGCGGCCATACTCCCAAAGAAATATTAGAAGCCGATCTTTATTTTATAGACAAGATAGGTCTGCGCGAACACCTCTCGCCTACACGTAGCAATGGCTTACTTTCCATGCTCCGTCAGATGCGGATGTATGCCTTAGCCTATCAGGCCAAGTCATGAACTGCCCTCCCTTGATGGGAAGCACCATCCTCTTCTTGAAGCAATCGTGAATAGAGCTGACTGACGGTCATTCCTAATTGTGGGTGGCGCAAATGGGGCGCTATTTCACAAAGCGGATGCAGTACAAAGATACGTCTGTGTAGCAAAGGATGAGGAATGGTGAGCGATGGAGAGGCCATTGTCATGTCATCATAGAAAAGGATGTCAATATCTATCGTCCGGTCGGCATATTGCCCTTTTATGCTTTTGTGAGAACGACCAAATGCCTTTTCAATACCTTGCGTTACCTTCAGCAGCAATTGTGGGCTGAGTAGAGTATGCATGCTCAAGACCGCATTCAGAAAAACATGATTAGAGGTGAATCCCCATGGAATCGTTTCAATAAAAGAAGAACACTTGAGCAGCATTCCTACTTGCTGCTCAAGTGCCATAATGGCCTGATGAAGATATTGCTCCCTCTGGCCTATGTTTGAACCCAGTCCCAGATAGACTGTGGCCATTAATCTACAATAAGCATTACGTCGCCAAAAGGCCCGAAGCGATAGTCATTCTTCAGTGCCAGCTTGTAGCCCTTCATGGTGAGTTCGTATCCTCCGAATGCCGATGTCAACATAAGCAACGTGCTTTCAGGTAATTGGAAGTTAGAGAACATGGCATGAGCCACACCGAACTCATAAGGTGGGAAGATGAACTTGTTGGTCCATCCCTCATAGGGATTGATGTGTCCCAACGTGTCGCAGGTAGTTTCCATGGCGCGCTGTACTGTGGTACCTACCGCCACGATGCGATGGCCTGCATCTTTAGCACGATTTACGATGTCACAGTTCTCACGTGTAATATACATCTCCTCCGAATCCATTTTATGCTTCGTCAGATCTTCCACATCGGTATTGCGGAAATTGCTCAGACCACAATGCAACGTGATGAATGCTCTCTCAATGTCGTAGATCTCCATGCGCTTCAACATTTCACGACTGAAATGAAGCCCCGTTGCAGGAGCTGTAACAGCTCCTTCGTTTTGCGCAAAGATGCATTGGAAACGTTCCAGGTCTTCCACTTCCGTTGGACGCTTGATGAAACGCGGAACGGGAGCTTCTCCCATGGCATAAAGTTGACGCTTAAACTCATCGTGATCGCCATCGTAAAGGAATCGTAAAGTGCGGCCACGGCTGGTGGTATTGTCTATCACTTCGGCCACGATGGAATCGTCTTCTCCAAAGTAGAGCTTGTTGCCAATACGTATTTTGCGTGCAGGATCTACTAATACATCCCAAAGACGCAGTGCAGGATTGAGCTCACGGCGCAGAAACACCTCAATACGGGCTCCCGTTTTCTCCTTGTTTCCATAAAGTCGAGCTGGTAACACCTTCGTGTCGTTGAACACAAACACATCGCCCGGATCGAAGTAACCCAGAAAGTCCTTAAACATCTTGTGCTCTATCTCACCCGTTTTACGATGAAGCACCATCATACGGCTTTCATCACGGTGAGGAGCCGGATAAAGTGCAATCTTCTCCTCCGGCAAGCGGAATTTGAATTGGGAAAGTTTCATATGTCGTTTTAATTACATTTATAAATATAGGAACATCAACCTATGGTTTGCCGTTCAAGCCACGAGGGAAATTCTTCCAATGTATGGCAGTCTTCTATTCTCACCTCACCTACGCGTGTTCGTTTCAGTCCGGTAAGGTAAGCGCCGCTGTGCAATGCTTCACCAATGTCACGCGCCAAGGCGCGGATGTAGGTGCCTTTGCTGCACACCACGCGTATCTGTATCTCTGGCATGTCGAAGTGCAATAATTCTATTTCGTCGATGACCAATGTTTTGGGCTTGAGTTCTACAGCCTTGCCCTTACGAATCAACTTATAAGCATGCTCACCTCCAACTTTGCAGGCAGAATATTCTGGCGGTACCTGTTCTATTTTTCCTACAAACTGTTGCAACGTCTGTTCTACCAATTCGCGCGTGATGTGTTCAGTTGGAAAAGTTGCATTCTCCGGATGCTCGCGGTCATAGCTGGCTGTGGTCGCTCCTAACTTCAAGGTCGCGATGTATTCCTTTGTATGTTGCTGGAGTTCCTCAATGCGTTTAGTGGCCCGACCTGTACAGAGAATCAATACTCCGGTGGCTAACGGATCGAGGGTTCCGGCATGACCAATCTTTACCTTTTGGCCTAAACGCTCCGTCAGCATCCAACGCACTCGCGCCACAACGCCAAACGAAGTCCATTCTAAGGGTTTATAGAAAGGAATGATTTCGCCCTGCAAGAAATCCATAACCTAAATTATAAGAAAGAACAGATGAGCGTAATGACACCTACTACTGCACAATAGATAGCAAAATATACGAGCTTGCCTTTCTTTACGATGTTAATCATCCATTTGCAAGCCAGACATCCAAACACGAAAGCTGCCAAGAAACCTATCGTCAATGACAATAAGGAAATGTTACCCACGGCAGCCTCAGCTCCACCCTTGATGGCCTTGATGGCGTCCAACAATGCTTCACCGAGAATGGGAGGTATCACCATCAGAAAAGAAAACTGGGCCAGTTTGGCCTTGTTATTGCCCAGAAGTAATCCTGTAGCAATGGTGCTCCCTGAGCGCGAAAGGCCGGGTAACACCGCTGCCGCTTGGGCCAGACCAATGATGAATGCATCGCGAGGGCTGATTTTCTCTTTAATGCGCGGACGTGCGTAGTAAGAGAAGGTAAGCAACAAGGCTGTCACCAGCAACATCGCCCCTACAATGGTCAAACCCGAGCCAAACACTTCTTCCACCTTGTCCTTGAAGAACACTCCTACAATGCCAACAGGAATCATGGAGATCAAAATATTGATGACATAACGGGTTTCGTCATTCCACTTCCATTTCAGCGCTCCCTTTACAATCCATAAGATTTCGTGTCCCAGTATCACCAGTGTACTCAGTACGGTAGCCACATGAACGGCAATGGTGAACGTAAGGTTTTCTTCACCATCAATACCAAACAAGTAAGAGCCAATGGCCAGATGACCACTGCTGCTGACGGGAAGATATTCCGTTAAACCTTGAATAATGCCTAAAATCAGTGCTTCATACCACTCCATGTTTTATTCCTCCGTGTCGGCTTTGTCATGCTTGGGTTGATACAGAATGGCTCCTATCATGGAAAGAAATCCAATGAGGCATACCAATGGAGCCACTTTGATACGACGGGCACTGAAAATGCTGGGATCGAAGGCCTGTTCGCTGGAACTGCCACCCGACATGAGGATAAAACCTATTATGACTACTAACATTCCTCCTGCTAAAAGCAAGAAGTTTGTCTTGCCAAATGCAAAATCTCTTCTATTCATCAATATGTAAATGTTTAAATCATTCGATTAATAACGATAGAGTTTGTTGTAGCTGAGCCCTAAGTTGCGATTCACGGAAAAGTAGGCACAGAGCAACGTCAGCAAGATACCACAAACAAATACCACGCCCAATGTATAGGCAATGACATCCCATGTGATTAAGTCCAGCATCAGCGGTTCATACTCCGTCAGAGCGCACATGCCAGCCACCAAGAGGGCCGCCGCCATCAATGCCGAAACGAAACCTATCCAAAAGGCCTTCCGCATAAACGGTCGGCGAATAAATCCCCAACTGGCTCCCACCAGCGTCATGGTATGGATCAGGAAACGCTTGGAATGTACGCTGAGCAGTATGGTGTTGTTGATGAGTGCAAACGAAACAAAAGCCAATAGCAATGCAATGATCAAAAGAATGGTGCTGATCTTCCGAATGTTGTTATTCAGACTGTCCATCAGTGCTTCTGGATAAGAAACATCAAGCACAGCCGCCTCCTTCTTGAAGAGTGGTACAATTTGATTCAAGCTGTCACGATTGGCATAATCTGCCTTTAAGTGCACCTCAAACGAAGCTGGCATGATGTTTTCGCCCAGAAAATCTGCAGAGTCCGTTCCCAAAGCCAACATTTGTTCCTTTATGGCCTTGTCTTTCGAAATGTAATTAATGCTTTTGGTGCACGGCAACTCTTTCAGCCTTTCTTGGAGTTCGTAGGTCTTCGATTGTGGAATGTCATCATCCAATCGAAGCGATACCGTGAAGTTTTCGCGCAAACTTTCAGAAAAATGTTTGGCTACAGTGACGAAAAAAAACACATTACCTAACAGTAGTAACACCAGCGTAGTGCTGATGCATGACGTTACCACGTTAACACTGCCGCGGTTTTTTCTTTTCTTTATTTTCTTGGCACTTCCCATGCTTCTGGCGCAATTAATTACAACTCCAGGGGCACTCTACCCCTAATTTGCTGCAAAGTTACGAATAAGCGAGAGAAGAACAAGATGGAAAGAGAAAGTTTTTCCACTCTTTTTTCGAGCAAAAGGAACCTGACAAACTGAGTAATCAAGCTTGTTTACTTGTACCGAGTATTTGTATGTTGCCCCAATCTCGTAAAAAACTGAGATATTATGCTTACGACATGCTATCACTGTTCCGCGGCAGACTTCTTAGATGCTCATTCTGTCTCTCCCCATTTCAACTCATGGCCGTCTTTGGCGTATTCCTTTCGTTTGCCGGTTGGAGGAACTTCCAGCGTGATGCGCACCACCATGGTACGATCTAAACTGCGTTTGATGGCTTCATCGAAGGCCGCCATATGGTGAGGCAGATAGCGCTGACTGATGGCGCGTAAGGCCTCCACCTTTTCTCGTTCATCGGTCACGATGACTGCAATGCCCTTGGCCATGGCCGATTTGTATTGCAATGTGAAGCTCTGGTCGCGAGGTCCTACCGTGGGTTTACACCGGCTTACGGCCGAAAGACTTACTTCGGGATAGCTTCGCAGGCAGTCCACCTTTTCGCCCTCCGTCGCACAATGAAAGTAAAACGTCTTTGCGTCTGTGCGCACCAACGATAACGGCACACCATAAGGACTGCCGTCCTCGCGAACAAAGCTTACCGTAATGTACGGAGCCTTGTCGAATACGTCAAGGGCAAAGGCCGCATCCATTTCGCGACTGGCTTTTCTCATCTTCATGCTGATTATTCCGTAGCTGTCACTTTTCCTTTCAGCGTGGCTGAAGATGCTTCGGTGATTTTCACCTTCAAGCGTTGTCCCACCCGATGCTCTCCGCGGTCGAAGATTACCACCTTGTTCTGTTCCGTTCGTCCAAAGAGCTGTTGTGCCGAACGCTTGCTCCTTCCTTCAACAAGTACCTCATAGGTACGCCCTATGTCGCGCTGCCCTGAAGCCGCACTCAGTTCATTTTGCAAGGCAATCATTTCTTCCAGTCGCCTGATTTTGGTCTGTTCGGGCACATCGTCAACAAAGTGTTTGGCCGCAAATGTTCCCGGGCGTTGGCTGTACTTAAAGAGAAACGCTGAATCAAACTGACATTCTCTCATGAGCGACAACGACTGCTGATGGTCCTCCTCCGTTTCTCCGCAGTAGCCGCAGAACATGTCGGTCGACAGTCCGCAGTCGGGCACAATGCGGCGTATGGCTTCCACGCGGCCCAAGTACCACTCGCGCGTATACTTTCTGTTCATGCGCTTCAGCACGTCATTGCTTCCGCTCTGCACGGGCAGATGGATATGACTGCAAATGTTGTCCATGTCATGAATGGCATGAAGCGTGTCGTCGCTCATGTCCTTAGGATGGCTGGTGGTGAAGCGGATGCGCATGTCGGGTACGGCCTCTGCCACTAATCTGAGCAAATGGGGAAAATCCACCGTTTGCCCGTCTTTTTCCTGGCAGTATGAATTAACATTCTGTCCCAGCAGTGTCACTTCGCAATAATGCTTTTCCTTCAAGTCGCGCACTTCGCGCAATATGCTTTCCACGTCGCGACTGCGTTCCCTCCCTCGCGTATAGGGCACGATGCAGTAGTGACAGAAGTTGTTGCACCCACGGGTGATGCTCACGTAGCCCGAAATACGATTGCTGCCAATGCGCATGGGCACTACGTCGCGATAGGTCTCTGTCAGGCTGAGGTCTACGTCCATCACCTTTTGTCCCGACTCGGCTTGCGCCGTAAGATCGGGCAAACTCAGATAGGCGTCGGGTCCTGCCACCAAATCTACGTGGCCGGAGTCCAGTAGTTCCTGCTTTGCTCTTTCGGCCATGCATCCTAATACACCTATTATAAAGCTATGCCCCGTGTGCCGCTCTGCCTCTAAGGCTTCCAGGCGGTGCAGAATCTTCTGTTCGGCTTTTTCGCGTACCGAGCAGGTGTTGAGAAACACGGCTTGGGCCTCTTTCAGCTGGTCGGTCAACTCATAGCCGGCCATCTGCATGATGCTGGCCACCGTTTCAGAGTCGGCCACGTTCATCTGGCAGCCGTAGGTTTCTATGTAGAGTTTCTTCATCTTGCCCATTGCTTAGCCTGCTGTCTGTCTATTTGTTTACATACTGGTTCGCACCTCTCATTGTCGGAAAATGCTGGTTGCCGTTTCGTATAGCCGGATTTCGGCGCCGAATGCACTCTTCATTCCCAACCTCATGGAGCAAAACAGAAATGTTGGTGCAAAAATACGTTTTTTTTAGAAAAAGCAGGAGCCAATTCAAAAAGAAGATGTAACTTGCACCAGCAAAAAGGAAATCGAAGCTCTCTGCACTCACTGGCAAGGGTAATGGAGCCGAGATTATTTAGTAACATTCGCATACATACATCTGTTATGGAATATCAGCTTTTGGTGATCGATGTTGACGGAACATTGCTCAACTCAAATCACGAAATCACGGAGCATACCCGTTCCGCTCTAATCAAGGTGCAACAGGCCGGCATTCGCATTGCGCTTGCCTCAGGCCGCCCTCCTCAAGGACTTTGGGCGATCAGTGAGGCGTTGGACATGCCCACCTACGGCGGCTACATCATTGCCTACAATGGCAGCCAGATCATCGATGCTGCATCGCGCAGCGTTATGTTTGAGCGCAAGGTGAATCCAGAACTCTTGCCTTATCTGGAAAAGAAAGCACGCAAGGGGAATTTTGCCATCATGACCTATGGCGATGAACAATTGGTTTGCAACCTGGAAGGCAATGCCCACGTGGAGGCCGAGGCTTTGCTTAACGGATTGTCCCTTGTGGTGGAGCCCGAGTTCTCGGTGGCCATTGATTTCACTCCCTATAAGGTAGTACTCGTGAGCGACGACGAACCGGCTCTCAAGGCACTGGAAGACCTGTGGAAACGCAGGCTCAACGGAACGGTGGAGGCCCATAGGTCTGAAAACTATTTTCTAGAGATTCTTCCCTACGGTGTTGACAAGGACGGCGCGCTCAGCGTGCTGCTCGACCATCTGAACATCAGCCCCCAAAGTGTAGCTGCCTTTGGCGATGGCGTACGTGATGTGGGTCTGCTGCAATTGGCAGGTCTGGGTATTGCCATGGGTAATGCCTTGCCCTCTGTTCGCGCCTGTGCTGATTATGTGACCAAGAGTTGCGACGAGGACGGCGTGGCCGAGGCCATTGAACAGTTTGTTTTGGTCAAGATTCTGAAAGGCGACATTCCTCTTCATGAAATGAATCGGCAAAGTGCCAGTTCGCTCATGGGCAATTTGGGCATCAGCTATACCTATGCCTCACCCGAACGGGTTGAGGCCACTATGCCCGTTGACCATCGCACTCGTCAGCCCTTCGGCATTCTGCACGGCGGAGCTTCGCTGGCCTTGGCCGAAACGGTGGCCGGACTGGGCTCTATGCTCCATGTGCGTCCCGACGAAGTCGTGGTGGGCATGCAGGTAAGCGGTAATCACATTTCCTCTGCTCATGAAGGCGATACGGTAAGAGCCGTAGCCACCATTGTACATGCCGGCCGAAGCAGTCATGTGTGGAACGTTGACATCTTTACCTCCGTAGGCAAGCTCGTGAGCACGGTGCGTGTGGTGAACAGCATCATGAAAAAGAGCTGAGCCTCTTGCATTCCTCCCATGCCTGTCATCGAAATCACCTCGCTCTCCGATCCCGACCTGCAAATGTTCCATGCTCTGACCGAGGCGCAGTTGCGCAATCGTTTGGAGCCGGATAAGGGCATTTTCATTGCCGAAAGTCCCAAGGTTATTCATACGGCACTAAGCTCAGGCTATGAGCCCCTTGCTCTGTTGTGCGAAAAGAAACACATTGAGGGCGATGCAGCAGCCATTGTGCAGCAATGCAGCCGCATCCCCATCTACGTAGGTCCACGCCAGCTCTTAGCCTCGCTTACAGGCTACGAACTCACTCGGGGAGTGCTCTGTGCCATGCGCAGGCCCAAAGAAAGAAGCATTGAGGAGGTATGCTGGTCGGCCAAAAGAATTGTGGTCATTAAAGGTGTGGTTGATACTACTAACATCGGTGCCATTTTTCGCTCTGCCGCAGCACTGGGCATGGGTGGCATTCTGATAACTCGCGACAGCTGCGACCCACTCAACCGCAGGGCTATAAGAGTATCGATGGGTACGGTTTTCCGCATTCCGTGGGCGTGGCTTGACCTTCAGCTGAACGACCTTCACCAATGGGGGTTCAAAACGGTGGCCATGGCACTGACAGACAACTCTATGGCCATTGATGATCCTCTGCTGCAAAAGCAAGAACGATTGGCCATCGTGATGGGCACCGAAGGCGACGGACTTCCTGAGGAGGCCATCGGTAATTGTGACTATGTGGTTCGCATTCCCATGTCTTACGGTGTGGACTCGCTCAATGTGGCCGCTGCTTCGGCCATTGCCTTTTGGCAATTGCGCTCACCGCAGGAATAGAAGTCCGAGAGTCTGACAAGCGGCTGAAAGGCGAAAAACCACAAGCGTATCGGCACAAAGAATCAAGTTCTCAGGATTACGGGCAAAAGCTTTTCCTCCACCTTACCTCTAATGGCGTTTCTCCTTTTCAGCTCTTTGCACCAAGACGGTCCTTTTCGCACTTTTCCTTCAAACCATTAGCTTTCTGACGTCCCGTTTCGGGCATTTCTCTCAAAGAATTTGCTCTGGAACGTGCTGTTTCGAGCTTTTCCTTTAGAGGAACTGCTTTGCAACATGTCGTTTTGTCCTTTTTTCTCGTGATTTTAGCTCTGCCACATGTCGTTTCGAGAAAATCTTTCGAGGGAATTACTCTTTTCCGAACGGCACGAGGTTTTTCCCTCAATGGTTTTGCCCATACCGAACGGCGCGAAACTTTTCCCTCGAAGGTTTTGGGCCATACCGAACGGAATCGTTAATTTCCTTCGATGCTTTTGGACTTGCACGTTATTTTTCGTTAAATCCCCTCGATGGTTTTGCCCATACCGAACGGCACGGAACTTTTCCTTCGACGGTTTTGGGCCATACCGAACGGCGCGAAGCTTTTCCCACGATGGTTTTGGCTGAAACCGTTCGGAATGGAGCAAATCCTTCGTTAGTTTTTGATGAAACATGTTTAAATCTGTTTATCGAATTCGTATAAAAGGAGTGGATTTGTCAGTTTTGGAGACAAATTAGGTCGTTTTTGGTCAATACTGTATCTTATTGTTAATTTTCAAACACTGTTTTCGTCAAAACAAGTGAGTTGTGCTTTTATGCCCTCAACTGATTCCTTTTTACTGCGGCGAGATGTTAGTTTTCGAGGATAAGGTGCCCATGCTCAATGTTTTTTTGTATTTTTGTGGGCGAAAAGTATAGTACGCAAGGTCAACAAGAAAAATCAGTTATCATTATAAAATCAATAACATCATGAAGAAAAGTCTTTTAATAGCAGCAAGTGCAGCACTGATGCTGGCTTCCTGTGGACAAAAGAATGGCAGCTGCGGATGCAAATGCACTGACCCGAGCTGCAGTTGTGCTAAAGCTGAAGCAAAGGGTGCTGCCGCTCCAGAGTTCCAGATTGTTGAAAACGAACAGGTGGCCCTTGCCGACCTTCCCACCGATGCCGACGGCTACATTACGCTGTTTGATGGTGAGACACTCAACAATTGGCGTGGTTACAACATGGCAGAGGCTCCCACCAGCTGGAACGTGGAAGACGGTGCTATTCACCTGAAGGGTTCAGGCACAGGCGAAGCCCAGGTGGAAGGTGGCGGCGACCTGCTGTTTGCCCATAAGTTCAAGAACTTCACTCTGGAGTTGGAATACAAGATTTCCAAGGGTGGAAACTCCGGTATTTTCTATTTGGCCCAGGAAGTGAAGGACGAAAAGGGTGAATCCGTGCCCATCTGGCAGAGCTGCTCTGAGTATCAGGTGCTTGACAACGAAAACCATGTGGATGCACAGCTGGGTGTGGACGGTAACCGTCAGGCTGCATCGCTCTACGACATGATTCCTGCCAAGCCGCAGAATGCAAAACCCTTCGGCGAATGGAACAAAGCAAAGATCGTAGTCTTCAAGGGTACCGTGATTCACGGACAGAACGACGAAAACGTGCTGGAGTATCATCTCTGGACTCCGAAGTGGATCGAAATGCTTCAGGACAGCAAGTTCAAGGAAGGCGGCGAATTCCCCATTGCCTTTGAACTGCTGAAGAACATTGGAGGCGGTCAGGATGGCGACGGTGGCTACATTGCCCTGCAAGACCATGGTGACGACGTATGGTACCGTAACATCCGCATCAAGGTGATGGAATAAGAGAGAAGAACCATCATGAAAAAGAATTTCTTGCTTTTAATGGTAGCCCTGATGGTGGGAAGCCTTTCGGCTCCTGCCAAAGGTCTGCCCCAAAAGCGGATGGCCTTGCAACTTTACTCCATCCGCGAACTGATCGGTTCACCTGAAAAGTATGCGCAGAACCACGAACGCGTGTTCAAGCAACTGGCCGAATATGGTTTCACCGACGTTGAACCGGCCCACTATGGCAACGGAAAGCTCTATGGCATTGCCCCTGAGCAATTCAAGGCCGACTGTGCCGCAGCAGGACTCAACGTGCTTTCCACCCATGCCACACGCCGCCTGAGCGACGAGGAAGTCAAGAACCATGACTTTACCGAAGCTTTGAAATGGTGGAAAGAATGTATTGATACCCACAAGGCCGCAGGTTGTAAGTATATCGTTACCCCTGGTTTTGGCACCCCTAAGACGTTGGCCGAAGGAAAGGTGTTGTGCGACTATCACAACGAAATTGGAAAGTTGTGTAATGCTGCCGGCATCAAGTATGGCTATCATACGCATTCACACGAATATCAGATGGTGGAAGGCAAAATGTGGATAGACTACATGATGGAAAACATCGCTCCTTCCAACATGTTCTGGCAAATGGACGTGTATTGGTGTGTCATGGGCCAGCAGAGTCCCGTTCAGTTCTTCAAGAAGTATCCGGGCCGCTTCCGCCTGCTTCACATTAAGGACAAGTATGAGTTGGGTCAGAGCGGTATGGTAAACTTCGAAGCCATCTTCAACAACGCAGGTTTAGCCGGTCTGGAAAACTACGTTGTAGAGCTCGAAGGTACCGACGGAACTATTGACATCATGGAAGGTGTTCGCCGAAGTGCAGCCTACCTGCGTGGCCTCAAGGCCGTTAAAGCCAGCTATCCAGTCAAATAACGACGACGTATAGTACCTCACATAATTGCACAAATGAACGTTGATTTCATTTGTGCAATTTTATTTTATAGGTGCCTGTCAAGAAAACGTACCGAAGCCTTCGGGGGAAACTTATGGTTATATCAAGATGCCTTTCGCGTCTTTTTCGGAACGTCATCCAAATATAAAAAGCTCTCTCCTAAACCCGTATTGTTTGTGAGAAGGTGAAAATACGTCATTGAAACCTCATACTGATTCAACGAGAAAAAGAATAGGGGGCAGCCGCTGCTGAAATGCCGCGCCCTTCATTAGGTTTGGCTCCCATCGTAAAGGCAATGGTTGCGCCTTTTTGCAGGTCGGACCTAAGGATGAAGTTCTTATCATAAGGTTCTCCGTTCAGTGTAACGGACTGCACATAGCGATTGCTGTTGCTTTGTCCCTGAGCCGAAATGCTTACCGTCTTGCCGTTGGGCAAGTGGAGCTTGATCTGATTGAAATATGGAGTACCGATGGCATACTCTCCTGATGCCGGACATACGGGATAGAAGCCAAGTGCTGAGAATACATACCACGCTGAGGTCTGACCATTGTCCTCATCGCCGCAATAGCCGTCGGGAGTGGCGCGGTAAAGGCGATTCATCACCTCGCGCACCCAATACTGCGTTTTCCAAGGCTGGCCGCTCCAGTTGTAGAGATAGATGATGTGCTGCGCCGGCTGATTGCCGTGGGCATACTGACCAAAGTTCATCACCTGCATTTCGCGTATTTCGTGAATCACTCCGCGATAGTAGCTTTCGTCGTAATCGGGAGCTTGCACAAAGATGGAATCAAGCATCTGATTAAACCGCGAACTTCCACCCATCAGGTTCACCAGTCCCTGCGGATCGTGGAACACCGACCAAGAATAGTGCCACCCATTTCCTTCGGTAAACACATCGCCCCACTTGAGCGGATTGTATGGCGTTTGAAATTTGCCATCTTTTTTCTTTCCGCGCATCAGGCTGGTTTCTTTGTCGAAGAGATGCTGATAGTTGAGTGCGCGCTGCTTAAAGGGAGCCAGCTCTGTATCACTCTTTCCCAAGGCCTTGCCAAACTGATAAATGCACCAGTCGTCGTAAGCATACTCCAGCGTGCGTGCAGCACTTTCGTTGATGCCGTCGTCACAGGGCACATAGCCCAAGCGGTTGTATTGTTCATAGCCCAAACGTCCGGTAGACTTTACCTGGGGATGAACTGCTCCGGCACCATGAACCACGGCCTTCCACAACGTTTCGGCATCATATCCACGCAGACCGGCCAAATAGGCATCGGCCACCACTGAGGCCGAATTGTTACCCACCATGCAGTTGCGATGGCCAGGGCTCACCCATTCGGGCAAGAAGCCGCTCTCTTTATATATGTTGACAAATCCTTCCTGAACGCGCGCATTAACATCGGGATAAGCCAAGTTCAGCAAAGGGTACAAGGCACGGAACACGTCCCATAGCCCGAAGTCTGTAAACATATATCCCTGCTCCACGGTACCCTTGAAGGGACTATAGTGAACAGGTTTGTTCTGTGCATTGATTTCATAGAAGCTACGGGGAAAGATCAGGCTGCGATAGAGGCAGGAATAGAACGTTCTGGCGTGGTCTATATCATCCGTGTCCACTTCAATCCGGCTCAAGTGCTTGTTCCATTCCCGTGCACCTTCTTCTACTATTTCATCAAAACCTTTCTTGCCAATTTCCCTTCGGAGATTGAGCTGGGCTTGCTCTGGAGAGATGAAAGAAGATGAAACCTTGACCGTCAGTTCACCTCCCTCTTTGCCAAAGCCCACAATGGCTCCGGCATGTTCACTGCGCATTTCGGTAGCCTGGGTGTTCATGTTATCACCATCGCAGGCCGCCGTATACTTAAAGTCCTTGCTGAATTCCAATACGAAGAAGTTCTTGAAATTGGTAGGCACTCCACCGGCGTTGCGAGTGGTGTAACCCACTATTTTTCGCTCCTTGGGCAGAATCTTGACATACGATCCTTTATCGAAAGCATCCACCGTAAGATAGGCCTCTTTGTTCTTTGGATAAGTGATGCGCAGCATGGCAGCACGCATGGTGGGAGAGAGCTCTGTCGTCACATTATAGTCGGCCAGATATACCTTATAATAATAAGGATGTGCCTCCTCGCCAAAGTGGCTGAACCAGCTGGCACGCTTTTCTTCATTCATGATGGGACTATCCGTGGTGGGCATGAGCGAGAACGTGCCGTAGTCGTTGATCCACGGACTGGGCTGATGTGTCTGTTTGATGCCTCTCAGTTTGTGCGTGGTATATGTATAGATCCATCCATCGCCATTCTTGCCTGTTTGCGGTGTCCATCCATGTGTTCCCCATGGCATGGTGATGGCTGGATATAGATTTCCCGTTGACAGTTCAAAGGTAGACAGTGTGCCCACAAGCGGATTGACCATATCAACGGGGCCTCCCGTTTCGTAAGCTGCTGTGGCAGCACTGACAGAGCAAAGACTCAATATTGCAATAAAGAAATGTTTCATGATGATGAAGATGATGGTTTGCGGCTTCGAAGTTAGCAAAAATAGTTAACACCATCTTCCATTACTCCGGATTATCTCATCTCTCCATAAAGGAAGCGACGATTTCGACACGAAAAAGGCGATATTGAATATTCATCTGTTTTGCATCTTGGCGCCTGTAATCTCATGTTGGCATAAATGGAAAAGCATGAATTCAAATAATCCCATATTTGCCATGGCTTTAAGCCAAACGGACACGTCAAGCCTACAGGCTTGCATGATAAGACCATAACAGGGGATGCGTAAAACGCATCCCCTGTTATAAGCACGATTCTACACGTTAATCTTAAAGTGTTGCAGAACATGCGCTCTGCATAGCCACAGTTATAAGGGCATCTTGAATCTCACGCGGAAAGGTTCTTCTGCTTTCTTACCATTATCATACGTGATAACCAATGTGCCATTTGTTTCTCCTAAGAAGGCTTCTTCTTTGGCATCAAAATGGGTTTGTTCCAACTCAGCCCCAAGACCTGCTACCGTTATCTTCATGCCCTCAGTGTTATTGGGACATGGTATAACCGCCAATTCATGGACCATCTTATCCTTTGTCCTATAGGTAATGGCTAAATCTATATGTATCCCACACTCTTTGGAACTGTCATACAATCTACCCACCATTTTTCTTTCCTCCTTCACTGGTATGGGCTCAAGTTTTCCATCCTTACTCACCTGAGGATCCATTACTTGTTCATTCGTTATCGGACGAATTATGATACGTGTACTATCTGCATCTTCTAACTCTGGCTGCAACTCATCACTCATGATGAGTTGGGCGTTTTCCTGGTACTTTTGATCAAACTCTTCATCTCCACTACAAGCAGAGAATACGTCAATGGCACAAATAATAGCGCACAAAATAAAGAACTTCTTCATAAAAGATGAATTTAATTGATTTACATGGCAAAGATAAACACAAGTAAACCAAATGGAGTATCGTATATTTACGATAAAATGATCATCTGAAATGAAAGAGTAATTTGAACCCTTAAGTGGGAGAGATCTTAAGTGTTATTTGTAATCATCATTAGGGCATATGTTGTATTAGTGCTAAACAAAAGAATTCAAAATTCGCTGAATTGAACATCGAATGACTAAAGAATGATATTGCTACGTTGTTCGTGTGATAGCACAGTTGTCGAAAGCACGGCTCGTGCAGAATCTTGCATCAATGAGAAGTCGTTGGATTTGACCTTGGGCTTCATCGCTACCATTTTATGAGCAATGATTATCATGCTGTCCGTTGCTCCCATCTCTTTATATGCGTTCATCATCAGATAGAGTGGCCTTATCTTATGCGGAATGCGATAGTGTGCCTTACGATAGCAGGATATTGCCTTAGGAAAATCTCCTTCGGCGTGAAAACACTGTCCTTCTACGACCCAAAATACCATGTCACCACTCAAGCTCTGACCAATTTTCATCACCTTTCTGCATTCTGCATACCACTTTATATCCGTGAGACAACTGCCATAATCTAAAAGAAACTGCAAGTTTCGATATCCTATTGGATATAGGTTCTGATAACATTTGGCCAATTTTACGGAATGTTTTCGGGCCTGAATGTTATGAACTTCAAGATATTGATGCATAGCCATACGGTGTTTCTTTGTTCTTCCAAAATTATGCATGAGACCTCCGTAAGTCATTATTAATAATGTCAGCATAAGCAAACAGATTTACCAACGACCTTTTTCAAAATGATTCTCATAACAATTATATATTGCCAGAAGGATCAGAGTCACGCTTAGGAAACAAGGTGCAAAAAGATGAAAGGGATAAGAAAACAATGCAGCCATCAAAAAGGATATGACGCAACAGAATAAAGGCAAAGAGTCCTTATTACAATTACGCCACAACTCACGTAGTAACTGTAAAAGTACTATCATAATGACTCCGAATACCATCAATCCATGCTCTACCAATAGTTGTAAATACTCGTTGTAAGCATAGTCAGGAGCTCCAGCCAGATATTGTTCGCGAATAGGACGTTCCTTTGTGCGAAAATATGTTTCTTGAGCTTCGCCATAGAATGATGAAAATGAGCCATAGCCCATAAGCAAACCTTTTGGATGATGTGTCATTTGCCAAACGGTAACCTTCCAGATAAGTTGACGTCCATCGGCTGAATCCTTCTTGAAAAAGTAAACAAATGTGTAGACAAGCGATAGTCCAATAATGAATAAGATGGCATGACGCCTTTGGATGCATATTTTTCCTGATTGCTTCATCAAAAACAAGCAAACTACCAATACACAACCAGAAAGAGCTGCCATCCAAGCTGCACGACAACACGTTGCTATTAAGGCAAGTATGGGTAAGGGCAAAGATGCAAATATTATCAGTGATAACAGCCTATCAATCCAATTTGATGATTTCCATCTTAATAAACACAAACTGCTATAACACAACCAAGGTAGCATAAAAGCCAAAAGCAAGGCCAATTCTGTAGATCTTAGAAATGTTCCAGACACCCTAAATGCCCATGTCAGAGAAAAGAAATGCCACTGCCATTGGACAAGAGCGATGTAACTTTGATATACACATATCAACAATAAGGCTACACTTACAACTCTTGAAATTGTTTTATACATTACTTTAGACTAAACTGGCATTTTGAACCTCACGCGGAATGGCTCTTTGGTCTTTCTTCCATCTACATTTTCCAATACAAAGTTTCCTGCTAACTCACCTATGAATGCTTGTTCAAGGGGATCATAACAAGTCTGTTTCAAATCGTTTTCTTGAATTTCAATATGTGATTGCCAGAACTCATCTTGAGGTTCGGAAGAAAGAGCGATGGCATCTACTACCATATTCATTCTTCGATAGGTTAATGAAAGAATGGCCTGTGCATGATAATTATGGGTACAAGTGTAGACTGCCGTAGACAGCTGAGCCAAGCCAGATGATATGTTTCTTTTACCCATTTGGACAGATCGGGCAGGTAGTCCCTCTACATAAACAATGGCTTCATTGGGCTTTGGGGCTACAGAAACTGGATGTTCCAAAATGAGTCGTGAGGATGTGAGTCCCATAACCAAAGTGACAATGAAGAGAAAAACAGCCATGGCAGGCAGACGTCTTCTTCCCGGATGATTGACCCTAAAGGCTCTTTTCAGAACCATGCAGCCAAAGCCATTGTAGAACGACAAGGGAGGTAAGGGATAGCTCTGCGATAACAATAAACTGTAATGAGATGCATTATGGAACTCTCCTACCACGGCACGGTCGGCCAAAAGTTCATGAACATACTTTAATTGAGCAAATAGGATCCATGAAATGGGGTTGAACCAGCAAAGACAGCGCACTAATGAAAAGGCCAAAATATCTATGGTATGATGCTGGCGGATGTGTGCCCACTCATGCGTGAACAGAATGGGGCACAACATGTTGTTGTTGAAATCGGATTCGTACATGAAAATATTCCTGCCGATGCTGAAAGTCGGTCCCTCTCCCTGAAGCAAACGTATGTGGTGACCGTTCTTCTCGGTTGCTCTACTGGAACGCATCAACTGAAGCACCTGAAGAAATCCGTAAAACATAAAGAGCAACATCAACACTACCCCTGTCAAGTAAACAGCAAAAATGACATCGGCCCACGGCAAAGAAACAGACGAAGCCGTCGGATCAGTCCACACCGTGGCTACGTCGGAAAATACTTCCTGAATTTCATTGACAGTAACGGCAACTCCGTGTTGAGATGCAGATGCCATATGAAAACGGAAAGCGTGAGCTAACAATGGAGCCGTAAACGATGCCACCGCACAAAGCCACAAACCCATGCGGCGAAACGTAAACTGACGATTTTCGGCTATCAGCTGATATGCCGCACAAAGAACGGTAAGAATGAGGTTGACCTGAATAATATAGATAAGGAAGGGATGCATGGTAAAAACAGCAGAATGGAAATCAAAGTTGATCTAACAGATGAAGACGCTCACTGACTTTCACAGCTTCGCCAATATTATGAACGCCCAGTTTCTTCATAATGTTTGAAGCATAGGTGGTAATGGTTCGCTGGCTATAGTGGGTGATGCGAGCGATTTCCTGATACTTCATTCCCCCTTTCACATACCTTAGTATTTCGGTTTCTGAATGCGTGAGTCTGGGCACTGATACTGACTGCCACGATTCTATGGCAAAATTGAAAAAGCTCACGCTCAGGTTGCGCTCGTTGACATACAACAAACGGTCGGTTGCCACTGCCACCGAAGGAGAAACAATAAGCAATGCCAACCAGGGACGACGATTTTGAGCTAATTCAAGAGGTTTATAAATGATGTCGTATGCCAAGTGGTCCATTGTTCCAACAGGCATTTGAAAAGTAAAATGACAAGAACCTATCTCCCATGGTGACATTTGGGCGATACGCTGCAAGATGCAGTTACTCAAAGCCTGCTTAGGACGAATAGACGCCAGATCATCAGTGATGAGGTGCTTGCTGGGCATAATAGTACGCAGGAAACTGCTCGTACGATGGTCCACCAGATAGAGCACCTTGCCAGAAACAGGTACCTGGAGCATGTGCAAATGGAGCAGATAGCGATCGTCGGAGTCGGACGGCAAGCCTTTATGCTCATGAGTGAGCCATGGGCAGTCGAGCCTGTAGAACTCGGACTTTCCTATATAGTGATGAACAAACTGGTGCCACCAATTGTGGGTGGCGAGATAGATTTTCCTGAACATAGACCATTACGGAAAAGAATGTTAGATACAAAATTAAACAAAGGGAAGCGAATAGGGTATCGTACACGTACGATAAAATACACTTTGCTTTATTCCGTTAATGATTTTTAGGTTTCTGTACGATAACGAAAACCTCTTTTCTGAAAAACGATTAGCAATAAATTAGCGTAGTTAACCGGTCTACGCCCATGACTTCTCCAGCCACAGTTTGCAATTGTTCGGCCGTTACGGCATGGATATCGCTGATGATCTTGTTTACATCGCGATGGCGTCCGGTATGGGCAAACGTCTTGCCCATGGCCAGGGCATAGCTTTCGAAATTGTCGCCAGCAATGAGCACCTGACCAGAGAGTTGCTTCTTGGCGGCCTGTAAACGCGAGGGCGAAAGACGATCGTTACAGAGACGTTCCAACTGCTGGAGTACCAGATGGCGACAACGATCTACATCGGCCTCGTCGCAACCGAAGTAAACACTCCACACGCCGGCATCCGTATAACTGAAGGTAGTACTTTCTACGGTATAGACCAGTCCGTGCTTTTCGCGCAAACTGACACTCAGGAGCGAGTTCATGCCCGGTCCGCCCAGAAGATTGCTGAGCAGAAACAAAGCTGGGCGCAGCGGATGTTCGGCTGAATAACCGCGATTGCCTATCAGTACATGGGCCTGATGCGTTTCGCGACTTTGCTGCCGGTATTCGCTCGTGTATGGCGGAAGCTTGCTGAGTGGCATAACAGGTCTCTCCGATGACAGTCCTTCGGTATGCTTCTGGGCCATACTTACCAATCGCGAAAACGAAACATTGCCAAACACAAACAGCGTGACACCGGCTGGACGATAGTATTGGCGCGTAAAGCGTAAGGCATCCTCGGTGGTATACTGCCTGAGGCGATCGGCAGTACCCAGGATGTTGCGTCCCAGCCCGTGGCCGCGAAACAACATTTCTTCGAACTCATCGAAAATGAGTTCGGCTGGTGAATCCTGATAGCTGTCAATTTCGTCGATGATCACTTCAACTTCCTTCTGAAGCTCTCGCTGAGGATAAATACTGTGGAACACGATGTCGAAAAGCAGATCCAAGGCACGCGCCCAGTCCTGCCGCTGAATCATGGCATAATATACGGTTTCTTCCTTATTGGTGTATGCATTCAGGTCGCCACCTACGCGCTCCAAGCGGTTTCGGATGTGGCAGGCGCGCCGTCGGGCAGTACCCTTGAAGGTGGTGTGCTCACAGAAATGGGCCAAGCCACTGTCGAAGGGATCTTCGTGACGCGTACCGGCACTCACGATGAGGCCAATGTATACTACATCGGTAGGACATGGCTCTTGAATGATACGAAGCCCATTGTCTAACGTGGTGTAATGATATTCCTTCATTGCGGCCGCAAATTTAGCTATTTTCCTGGCGCAAACATTGTTTTTTGTGCGAAAAAAGCGAACTTTGCACCAAGCAGTGCCTCGCGTGGACACCAAGCGAGGCCAATCTGCTAAAAAACAAACATTAATCCATTTACATTATTGACATGAACGACATTTCTACTTCAAATGCTCCTGCAGCCATTGGCCCTTACAGTCAGGCTATTCAGGCCGGAGACACTATTTATGTATCGGGACAGTTGCCCATTGATCCCCAAACCGGTTCCTTCGCCGGAGATGACATCCGTGGCCTTACCCGAAGGTCGCTTAACAACATTCAGAACATTCTCAACGCCGCCGGTTTGAAAATGGAAAACGTTGTGAAGACTACCGTGATGCTTGCTGATATGGATGACTTTCCTGCCATGAACGAAGTATATGCCGAGTTTTTCCAGTCACCTTATCCAGCCCGTTCTGCCTTTGCTGTGAAGACCCTTCCTAAAGGGGCCCGGGTTGAAATAGAATGCATTGCCGTAAGACCTCAGAAGGGATGAGCCTGAAGAGTATCGGCGTGTTTTGTTCCGCCAGGGAGGATCTACCAGAGGCTGTGCAAGAAACTGCATGGGAACTGGGCAGATGGATTGGACAGACGAATCGCGAACTGGTTTATGGTGGAGTGAGGAAAGGACTGATGGAAATCGTAGCTCAAAGCGTAAAGAAAAATGGCGGAAGGGTGAAAGGCATCATTCCTCAAAGCATGGCCTGGAACGGAATGGGCAGCAACTTCGTGGACGTAGAAATGGTAGTTGCAGACCTTGCCGACAGGAAGGCTACTATGATGCGCGAGGCTGATGCTTTCGTGGCATTGCCTGGTGGCATTGGTACTCTTGACGAAGTGTTCAGCGTGTGGGCGGCCTGGCAGGTGGGCGAACACCACAAACCCTTGTTCTTGATCAACATACATGGCTTTTGGGACGGGCTTTCAGATTTTATCGCCCAATGCGTCCGCCAAGGCTACATCAGGAAAGAAAGCTATCGCAGCGTTATGCTGCCAAGAAGCGTGAAGGAATTAGCAAGGTTTTTGGAAGAAGGCTGATGCGCTTTCAATTAGGCCCGTCTTCAGAAGCGATAGCCCAACGATAGCAGAAAGGCTACGTTCTTTCCGCCTGACTTGCTTGAACGGAGCATACCGAAGTCGGAACTTACGCCCACACTCATGTTAGGCGAAAACTGATAGGCTACGCCCATGGTTAAGCCGCCGTCGAAACGATTCATATCGCTGCGGCTAAAAGTGGAATGACTGTAATACAGGCGTGCTGCTCCACTCTGTTGCGTATCGCCTCGTGTTTTGGTATTTCCTCCAATTCCATAACCTACATAAGGACCAACTGAAAGCAAAATCTGTTCTTCGCCCTTCAAAGACAAACTGTAGGTAAATAGCAGCGGAAGTTCTACGTAATTGGTGTTTGATGTTACATTCATCTTTCCCATTATGGGCTGTCCGTTTTCGTCTGTCACGGCATGGCCATTGTCATCGTAGACCTGCATTACGCGGTCGCGATCTTTCCATCCCTTTGCGGCAAAACGCAGTCCAGGCGAGAATGTCCAGTCGTCAGAAAGCAAAAACTCATAGGCCCCTCCTATCTGGAAAGTACCCACATTGCGCGTATGGCCACCATAATGCGAAGAAACTCCACCTCCTGCGCCTATCATCCAACCCTCTGCCAGCAAGGCTGTGGGTAATAGGAAGATGACTATCAAACATACCCAATGTTTCATGTCACATTTATTTGGATTGAACTATGGCTTTTTTATATTACTTTTTCTTCCTCTTCTTGCGTCTGCCTTTTCCTTCGCTTAGGAAGTCTTTCCCATCGGCCATGAAGTCGAAGTCACTGCTGTCAGGATTAAAGAACTGCTGCCAGTCGTTTTTTTTCATTTTCATCTTTGGCGGCTGTTCGGCTCCTCGGGTGTTATCCCTCTTCTTTTTGTCTCTGCTATAAGGTTTATCATAGCCTTTGCGCCGCTTTCCTTCTCCCTCCTTTTTCGTTGGCTTGTTTCCGGAGACGTCGGCTCTCTCTACCGCAATGTGTCGCCCCTTTTTATCCTTAGCATGACGCAAGGCATAGGCAACAAGATCGGCCTCTGATTCGGGTACCTCAAAAAAGGAAAAATGCTGCATGATGTCAATCTTTCCGATTTCTATCGCCTCTTTTGTGTAGCGGTTGATCACGCCTATGACTTCGCGAGCCTGGAAACCGTCGCGTTTCCCAGCTCCGAAGAAGAATCTTACAAATCCTTCTTGCGCCTGACCCTTTGCGCCCTTCTTTTTACTACCAGCCTTGCTGCGAGAAGCTGTTTCTTCGGGTTCTTCTATTTCGGGAGCATTGGCATAATATTCTAAGAAACGTCCAAATTCCAGACTCACAAAACGCTTTATCACGTCTTCCTTGTCCAACCAACTTAGCTTTCTGAAGATTTCGGGAAGGAATGGGGCTATTTGCTGCTCATCCACCTGCACATTCTCTATCTGGTCGATTACGCGATAGAGTTGTTTGGTACAAATCTCCTGAGGCGTAGGCAACTTTTTGCGTACAAACTCCTTACCAATGGTTTTTTCTATCTGACGTACCTTGCCCTTTTCTCTGAGATGGATGATGCAGATACTCGTACCACGCTTTCCGGCCCTTCCGGTTCGTCCACTGCGATGTGTATAGTTTTCCACGTCGTCGGGCAAACCATAGTTCACTACGTGCGTCAAGTCATCTACATCCAGCCCACGGGCTGCTACATCGGTGGCCACAAGAAGTTGTGTATGGTGTTGACGGAATTTCTGCATGGTGATGTCGCGCTGCTGCTGGCTTAAGTCACCATGCAGGGCCTCCGCATTGTAACCGTCTTGTATCAGGCGGTCAGCTATTTCCTGCGTCTCCATGCGAGTGCGGCAAAAAATGATGGCGTAAATACGCGGATAGTAGTCAGCAATGCGCTTCAAGGCAAGGTATTTGTCTCCTGCTCTTACCATGTAGTATTCATGATTCACCATCTCTGCCCCCTCGTTGCGCGATCCCACTACAATTTCTTTGGCATCACGCAGATAGTTGTGGGCTATTTTTTCAATTTCCTGACTCATGGTGGCAGAGAAGAGCAGGGTGTTTCGTTCCAAAGGAACTCCTTCAAGAATGGCGTCAATGCTTTCTGAGAATCCCATGTTCAGCATTTCGTCTGCTTCGTCAAGTACCACATTGTCTACCGCTCCCAATTTGGCAGCGCCACGATTCATCAGGTCGATGAGTCTTCCGGGAGTGGCCACGATGATTTGTGCACCACGCTTGAGCAACTTGATTTGCGTTTCTATGCTCGCCCCACCGTAAACGGGTACTATGCGCAATCCTTCCATGTATTTTGAGAAGTCTCGCATGTCGCCAGTTATCTGTAGGCACAATTCGCGTGTAGGACAAATTACGATAGCTTGTGTATCTTTACGATTTAGGTCTATTTTCTGAATGAGTGGTATGCCATAAGCCGCCGTTTTGCCCGTCCCTGTTTGTGCTAATGCTATTACTTCATTGCCTTCACCCAACAGATAAGGTATTACTTTTTCCTGAACAGGCATAGGTGTTACGAACCCCAATTCGTCAATAGCGCGAAGAATGGGCTCCGCAACCCCTAATTCTCTAAATGTCATATGGGAAATTTTACGTGCAAAGTTACGATTAAGCGAGAGACATGCAAAGAGAAAAACCGAAGTTTTTCGTCTTGATATATTCAGGTGTGGGTTACCTACCTCATGGAGCGGAGTAATAAAGCTGCTATTAAAAACGAAGGATAGAGGGAAGTCAGTGAGCCTCTAACACTCGGTGAGGAAGTTCTCCGTGAGCTACCAATTGGAAAGGGCATCCGAATGAATTTTCCATGATATCTTCCGTTACCTCGCTTACGGGATGGAAGTGTGCGTGTCCATTGACACATACAATGTTGCTAACATTTTGTAATACCGTGCCAATGTCGTGGCTTACGAGGATAATGGCGCATTGGCGATTGATTTCGTTGAGGATGGCGTAGAGTTCGGACTGATGCTGATGGTCAATATAAGTGCTCGGCTCGTCCAAGATGATAAGCTTGGGCTGGCAGATGAGTGTCCTGCCGAGCAATACGCGCTGACGTTGGCCACCGCTTAGCTGGCTGATGGGTGCCTGTGCAAATTCTTGGAGCTCCAGCTGTGAGATGATCTGATGAGCCTGCTTGTGTTCATCCTCCGTAAAGCGACGGAACAGGTTGCGCTGACCCAAGAGGCCAGAGAGTACTACATCGGTAACGGTGACAGGGAATTTGTGGTCGAAAGAGAGGTATTGTGGCAGGTAGCCTATACGCGGCCGGGACGAAGGCTTACCTTCATGGAAGAACGTTACTGTTCCTTCGCTGGGTTTTACCAGGCCCAGCAGAATTTTTACGAGTGTGGTTTTTCCACCGCCGTTGGGGCCTATGATGCCCAGAAAGTCGCGCTCTTCAACATTGAAGCTCACTCCTGTGAGCACCTGCTTCTTGCCGTAGTGGGCCGAAACATTTTTAATTTCTACAAGATGATTATTCATAAGCTATGGCACGTGCGGTATGAATGATTTCCTGATCCCACTGGTAGGACAAGGGGTGAATGGTAAAGAGTTTTGCCTCTGATTCTCGGGCAATTACGGCAGCGTGTTCTTCGCCAAACTCTGGAATGACGAGTACGCACCTCACACCTTCTTGTTGGGCTTCGCGGCACAATTGTGCCAAACGTGATGGGGTAGGTTCCTTACCGTTATGTTCTATGCTGAGCTGTTTGAGCCCATAGTCAGCGGCGAGGCGCGAAAACATGGGGTGGACGGTAACAAAGGTACGCACGTGTGTCTGGGAGAGTAGACTGTCCACACTGTGTTCCGTTGTTCGAATCTTATTCTCAAGACGGTGAAGGTTGGCGCGAAAGTGAGTGGCATAGGCTGTATCGCTTTGACAAAGGGCTGTACAGATGTTTCGGCAAATCAGCAAGGCACTGCGCGGTGAAGTCCACGTATGGGGGTCAAAGGCTACGTCGGGGAGCCCTTGGCTGGTGTCAATGACGGGCAGTTGCGGTACATTGCTGATCATCTTGGGTAACCATGTAGTTTCGAAACCAAGTTGACCCACTTTCAGATAGGCTTGGGCTGAGGAGAGCGTAAGCAACTGGTGTGGAGAAGGTTCATATGTCTCTGGGCTATATCCCTCGGGAACAATGCTCACCACGTTGTAGCGATCACCGGCAATCTGTTCTGCGAAGTATCGCAGCGGCTCTATGCTTACCACAAGCGTTTTCTTTTGCTGTTCCTTAGGTGCACAGCCTGACAGAAGTATGAGGAGCAAAGTTGCAAGGAAAAATGAGAAGAACCGGAAGAAGGAACCGTAAGTTTGTCGGTAAAGACTGCAACGACAAGTATGGGGGAGAATGTTCGAGAATATAGTCATAAAAGTATGAATACTAAAAAATACCTTCCAGAAGCAGGGCCAGTACGGCGTATCGTGCGGCTTTTCCGATGGTGATGGTGAATATGGATTTCCAGATATTGATACGTAGTAGTCCCATGGCAATGGTAATGACACTTCCCAGAATGGGCAACCACGCCAGTAAACCCATCCATGCTCCGTAACGGTGAACAAATTGCTCGCTTCTTTCCAAGCGGTCTTGCTTCACGCGCAGCAGACGGTACACCCAGTCTTCTTTTCCGAGGCGTCCTACACTGTAGTTAAAGAGGGCACCCAGTACGTTCCCGACTGTGGCACACAAGGTGAGTGGCCAAATGCTCAGGTCGGCGGCGCGAAGGCCTGTCATCACTGCTTCAGAGCTGAACGGAAAGAAACTTCCGGCTAAAAACGAAGCTATAAACATGCCTCCATAGCCATATTTCAGAAGGATAGCAATGATGAATTCCATAGATTGAATGTTGCGGCCCCAAGCACGAGGGCGACGATCAGAAATGAAAATACGTTGGCCCAACGTCCGTAAGAAAACATCAGGTAGTGACCCATCATGGGGCTCACCTCAAGGAGGAGGAAGGGAAAGAGATGGTAGCTGAAATGGGGCATGAGGGTGATGAGCAGAAAGAGGGAAACGCCTTGTAACATGATGACGTAGAAACACATGCGCACGCGTATCTTGTCGTTGAAATTGGTGTGCAGGTAGTGCATGCAACCTATCAGGAAAAGCAAAAGAATGATACTAATATTGACGGATTGGTTGAAATCTATTTCTGCCCACTGCGGCGGCAGACTGGGCCAGAAATTGGTCCAAAGATTGGTCCAGAGGGGGAAGTGTGCGGCCATGTCATCCCACGAAAACCAAAGAGCAACAAAGAGTTCCAGGGGAATGCTCAGACCGATCAGGCCTGCTACAAAAGTGCGTAGGTGGAAGGCCCTGAGCTGCACAAGCAGAGAGATAAAGTGGGGAATGGCAAGCAGTAATATTGGGGGACAAATCAGTCCTGCTACACCCAGAAAGGCAAAGGAGGCTACCACCGTGCGTTCGGCATGGAACTCTTGGTAGGAGCGGAAAAGGTAGAACTGCGAAAAGGCGTAGGCTATTACTCCGATATGTTCGGGGCGCAACGGATGTACGGAGGGGAATGCTCCGTTGAGGGCTACGAAAGTGGCCGGTACAATCCATGTTCGCGCACGCATAAGAGCATTGCCGTTGCTCATCTGGCGCAATGACACCATACAGAGGAGCATGGCTGTGAAGCCGCACCAATAGAATATGCCGTCGGCATTCACGGACCAGCATAAGGCAGCAAAGACAATGGCCACAAAAAGTGTGACTGTACTGGATATGATTTTACCTTTAGTGGTGCGTCGTGGCATTTTGCTTCGTGAATGAGGAATGCAAAGTTACAAATATTGGTTCACAAAGCAAGCGCCGATAAGCCGTTATCTGCTGAGATACCTGAAGCTATGTAGGGCGTGATGCCCCTAATGAAAAAGGAGTTGAGGCATCAGTGACGCTGGCGGCGAACGCTGATGCGCGGTGAAGAATTAGAGGAAGAACTGCCACCATTCGACTTTTGTCGCTTGAGTTGACTGCGCGAACTTGTAGATTCCGACTCCTTCTTTGCTGTTGTGGTTTGCTTGCCCTTTGCTTTGGTTGTTGCTTGAGCAGTTTCCGTTGAGTCAGCTTTCTGGCGCAGTGAGTCGCCACCCCATACGTGGGCTTCGAGTGTCTGCATTTCTGACGTTATGCGCTTTTGCGCTTCTCGCATAGCTGTAGAGTCAGAAATGACGCGACCTTGCAAGTTGTTGGTCTTGTATATTTCACCTTCGTATTGCGCAGTATTGAAATAGTCGTCGGCCGAAATCATGGCAGCATTGTTATAGTTGCTGGCCATGAGTTCCAGTTTTGCTAAAAATGGAGCAATGTCTTCATACTTGAGCCAGAACATGGGTACTTTTAGTGTTCCTGCTCCCCATTCGTCGCCTTCTTCGCGCACGGGACAGATGGCAGTAACCTGTTTGCGGAATGAAGCAGTATGCTGGTCAAAGTACGTACTTTCCTTTACATAGTAGCTTTTCACTTCTGCCGAAGGAATGTCGTTGTCTTCAATGCGGAAGCGTCCGTTCTGTTCCTGGTGTCGTATTTTGAATTTATTGAGCATGTCGCCGCGTTTCAGCTCATTCGATGCCTTGAAATTCTCTTTTCCGTCAATCGAATATTCGTAAGCCTTGACTTGCTGGCTCATGATGAGTTTGAAGAGGAAGGTAAACAGGTTCATCTTGTCGCCTTCTGGTTCTTCTGGATAGTACAGCACAGCGTTCTTGTCCTTATTCAGGTCTAATACGCGGTACAGGTCGCGTCTCCATGCAACGTCGTCGGGCATGGTTGGAGCCGTGGGATATTCCAGCTGTGCACGTTCAGAAACGGCTACGCTCTTTTGCTGCTGTTGCTGTGCGTTTTGACGCTGTGTCTGACGCTGACGGGCAGGTGGCTGAGCCACTGCGGGCAGAAGCGTCAGTACGACTATGATTGTTGTGATTATTCGTCTCATATATATTGCTACTTTAATCTTTCTTCTATTAATTTACGATGACTTCGAGCGATTGCGGAAGCGTACGCGTTGTTCCGTCTGGCCCTGTAGCCTGCACACGCGAAATGTAGAAGCGTTTGCCACGGCTGAGGCGTGAGAAGATGGACTTCTGTCGCTCGGTGAATTTATCACTGGTGGAAACTTCAGGAATGGCATTACCCATGTTGTCGAAGAATACGGTTTCAAATCCTGTAACTTGGAACGGAATGTTCAGCAGTCCGTCGTCAATGGCTGCACCGATGCCGTCAACCGAAAGCAGTATGGACTTCGAGAAGCCTCGGCCTCCCACGTAGTGTACGGGGTTGCCTTCTGCATCGTTGTATGCAATGTAGGCCGTTGGGTCTGGAAGGCGACGTACGCGGAACTTAAATTCGCCCATTTTCTGCGAACCGCCATAAGCTTTCGACGTTATGGTAATCACGGCATCTTCTCCAATCTTTGTTGGTCTTGCAACATACTTGCCTGGACCGGTGCTCGTCAGGTTTCCGCCCGACATCGTTGCTACAATGTTCTGATTTGCTACACCGGGCACGCTCACGCTCATCGGGTTGTCGTAACCTGCGTAGAGCACATTCATAAGGTCTGCCGAAACTGTGGCCGATGGAGCTACAACCGTATATTTTTGCGAGAAGTTGCGGCGTAGGGTTTCACCGCTGCGGTCTGTCATCTCCATGTAGCCAGCGAAGTTGAAGTCGCCCGTGTTGCCGCAGTTGAATTCATACAATCCGTTCTTCAGGCTCACTTCCTTTCCGCCAATGTATATGCGCGGCTGCTGCGTGGTGTCAACGGCGGCCATGATGATACGCGCACTGAAACGGTCTCCTTGCACGATGGTTTGCGCATTGGGAATGACGTATGCGTTCAGTTCGTTCACGCGTACGTCCTTCACGTCGATGTTCTTAATCAATGCATGGAGTACCTCGCCCTCGGCGTAGCGCACGTCGCTCTGCAGTTTGGTGAGCAGTGTCGTGGCTGCGGCAACCGGCATACTCTCGAACATGGCTTGCTGCCAGTTGCGGCCAGTGAGTTTGTCCTTCTGCGAAACCTCTGTAGTGAGGTTGCTCTGTATGATTTCCTTCTGCTCTGGGTCTTCGATGAATTGCAGAATGCGGCTACGATAGCTCACGATGGCGTCGTAGAGTGTCTTGCCGCGACCATCTGTAAGCATTACCTGTGTGGCAGCTTCGAGATTCTCCTTGTTACGGATATTTTCGATGTCGCCGTTCTTGCCGTCGGCTTCGCGTACAATCTCGCGCTTCAGTTTGTCGGCCAGATCAAACAGCGAGTCAGACATTTGCCTTACGTATTGTGCCTTTTCGTTCCAACTGCGCACCTTGTCCGGATTTTGCTTCATTTGGCTCTCGAACTCACTGTAGATATTAGTGTTTTCACGCGAAGAATTCTGCGTGGTGCGGTTCAGACTTTTCTCCACTATCGAAAAGCCATTGAGCACGTCGGTAGATACGTTGAGTGCCAACATCACCATCAGTACCAAGTACATCAGGTTGATCATCTTCTGACGTGGAGAGATTTTCTTTTTCTTTATTCCTGACATGGCTTGATTGTTCGTTCTTTATCCACTATACGTTGCCGGCAGCGATTTTCATGTTGACGGTCATGGCCTTGATCATTCGGGCATAGATGCCGTTGAGTTCCTCAATGAGTTCGGCCATGTGGCGTGTCTGTTCGTTGATACGGTCAATGGAGCCCACCTGTGTGCTGATCGACTTGAGCTGCAGCTCATATACGGTGTTGATACCCGTGAGCGTACGGTTCAGGTTGGCCATTTCCTCGCTGTCGGTGGTGAGGCGTGCGCTCTGTTTCTCAACCTTATCAAGTGTTTCGGTGAGCAGTTTGAGTTTTTCAGTGTATTCCTGAGTAGCTTGCTCAAGGTTTTCTACTGTTCCCTGAACCACCTCTGCGCTGATGGCCTGTGGATTGATCGCGCCGCTGATGGTTCCGACTTCGCCTGCTATGCCTTCTGCTGAACTGCCGCCGGCATGTCCGCTTCCGCCACCGCCAATGATGATGGTGCTGCCACCACCGCCTCCTCCAGCAGCTGCTACTCCGGGCTCGCCTCCGCTTATGCCAGTGTTACCACCGCCGATCACGATGCCGCCACCGCTGCCTCCAACAATGCCATTACTCACTTGCAGTGCAGCTGCTTCAGCTCCTTCTTCGTTCAGGGACTCCATAGTTTCCTCCTTATCAAACGGTCGGTCGAATGCCGAGAGGAAGAATACCACTACTTCCGTACCCATACCGATGAACAGCCAGAGGTCGGCCCCCTTAATGTGGGTGATTTTGAAAAGTGTGCCGAGAATAACCACGGATGCACCCCAACTATAGGCGTAGTTCAGAAATGTCTGGCCTGGAACGCTGTCCATCCAGCGCTGAAGCCGTGAAACGATATTTATCTTTGATGATGCCATTATTGTAGTATTTATGTTGTATTATTAACGATTAAGCTATTCCTTGATTATTTCTTGTTTCTGCTTGTGGCCGATGCCATGGAGCGCACGCATCGGAAACCTATGTAGCATCGTGGCTGGTTTTGATACTCGTATGTGCGCCATGCAGAACGAATCATGGACTCTGGGTCTTTCCAGCTTCCACCACGCACGGTCTTCTTCTTCAGGGCATACGGATCCTCTATGGCAGCCTTGTACGTAAGTTCGGGATTTAGGTCGCTCATGCTCTGCACGCCGGCTTGCGTATAAACTGTGCTGGTCCATTCGGCAGCATTTCCAGCCATGTCGTATAGGCCATTGGAATTGGTACCATAGATGCCCACTTTGGACGTAATGAGATTTCCATCCTCTGTATAGTCGCCACGATCGGGCTTGAAGTTTGCAAAGTAGCAACCTTTGTCGTTCTTCATGGATGGAGCAGACCATGGGAAGGGATTACCCTCCTTGCCGCGTGCAGCGTATTCCCATTCAATTTCTGTCGGCAAGCGGTAGCGTTGCAACTGCTTGGCTTCGCCGCGCAGTCCGCGCAGTAGGTAGTCCGTGCGCCATGCACAGAAAGCAGTGGCTTGTTCCCATGTGACGCCTACTACGGGATAGTCGTTGTAGTCAGCACTGCTGAAGTAGAGACGCATGTACTTCTCGTTGTTCGCATTCGGGAAGTCGTTTACCCAGCATGTAGTGTCTGGATAGATGTTGACGATGTAGGTATTCAGGAAGTCGTAATAGCTTGACAATGGTCGCGTGATGGTTTGGCGAACAATGTTGCCGTCTTCGTCAATATATGCCGTGTCCTTCGAGATCATGACTACCTCGTTGGGATCTACCGTCTTGTCGGTATTCAGATTACGCTCGCTCGGATCCAGACGATACTTGCGCATGGCTGCTTTGGCATAGTCGTAGATCTCGTAACGATAGTTCATCTGCTTGTAGTCCAGCATGCGTTCGCCCGTAACGGGGTTGGTCACATAGAGGCTGTTGATGGCTGCTTCCTCACTCTCGGTAGGATTCTTGTAGGGGATGGGCCGCTTCCAGTCAAGGTAAGGGCGAGCCAAGGGATTTCCCTCGTCGTCTTCTTCAATTTTGAAGGCTTCGTTGCCGCCATAGTTGGGATCGGCCAAGCGCTCACGAATAATGGAATCGCGCACCCAGAACACAAACTGACGGTACATGGAATTGGTTACTTCCTTTTGGTCCATCCAGAAACCGTCTACGGAGATTTCCTTTTTTGGAATGTCGGCTCCCCAGAGGGTGTCGTTCTCATCCAATCCTGCACGCAAGAATCCGCGGTCTATTTTGACCATTCCGTAGGGAGTCGGCTCGTCAAAAGGCTTTCCTGAAACGCCAACCACTTCGCCACCCTGCATCATGGACCTTCCGCTTCCGCCAAAGCAGGAGGCCATCAGTATTATGGTGATGATCCCAATGCCAAATATCTTATTCAACTTCATGGCAACTGTCTTTACGATATCTTTTAATGTTTTCTTAATCTATGTCTCAACTCACTTATAGCAACCGAACACTTTTGTGCAGGTTCTTTCCTTTTTTATAAAGGTCGAGCTTCCATTCGTAGCTCAAAACCAATTCGTGCGCGCCGTGCTCAATTCCTACGCCATTGGTGTAGGCTTCGTAAGAGTAGCTCAGCACTACGCCATGGAACTTACCGCCAACGAACAATGCAACCGAATTGTTTGGGCTGTAGCTCCCCCCACAGAACAGCATTTTGCTGTCGTTGCTGTATTCCAAGCGCCCCGTCAGATAGGCTTTCCAGTCAACACCGTCATACATGCCAAATACTGTGGGGTGTATTGTAAAAAACGGATTTCGGAGTTTAATATTGTATCCGCCTGTCAAATAATACATGCGTTTGAGGCTGATTTGGTTTGTTTCGCCCAGAGTTACTGTGGGTGCGGTAAGGTGCATGCCCGAAACTCCGAGGTAGAATGGACCACGCTGATAGTAGAGGCCAAAGTCAACGTCCACCTTGCTGCCGTCAATTTTGCTTGATGAGAATACCGGGTCATTCGTTTCTTCCAAATCAAGTTTGCTGCCGTCGTAGGTTTCGTTGAGAAGGTCGCCCTGAATGCCGAAACCTAAGCTACCGCCGAAAAGACGGAAATGGTAAGCATATTGTAAGGAGAAACGCTTATGGGAAAATAAACCCAGCTCGTCGTTCATGAACTGAGCACCCAAACCGTGACGGGGATTGGCAAAGAACATAGGCAGATCTACTCCGGCAAACATTGTGGCCGGAGCGTCTTCGTAGCCGCTCATCTGTGCGCTGTAAGTGCCCAGAATTCTCATGTTGTCCGTGGTACCTGCGCTGGCAGGATTGAAGGATGGCTCCATCATCCAATAGTGCGTGAACGACGGGTCGTATTGTCCTTTTGTAATCAGCGGAAAACAAGTCAGACATGCGACGATGGCATACAATAAGCGCTTTCTCATCTTTCATATTAACTGCATTTTCTCTGAAATATTGTGATACATCCGATTTTCTTTTCCCATTCTTTAGGTTTTTCATGCCATGTGCTAAAATGTGGAGCCGTTTCTTGCATTTCTTTGAGTAATTTGTAACTTTGCAAATTGGAAAGACTTCTTAATTATATTTATGACAGAAAGACTACGAGAAATCGTCAGAGAGGATAATATACTCTCCTTATACGAAATAGTTTCTGATACTTCACGGCCCATTCAGCAAGAGGATGCCAAACATTGTGTGAGGATGATTGCTTCGACGCCGCAGACGCGGAGTATCTCGAATGATCCTACTGTGGCAGGACTGCATTACACGCGCATGTTGCAACAGGCTTGTTCGGTAATTCTGAAACACTACGACTTTGGATTACAAGAGCGCGAGGTGGTGGTGCTCAATATTCTGCGCGGCGCACTGAACTTTGGGCTGCGTGATGCACTGGCCGATGCCTACGGATGGTTCCGCCATAATACGAGTTTCATTAGTGCCCAAAGGGCTCGTGATGATAAGGACTCTGAGTCTTGGCACATTACGGAGAAGGGTTACAAAAAGATTTTCTTTCCTCAGTTGTGTTCGCTGGTGATGGGTGACGTGGTGGCTACAGGCACCAGTCTTCAGTTTGCCATGCACGAAATCGTAAAAGTGGCTGTGGAGCAAAAGGTACAACTTCGTCATATTGTGTTTTTTACCTATGGTGGGGAGAAAGCCGAGCAGATCTTTGAAGAAATTGACAACAAATGCCGCTTTCTTTTTGCTAAGTATGAACAGACCTACGTGATTTATCTGGAAGGTCGGTTTACGGTGCCCGTATTGAATACACCACTTTCTATTCGCCTGACGGGAACGGATTTGTTGCGCTATCATGCCTTGATGGCTCCGGAGTTTGTGGAGTCGCAATACGAGTCACCGTCGTATCCATTGGAGCGTTGTACTATCTATGATGCTGGATCGCGCGCATTTTGGATTCCGGAATATGTAGATGATGTGGAAAGCTATTGGCATCAAACACTGGAATTGGCACAGAGTGGTGTTTCCTTCCGTCGATTGCTTCATGAGCGTTTCCCGGGACTTTCAACTACAAGGTTTGGGCATGTAGACTTGCAGGAACTCTGCATCAGTCAGATCAGTAAGATGAGGCAGACGTTTCAGTGATGCGGTGAAGCAAAGCAGATGAAAATACTCAACATAATTTATTATAATAATGAAAGAACAAGTGCAGCAAAGTCGGGACTTTGAGCAACAGAGCATTCCCACATCCCATCGACGTGGATTTTGGTCGATGTTTGTTATTATGATGGGCTTTACGTTCTTTTCTGCCAGTATGTTTACGGGCGGACACATGGGAACGGGCCTTACCTTCCGCAACTTCATTATTGCCCTGCTGATAGGCAATCTGTTTCTCGGGGTATATACTGGACTGCTTGCTTATGCTGCCTCGCGTACGCAGCTCAGCATCCATTTGCTTTCTCACTATGCCTTTGGCACTAAGGGATCATATATCCCCTCTGCTGTGTTGGCTATTACGCAGATAGGATGGTTTGGCGTAGGTGTAGCCATGTTTGCCTTGCCCACAACGGCCGCCGTATTGCCTCTGCTTTCACCCGATGGTTGGTTGGCACAAGGTGATCATCTGCTGTGGGTGATTGTAATCCTATCGGGTGCAGTGATGACTTCTACCGCATATTGGGGCATCAAGGCACTGCGCATTATCAGTATTGTGGCCGTGCCGGCCATCGCAGTATTAGGACTCTATTCTGCAGTTCAGGCCCTCTTCTTCGATCATCCGGAGGCCATTGGCAGTGCACCCAATGGCTGGGCCTATCTGAGTCAGCACATTCCCGAAGCAGGAAAGGAAATTACCATGGTTACGGCCATTTCGATGGCAATAGGTTCCTTTATTAGTGGGGGATCGTGTACGCCCGACTTTGCACGTTATTCTAAAACGACTAAGATCGGCGTTTCTACCACAGTACTCGCATTCTTCATTGGCAATTCCATCATGATTGCCTTTGGGGCCATTGGTGCCATGGTGTGGAATGTCCCCGATATCTCCGAGGTGCTGATTGCGCAGGGATTGCTCATTGCCGGCGTGATTGTACTGGGGCTGAACATCTGGACTACAAACGACAATGCTCTCTATACCTCTGGTCTTGGTTTGGCCAATATCACCAAATTGCCCAAACGTTACCTTGTGTTGCTCAATGGAGCGGTAGGTACACTCTTTGCCATTTGGCTCAACAATAATTTTGTAGGTTGGCTCAATATTCTTAATACCTTTATTCCTCCAGTAGGGGCCATCTTGATTGTGGACTATTTGATATGTCACAAGGCACACTATGCTCCCCTTCAGCAAGCGCGTTTCTGTACGGTGAGTTGGCCTGCAGTGATTAGTTGGGCTTTGGGTACTATTGTGGCCTTGATTGGTGCCGACAAGCTTCCAGGTATTCATGTAGATTTTCTGTCCAATTCCCTTCCGGCGGTCAATGGCATGCTGGTAGCCATCGTGGCCTATCTGTTGCTTAACCGCACGAAGTAGCTTTCTATTAGAAACATTTCATGAAGTCCATCAAAGAAATCTATAAGATAGGGCATGGGCCGTCCAGCAGTCATACCATGGGCCCTACCAAAGCGGCGGATATTTTTCTGTCGCAACTGCCGGAGCATTGTTCCGTGAACATCACGCTTTATGGCAGTTTGGCGGCTACCGGCCGCGGCCACCTTACGGATAAGGCTCTGCTTTCGGTGTTCCGTGAGGCTGGTGTTGAGGCCAGTATCATTTGGAAACCCGATACGTTTCTGCCCTTCCATCCCAATGGCATGAAGTTTCAAGCACTTGATGGTGCAGGTAACGAACGGTTCGCTTGGATTGTGTTTAGCATTGGCGGAGGTTTCCTTCGGGAAGAGGAACCGAAATATCTGTCGCAGGAGAGTCCCCATCTGTATGAGCTTACGCATCTTACGGACATCATGCACCATTGTGAGAAACGCGGATATTCCTTTTGGGAGTATGTAGAGCAGGCCGAGGATGATGGCTTGTGGCCCTATCTGGCGGAAGTATGGACCAATATGAAGGATGCCATACAGCGAGGCCTGGCGGCAGAGGGCGTGCTTCCCGGACCGCTCCATTTGCGGCGCAAGGCGGCCACGTTCTACATCAAGGCCAAGGGACTGAAGCCTTCCCTTGAATCACAGGGACTGACCTTTGCCTATGCACTGGCTGCCAGCGAAGAGAATGCTGCCGGTCACGTCATCGTAACGGCACCTACGTGCGGCTCCTGCGGCGTGCTTCCTGCCGTGCTCTATCATTTGCAGCAAAGCCGAGGCTTTGCCGATGAGCGCATTCTTCGCGCTTTGGCTACTGCCGGCCTCATTGCCAATGTGGTGAAGGAAAATGCGTCCATCAGTGGTGCAGAGGTAGGATGCCAAGGTGAAGTGGGCGTAGCCTGTGCCATGGCGTCAGCTGCGTCAAGCCAGCTCTTTGGCGGCAGCATCCGCCAGATAGAGTATGCCGCCGAGATGGGCTTGGAACACCATCTTGGCATGACGTGCGATCCCGTTTGCGGCCTGGTGCAGATTCCGTGCATAGAGCGCAATGCTTATGCTGCGCTGCGCGCCCTTGATGCTAATTTGTATTCTTCCTTTACCGATGGACAGCACAGCGTTTCGTTCGACCGCGTAGTGGCCGTGATGAAGCAAACGGGCCACGATTTGCCGTCGCTCTACAAGGAAACCAGTCAGGGTGGTCTTGCTAAGATCACGTTGGAGTAAGCACTCCATTATTGAAATAATAAGGTCGGGCGCCATTACGCTCCCGACCTATTACGTTCATACATACATTAATTATATTGATTTCATCAATGGTCTTCCGTCTGGGCCCAGGCTTGGTTTACTTCGTCCATGCCGATGCTCAGCAGTTTCATTTGGCGGAAAAACTCCGGTAAGGTACTTTCCATAAACTCTTTCCTCCGAGCGTTTCCAATCTTCCGCTTCGCTCCTTGGCTCACGAAGTAGCCTATGCCGCGCTTCTGGTAGACGATTTCGTCGCGCTGCAAGAGTTCCATGGTGCGTAGGGCGGTGTTAATGTTCACCTCGAACTGCACGGCCAGTTCGCGCACGCTGGGCAGGCGGTCGTCCGTATGATAGCGGTCGCTCAGTATGTCGCCCGAAATAGCGTCTGCCATTTTTACGTAGATGGCTTTATCGTTGCGGTAAATCATAGGTTGAACAGTTTGAACTGAACCACGCGCATGCGGCAGAAGGCAAGATAGGCCAGCGCGATGTTGACGCATATCCATACTACGAAAATTGCGGCATGTTTATGAATGAGTACGGTTCTTTTGAAATCAATATCTATTTCCTTCAGAATATACATGATGACAAACCACGCCAGAAGGCCTACGGCCCAGCCCCACCAGCGGAACACGATGCCCGACGGCAGCATGAGGCTGGCAATGAAGCTAATCATCAGGAACGTCATGCCATAGTGTTTCACTGGGTTGCAAAGGTCATGGTACACCTTGCTCAGATGCGGCGTGAGCCAGTCGGACTGGTAGATGAAGTTTTCTATGGGCTGTCCGGCTGCGTCCTTCCCTTCCACGGTATAGTAGTGCGTGAAGTGTAGGTCGAGGGGAAACAGCTTGATGCTGACGAATTGGAGCACGTCGGCCAGCAGGAAAGCGCAGGCCCAGAGCGCCACTACCCAGAAGAGCACGTAGATGAAGCGCGAAACGAACTTTTCCGCATTCGTAGCCGGAAGCTGAATGAGCTGTGTAGCTTTCGCCTTGGAGTACCATGGGTAGAACATCAGCGAGCAACCGACAAAGAACAGTATGGTTATTCCAACGTAGGAGATGGCTTCTACAGTCCGGACCTGCATGGCGTAGAGGTTGCAGAATGCCTCGAACATGGTGTGGCCATGCCAGGTATATCTGATACTATTGGCTGCAAAGAGCGTCATCAAAGCAACGGTGACGGCATAGACGAGCAGCAGGGTTTTCCATTCTGTTCGGAAGTAGAACCGCATGAGCTGCGCAGTGCGCTTCGGTGAGAACGTGTTATTCATGGCAGGTCATCTTTAGGTGGTTGTTATTTATGGCATTGAACAGCAGTTCCATGTCAATCTGGGTCTCTTCTTCGTCCGCTTTGCGCAGGCTGATGCCCGTGGTACCGAGGGCGGAACTTTGCGAATACAGCAGCTTTTCCGGGACTGCGTCGGTGTAGAGCCGGAAGGCGTAGCGATCGCTTATCTCAGCCGTGGAGGCGTCGAGCTTTACCTGCGAATCGCGCAGAATGACCATTCTGTCGAGCAGTTGCTCCACGTCGTGAACCAGATGGGTGGAGATCACCACCATCTGCTCTTCGCTTACTGCACTGGCCATGATGCGGCGAAACTGACTCTTCGAGGGAATGTCGAGCCCATTGGTGGGTTCGTCCATCAGTAGTACGGGCACGCCCGTAGCTAAGGCGAAACAGATCATCACCTTCTTTTTGTGACCCATCGACAGGCTGCGTAAGTCTACGTCCATGCCCATGCCGAAGCCGTCAAGCGACGAGCGCAGTGTTTCGTCGCTGAAACGCTTGTAGAACGGGCGGAACGTCTTCACGAAATACTTGAGCGAGGTTTTTGGCACGCTCGGTTCCTCGGGCATCAGATAGATGTCGCTCAGCGTCTTCAAGCGTCGCTCTGCTACGCTCACGCCATTGTAGGTCACTTGGCCCGTCCGCGGACGAAGCAGGCCTGTCATCAGGTAGAGCAAGGTGGACTTGCCTGACCCGTTCTCACCAAGCAGCCCGTAGATGCCGGGCTGCTCCAATCCGAAGCTGAAGCCGTCGAACACGCGACGCCTGCTGTTCGGATACTTGAAAGTTACTTCTTTAAAACTAATCATACATACATGTTTTAGTGTTATACTTAACTAAGACACTGCAAAGGTATAAGTTTTTATGTATAACCTCCAAGGGTTTGATTATTTTTTTATTGGTGAGTGGGAAAAGTATCCATGGCATATCATGAAAAAGCATCCCTTTCATGCCTCGGTGGTTACTGTTTCCAGAGCTTACCGTCAAGCATCTCTACCACTCGGTGGGCATAGGCGGCGTCGCGCTGCGAGTGAGTTACCATTACGATGGTGGTTCCCTCCGCATTCACCTGCGAGAGCAGCTGCATCACTTCCTGCCCGTTGTTTGAGTCCAGGTTTCCCGTAGGTTCGTCAGCCAATACGAGTTTTGGCTGTGCCACCAAGGCTCGGGCAATAGCTACACGCTGTTGCTGTCCTCCCGAAAGTTGGTGCGGAAAGTGAGTAGCTCGGTGGCTGATGGCCATGCGGCTTAGCATTGCGGCTACGCGGCTTTTTCTCTCGGCCTTGGGTATGCCCAGATAGCGTAGCGGAAGCTCTACGTTTTGTTCTACGGTGAGTTCTTCTATCAGGTTGAACGACTGGAACACGAAGCCTACCTTTCCTCTGCGATACTGGGTGCGCTGCCTTTCGTGCAGCTTGCCTACTTCCTGTCCGTCGAGTTCATACGTGCCTTCTGTAGGATTGTCGAGCAGTCCGAGGATGTTGAGCAGTGTGGATTTGCCGCAGCCCGAGGGGCCCATCACGGCCACGAATTCGCCGTCTTCAACGTTCAGTGAAATTCCGTTGAGAGCCAAGGTTTCTACGTCTTCTGTGCGGAAAACTTTCTTGATGTCTTTAATCTGTATCATGATGATGAATATTTTTAAGTGATGAGTTGTTTTGGGGTTATTCTGTCTTGATGGAGCGTATGGGGTTCTCGGTTGCCGCTCTCCAGGCCTGAATGGCTACGGTCAGAAGCGTTACGCCTCCTGTCAGCAGCAGTGCCAGAGGAAACAGCCACCAGTATATCGGCGTGCGTTCCGAGAAATTCGTGAGCCACATGCTTCCCATCCATGCGGCCAATGGCGCGGCCACGATAAAGGCCCCGGTGGCCAGAATCATATAGTGGCGGAGCAGCATGCTTACTACATTCTGGCTTGTGGCACCCAGAATCTTGCGAATGCCGATTTCCTGCCGCCGGTAGGCTGTCTCAAACATGGTCAGGCAGAACACGCCAATCAGGGTGACGATGAGGGCAATGATGGAAAACAGCAGGATCTGTCTTACGAAGCGGAACTCTTCCTCATAGAGCTTCTGGAGGTCGGAGTCCAGAAATCTCACTTCGTGGTCCCTGTCGTTGTTCATTTGGTTCAGAATGTTTTCCAGCTGCTTCTTTACGGCCAGTTTATCTACTCCGGCTTTCACTCTGACGTTCATGGTGCTCAGTTGGTCTCCCCAATCGTCGTATTCCGGTCCCATGATGTAGAAGGCCATGGCCGTCTTGCTCCGGTCAACGCGCAGCGAGGCAAAGCGCACGTCTTCACATACGCCTACCACGGTGCCGTTGTTCTTCAGCAAGGGTTTGTCCATTTCTATCCAGTTGTTCTGGCTTTTCATGGCCTGGTTGATGATGTAGGTATCCTGATCATGCTCGCTGAAGTCGCGCCCTTCCGTGATCTTTACGCCCAGCGTGCGAGGATAGCGCCAGTCGCAAGGAAGGCATACGTAGGTCACCTGATGCTCGCTGTCGCTACGCCCCCACGTCATGTACGTGTCACTGGTGCCTATGGCAAACTGTGAGTAGCTCACTTCTTCCACTCCGCTCAGCCCTAAGGCCTCCGTGCGCAGGGCTTCCTTGTGACTGAGCAGGTCGCCCACTTTGGCATAGAGTATCTCGTTCTTGCAGTAGCCATAGTCGGAGTTGAAGATGTAGCGGCTTTGCAGCAGTAGAATACCGATGTAGACCACCATGATGCCGGCCACCACGAATTGCAAGGCGATGAGTGCCGTGCGCAGCATCTTGCCCCGTGGGGTCAGCCCGAAGTTGCCTTTCAGGGCCATGGCTGGCTTGAAGTTCGTTATATAGTAGGAGGGATAGATTCCTGCGGCAATGCCCATAACGATGCTGGCGCCCAATGTGGCGAGTAGCAGCAGAAGGTGGTCCTTTGGCCAGATGCTTCCCACGATGATTTCATGGATGAAGGGCCATTGACACAGCAGGTAGATCAGCACCACCCCAATGCCCCAGGCCATGATCATTGTCATCACCGTTTCGGCTACGAGCTGCATTCGCAGAATGCTCAGCCGGCTGCCCAGTATGCGGCGTGTGTTTACTGAGCGGATGCGCATCGACCATGCCGCCAAGGTGAAGTTCAGGAAGTTCACGGTGGCAATCACCATGATGAGCAGGCAGGCAAAGCGCAACACGAGGTCCATCAGCCGGTTTCCGCGGTCGTTGTTGGGGTCGATGCCCGAAAAGTAGGTTTTTGTCACGGGTTGCAGGCGGAATTCATACATGTGTTCGTAGTCGTCATCCCACTTTTCGTCGTTGTCTTTGGTCATCACGTCGTTCTTGATGACGCTCATCGTCTCCTGGCTTATTTTTTCTGCTAAATGGGTGGTGTCGGCCTTTTCGTGCAGCCTCAGGATGCAATTGTAGTTGAAGTTTCTCCATTCGTCTTTGTTTTCATCCCTGAAGTTGAAGTAGATAGCGTTGTGGGCCAGGTTGTTGGGCGCAAAATCTTCGTAAACGCCGCGCACCTCAACTTTCTTGTTACCCTGTTCAACGTAGCGTCCTGCCACGTCCACTTCGCCAAAGTAGGCCTGTGCAAACGAACGCGGAATGATGATTCCCAACTGGTCTTCCTCGGTCCATTCCAGCGTTCCGCTCAGGCATTGCGGTGCCAGTGTGCTGACGTATCTGTCGGAGCAGTAGATGAGTTCTGCCGTGATGCTTTCGTCACCTTTTTTGAAGTAGATGTTCCTCACCCACGCCTGCACGAAACCGAGGCTCTCCACCTGTGGCAGCCGCTCTGCACTTTCAGCCGTGGGGCGGCATATGTGGGCCTGCCATTGATGCTCGTCCCATATCGAGAGGCACTCTAAGCGGTAGAGTTGCTGGTAGTCGGTGAGGGTGCGGTTGTACTCGTGGTTGTAGATCACCTGGGTGGCCAAGAGGTAGAGGGCCATGAGGGCCACTGTCAGGCCGGTCATGTTGAGCAGCGTGGCCATTCTGAACCTACGCGCCTGGTAATACATGTTTCTGAATATAAGCATAACGATGTCGGTATATTAGATTTATAAATAAGGAGAAATATCCTGTTACTTGATTTCGAGCCGTTCAAAGTCCCTGAAGCCTTCATATCCGCTGGTGATCACCTGCTCGCCCTGTTCCAGTCCTTCGGTCACCTCATAGTAGGAGGGGTTTTGTCGGCCAATGCTGATGTTGCGGCGATAGGCATGGCTGCCGTCCTTGCTCAGCACGTATATCCAGCGTCCGCCTGTGGTTTGGAAGAAGGTGCCGCGCTTCACGAGGATGGCTTCCTCGCTCTGTCCCAGCTCCACGTTGAGGTAGAACGACTGTCCGCTCCTGAGCTGTTCGGGGCGTGTTCCGGCAAACACGAAGTCCACCCTGAACTTCCCGTCGCGTACTTCTGGATAAACCTTTCTTATCGTCATTTCGTAGTTCTGTCCGTCGCGCTCAAAGGTGGCTTTCAGGCCGGTCCTCACGCGGTCTATGTAGTGCTCGTCTACCTGGGCCTGCACCTTGTAGCTGCTCAGGTCGTTGATCTGGCCTATCTTCTGACCCGGGTTGATGCTCTGCCCCAGCTCCACGTCGAGCAGTCCCAGCTCTCCATCAATGGCGCTCCGCACCTCCAGCTTGTCTTTGCGTTGGCGCACGAGCACAACATTCTTTCTCATGTTGGCCAGATTGTCTTCCATCTGGTCCATCTGCACGCTGCGGTAGATGCTGTCCTGCTTCAGGCGTGAGGCAACGAGCTGACGCTTCTTGCTGGCCAGTTCCCAGTCTTCCTTGCTCTGCAGGTATTGCTCGCGGCTCACGAGCTTTTCGCCGTAGAGGCGTTCCTGCTGCTGGTAGGCACGCTGCTTGCGCTCAATGTCCATGTCCAGCTGAGCCTGTTCCGTCATGTTGGTCAGGCGGTCCTGTTCCATCGTTACCTGCGTGTTGCGAAGCATGTTTTGCTTCTCGGCCAGTTCTGCTTCGGCGTTCAGTATCTGGAGGTCAAGGCTGGAATTCTGCAAACGAACGATTACGTCGCCCTTGCGGATGTGGGCACCTTCTTCTACCACCTTTTCCATCACGATGCCGCCCTCTTCCGGAGCAATCTGCACTACTTCTATGGGCATCACCTGACCGCTCGTGCGCAGGTAGTCCTTGAATTCGCCCCTTTTTACCTGGCTTATGGTGAGTTCGTTTCGGGGAATGCGTAGCGTTGACTCATGGTTGCCCCACAAGAGCCAACACAGTACCACGATACCAATGCCACCTGCTACGGTCAGTGGCCAATGCTTTTTCCAGTTGAAGCCGCGCTTCTTTTCTATCTTTATGTCCATAATCTGTAAGTTATTTTCTGTTGGAGGGTTGAATGATGTCGTTTCCGTTGTAGTAATCTACGAGGCGCTTTTTCAGTACCGTCATGAGCTGCGCTTGCAGCAGGTGGGCCTTGGAGGAGAGCAGGTTGGCCGATGTGGCACTCAGGTCGATGGCTGTGGCCATCCCTTCCTCCCACTGCTTCTTCGTTATGGTGTAAGCCAGGCTGTCGGCTTCCTGCTTTTTCGCCATGCTGACGGTCTCCTTGCAATAGGCTTCGGCGTCCATGCGCGCCTCGCTGCGCAGTTTTTCCAGCTCCTCGCGCTTCTGCTCGTAATTCTCGGCGGCAATGAGGTAGTTGTTCCGGGCTCGGCGTATGCCGGTCACGGTGCTCAGGCGGCGAAACAGGGGCAGGCTCAGCGAGGCCCCTACCCATTGTCCGCCATTGTTGCGCAACTGCTCGCCGTAGGAGGGTGCCGTTCGGTGCAACGTCTTGTAGAAGGTGGTGCTCCATCCGCCCGAAAGGGAAATCTCAGGCCACAGGTCGGCTTTTGCGCTTTTCAGTTGTTGCCGTGCCGACTCCATGGCGAAGTAGGCCTGCTTCACCTCCGGCAGGGCATCCACTGTGATGGCGTAGTCCGAGGCTTTCTCCATGCCGGCTTGCAACTGCTCCGTGGGCAGCCCCTGTAGGGTGAGTTCGCCTTCTTCCTGCCAGTTCATAGCAAACTTGAGTTGCAGCATGGCGGCATCCAGCAGGTTTTGCTGCTTCACCACGTCTACGTCGGCTTCGGCCGCTGTGGCTTCCATCTGAGCCACATCAGCGTGGCTCTTCTGTCCTACCTCTTCTAATACGCGTGCCTGCCGGAGCAGCAGGTTGTTTTCCTTTTGTTTCTCTCGGGCCATGGCGAGCGTGCCTTCATAGTAGAGGGCGTCCACGAAGGCCTGAAGCACAGCCAGGGCCACCTGGTTTTGTCGCTGCTGAAGGGCCGATTTTCCCATGAGCAGATCGGCCTTGGCGGCTTTTAGGCGGTGTATTCGGCCCAGTCCGTCGAATATGGGCAGGTTGGCCGACACAGAGTAGCCATGGTAGAAGGTGGTCACGTCGGTGTACGTATTGGTTTCGGGGTTAATGCTTCGGCCAAAGTTGTATTGTGCTGCCGTTTCGGCTGTCACGCTGGGCAGAAAGGTACCGGTAGCCGCAGTGCGGTTGGCCTTGTAGTTGGAGAGGGTGAGTTCGCTTTTGCGCACGTCGCGGTTATGGCTCACGGCATAGGCCATGCATTCGTCGGCACTCCAGGGGTGAGGTGCTTCCTGCGCTTGCATTTCTGTGCCGGCGAAGGTCAGGGCGGTGGTGATAATCAGGATCTGTTTCATCTGCTTTTTTGTTTTGCTGGTGCAAAGTTAGGCCGCGCCCATCTCCTTCAGCAAGACTGAAAGGAAGAAAAAATCCGTTTGTAAAATTATCATACACCATTTTGTATGATTCTTTGACACTCTCCCTTGAAATTAAGAGTTGAGATATTTCGCTGCATATGGTGCAGCGCCTTCAGCGTTGATATTGTGGGGTGATTGCATACCCAGGGGTTGCGCTCCGCTTAACCCCTGCCTGAATCCTTCAAGGCCCCCCGAGCACTGTCGTCAAGAAAAGCCTGCAAGGGTTGTAGAACGTGTTGTCCCCTGCCATACAATACAGAAAACAACAGAAACGTTTTGTGGTTTGGCATAAATGAGGTACATTTGCAAAACTAAAGAGATAGAACTATGACTCAGGTAATATTAAATGTGTCCGACAAAAGTATACTTCCTGAACTGCGCAAGATCCTCGAGAGATTTCAAGGAAGGAAAAACGCAATATGGCATATGGGAGGACTTGATGAATGAATTATGAATTTCGTCCATCCTCTGATTTCATCAAGGTAGCAAAGAAACTATCACTATGAAACCCTACGGAACACTTTGCGTGGTGGACGACAGTGCCACCATTCTGACGGCCCTAAAGTTTGCTTTGGAAGGCCTCTTCGACCATATCCTCCTGCTTTCTTCCCCCGACCGCCTGCTTGCCATCTTGGGCGAGCAGAGAGTAGACCTCGTTCTGCTCGACATGAACTTCACCCTTGGTGCCAACACCGGTCAGGAGGGATTGCTCTGGCTGCGTGCCGTCCGTAAGCACCATCCCGAAGTGCCCGTCGTGCTGCTTACGGCTTATGCCAACGTCGACCTCGCCGTGCGCGGCCTGAAGCAGGGCGCGTCCGACTTTGTGGTGAAACCCTGGGACAACGACGAACTGGAACGCAAAGTGCGCGACGTGCTCGATCGCCGCCCCGAGGTGCAGACCCTCGAAGACATGGAGGCAGAACACATCCGCCGCGCCATAGACCGCGAGCACGGCAATCTTTCCAAGGCAGCCGAACTTTTGGGCATCACGCGCCAGACGCTCTACAACAAAATGAAGAAAATGAATTTCTGACAAATGTGGATCCTTGTGCTCATCCTCGGCCTTCTGCTTCTCGCCGTGTGGCTCATCATGCGCCACCAGCGTAGGCTGCGCCGCCGTGCTTACCTCATACAGGAAGCTGTGCGCAACGGCGATTACCAGTTTCGGTTGCCCACTACCGGCATGCTTTCCGGCGAACGCGACATGGCCGAGGCACTCAATCGGTTTGGCGAGGTCATTCTGCAGGAACGGCGCAAAACTGAGGTGGCTACTTGGGAACGTCTTACGCGTGTCCTTACCCACGAAATCATGAACGGCATGGCACCTATCGTGAGCCTGAGCCAGACGCTTCTTAGGCGCGAGGAGGTGAAGGGAACGCCCACGGAGGAGGGACTGCGTGCCATTCAGCAGACGTCGGGCCATCTGTCGGCTTTTCTGAGTGCCTATCGCACTTTCTCAAAAGAACTCAAACCCAAGTTGCGACCCACGCGTATTTCAGAAGTTCTGACCGCCGTAAAGGCTCTCTTTCCGCAATTAGAGTGGAGCGATGGCGTAGACGCAGGGTTTACGGTGCAGGCCGATCCTGATCTGTTCCATCAGGTGATGCTCAACCTCACGAAGAATGCCGCCGAGGCCGGTGCTCACCGAATCGCTTTGTGCACCGTGACCGATCGCGATGGCCGCATCTCTTTGCTCGTGAGCAACGACGGTCCTGCCATTCTGGCGGAAAACCGCAGTTCTGTTTTCGTACCTTTTTTTACTACCAAGCCCGAGGGCTCCGGCATCGGTTTGGCTCTATGCCGCAAAATAATGATTGCCATGAACGGCGACTTGGAACTCCTCGACAAATCCGAAACCACCTTTAAGGTAACGTTCTAAGGAGGGGTATGCTGGTGTTCGCCGCTTGGAGTAATTGAAAATTGAGATATTTCGCTGCATATGGTGCAGCGCCTTTAGCGTTGATATGGTGGGGTGACTGCATACACAGGGGTTGCGCTTTGCTTAACTCCTGCCTGAATTCTTCAAGGCCTCCAGCCTTGAGCACTGTCCCAAGAAAAGCCTGTAAGGCTTTCAGCTTTCAGGCAGGGGCAACGCCCCTGTTAACGGTACTACCCCAATATCAACCCTATAAGGGTTGAAGAACAGGCGAACAATCATTGTGCATTAAACAATCGCTTGTATGGGTCATACCCCTCACCGCTTCGCGGAGCCCCTACTAAGGGCGGCAGCTTGCTGTTCTGCTGATACAAACGAAGGAGCAAGCTCCTTCCCCGTTGAGCAGGGGAGGATGCCCGTAGGACGGAGGGGGCTGATGAAGATTTCTGCAAGGTAAAAAATAGCATGTCCTTAAGATATACGACAAATCGGGTGGATCAGAACCACGAGTTCCCCAGCATTTCATAGTATCGGAAGTGCCGGGGAGGTCAACCGACTCAGCATTCCCTACACTCGGGGACGCCCGGGAGGTCAACCGACTCAGCATTTCATAGTCTCGTAAGTGTCGGGGGCCATGGGCTCCTCAGCGTTCCCTACACTCGGGGATGATGAATGCATAATGTACAAAGAGTAAATCCAATGTGTTGCAGAACAGGCAAACCCTAATTGTGTATTTCGCGCCATATTATATATAATAAGGTAAAATACGCGAGAGCGTGGTGATTTTGTTGCGATATGATGTCAGTTTGTAATCTTCGGATAAAAAAATCCCC
>JAFUHF010000050.1 GCA_017468985.1 Bacteroidaceae bacterium
CCGCCACTCTTCTGTAAGCGACCGGAGGCTATTCCATTCACAATAATGGCCACCACAACGAGAGCTACGCCAATAAATAACAGAGTAGCATCGCCCTTTGGCTGGCCGAGATAGTTCAGTATCACGCCGAGCACCAAAGCAATACCCACGCCTACAGGGAAGGCCACCGACATGCCGGCCAACGACACACTGGCCGAGAGCAGTATGTTGGAAGCGTTGAAGATAATTCCTCCGATGATGGCACTAAGGAAGGCAGCTCCCGACACTTGCGCGAGGTCGGTACAGAAGCTGCGCCCACCCTCGCCGAAGCTTCCGAGCGTGAAGCCCATGATAAGCGAGAAGATCAGGATGCCGATGACGTAGTCCCAATAAAACAATTCGTAGCGCCAGTTCTTGGCCGCTAATTTCTGGGTGTTTCCCCAGGAGCCCCAGCATATCATCGTGATGACGCACAACACGACGGCCAGGACGTAACTGTTGACGATAAACATAATATTTAAGGAGTTAATTTTGGAATTCTCAATTTTACATTATTCCACGATTTCTGCTCTCTGAGGAATGCTGCGCCAGGCTCCCATGCGAGTTACGCTGATAGAGGCAGCCTTGTTTGCAAAGCAAATAGCGTCCTTTATAGAACGTCCCTCACTGAGGGCCACGCAAAGTGCGCCGCAGAAGGTGTCACCGGCGGCAGTCGTATCTACCACTTCTGTCTTGAACGCCGGAATGCGGAGCAACTGTCCGTCTTTTTCTGTATACGCACCGGCACTACCGGCGGTAATGATGACATTCTTCACGCCAAGTGCCTGAATAGCCCGGATGGCCTGAAGTGCCGTAGCCTCATTCTTTACCTGCACGCCCGACATCATGGATGCCTCCGTTTCATTCGGCGTAATGAGGTCTAAGTTTTTCAGGAATTCTACAGGCAACGGTTCTTTAGGGAAGGGTGCCGGATTGAGTACCACGGTAACGCCTGCTTCGTGAGCCACACGGGCAGCATACATCAGCGTTTCAACGGGAGTTTCCAACTGCATGAGCACGATGGAGGCCTGGCAGATGTCTGCCTCTGCCGCCTTGATATCGTCCACACTCAGCAAGGCATTGGCACCGCTGGCCACGATAATGCTGTTCTCTCCTTTTTCGTCTACCAGAATCATTGCCACTCCGGTAGCCACGCCTTCGGTAAGGGTCACATACGTGGTTTCTATGCCTTCCTGCTGCAAAAGCTGCTGCGACTGGCAACCAAAGCCGTCATCGCCTAAACGGGCTATGAACTGCGTATTACCACCCAAACGAGCCACGGCAACAGCTTGGTTGGCACCTTTACCGCCCTGATTCGTCATGAAGTCATGACCTATGATGGTTTCACCAGGCAGGGGGAGATGGTCCACTTTGATGACCATATCCGTATTACAACTTCCTATTACAATAATCTTTTTCATTATATGATGGGGTTATGGATTATTACTCGGCGTATTTCTTAGGACGCGAAGTGAGATGCTTGATGAAAAAATTCTTCAATGAATCGGCCTGTGCTTCATTGACGTGGAAATATCGCCGCGATCCATCTTGATCGGGCTGGAACACCGTTCCTCCCAGGCTGTCCACCTCTATACGCCCTGGAAGAGACATCGTGAAGAAACCATCACCTTCAAGAGCATAGACAATCGCCGTAGGATCGAACATTGGCTCATCATAGGGCATGGGGCGATAGGCCTTATAGGCCTCTATTACCGGATGAGGATCAGCCCAACTGAAATCATTCTCGATGCTTTGCGCAGGATAGCACACGGCAGCACCCACCTCGACGGGAGAAGTAACAATGGGCGTAGGCCAGTCGGCAAACACTCTGTGGGCAGCCGCCGTATCTTTAATTACGTTGTATTCCCATGCCGGAGAAGCCCCGTTGAAGCATCCGGCCATCATACTGAGCAGTTTCACCTTGCGCGCCACTAGTTCACGCCCCGTAAGAGGGGAATAATCATCAGGAGCTGTGGCCAGCAGTCGGGCCAGATTCGTGCTGAATCCCACCGAAATCACCGTCACCGAATGGTCGGGCTGCGAGGCAAGAATCTTACGATACAGCAAATGGGCATCAGGCAGATCGTCATAACCTGACAGCGTGCGCGCAAAGGCAGGCACACTATCAGCACCAGTCATCGCACATACAGCACGGGCGTAGTTCACGGCGTCGTTTTCGCAGTCGGCTCCATCATGAATGATGCCGATAGGCGTTTCTGGATAGCCATACCACGTATTGACCAAATCTACGTACTCCGCAGGAGCCGTTCCTTCCTTATTGAGCATCACGGCAAGGAGATCCACCTTGCCGGCATCTACATATTTATATATAAGGTCTAAGCCCAAGGCATCGTCTACATCATTGCCCATGTCGGTCTCGTAGATCACGGCCAGGGGCTCCTCTGCTTTCTTCTCCGTGCAGGAAAAAAGCAAAACTAAACACAGCGCAAGTGCCAGAGGTACTAAATGCTTCATCTTTCTATTTCATTAAAAACCATTATCGCTACCTAAAACAGCCTTACAAAAATAAGAAAAATATCTGACTCCTGCAAAATCGAACAAGAAAAGACCCGAAAAAGAACAAAATCATCCCCGACGCCTTGGAAGCATCGGGGATGAAAACAGCGTATACTTATTTAAAAGTAATTACTCTTCTCCGAGAATGTGCATTATGCTGATAGCGCTGCGCATCACGTTCGAACCTGGTCCGAAGATGGCAGCTACGCCAGCCTTGTAGAGGAAGTCGTAGTCGTTTACGGGGATAACACCACCGGCTATCACTGCGATGTCGTCGCGACCGAGCTTCTTGAGTTCCTCTATCACAGCAGGCACCAGCGTCTTGTGTCCGGCAGCCAGAGAGCTTACGCCGAGCACATGTACGTCGTTCTCCACAGCCTGACGGGCAGCTTCTGCCGGTGTCTGGAAAAGTGGGCCCATGTCTACGTCGAAACCGCAGTCAGCGTAACCCGTGGCAACGACCTTTGCACCGCGGTCGTGACCGTCCTGACCCATCTTGGCAATCATAATACGTGGACGGCGTCCTTCCTTCTTGGCAAACTGTTCGGTGAGGCGGCATGCTTCCTTATAGTCGGCATCGCCCTTGGTTTCTGCTGAATACACGTTACTGATGGTTTTGATTACTGCTTTATAACGTCCCACGACCTTTTCGCAAGCATAAGATATTTCGCCCAGGGATGCACGGAGCTGAGCGGCCTTTACGGCAAGGTCGAGCAGGTTTTCCTTGCTCTTCTTTCCATCGGCAAACTCCTGAACACAAGCTGTGATGGCATCGAGTGCCTGCTTCACGGCTTCGTTGTCGCGGTTAGCGCGGAGCTTGCGAAGTTCTTCTTCCTGCTGCAAGCGAACGGCGGTGTTGTCAATTTCAAGAATATCGATAGGATCTTCGTGGTCCAGACGATACTTGTTCACACCAACGATAACCTGCTGTCCGGTATCGATACGTGCCTGCGTGCGAGCCGATGCTTCTTCAATACGCATCTTGGGCACACCGGTTTCGATAGCTTTGGCCATACCGCCCAGACTCTCGATTTCCTCGATGTGTGCCCATGCCTTGCGAGCAATCTCGTCGGTGAGTTTCTCTACGTAGTAGGAACCTGCCCACGGGTCGATTTCGCGACATACCTGGGTTTCGTTCTGAATGTATATCTGCGTGTTACGTGCAATACGTGCGCTAAAGTCCGTAGGCAGGGCAATGGCCTCGTCGAGAGCGTTGGTGTGCAACGACTGGGTGTGACCCAGCACGGCTGCCATAGCTTCGATACACGTACGTCCTACGTTGTTGAACGGATCCTGCTCCGTGAGTGACCAACCCGAAGTCTGTGAGTGTGTACGCAGCATCATTGACTTTGGATTCTTCGCGCCGAACATCTTCGTGATCTTCGCCCACAACATACGGGCGGCACGCATCTTGGCAATCTCCATGAAGTGGTTCACGCCGATAGCCCAGAAGAACGACAGACGCGGTGCGAAAGCATCAATATCAATACCGGCATTGATACCCGTGCGCAGATAGTCCATACCGTCGGCCAGCGTGTATGCCAGCTCAATGTCGGCCGTAGCACCAGCTTCCTGCATGTGATAGCCGGAGATGGATATGCTGTTGAACTTCGGCATCTTCTGTGAAGTAAATTCGAAGATGTCGGCAATGATCTTCATTGAGAAGGCAGGAGGATAGATGTAGGTGTTACGTACCATGAACTCCTTCAGAATATCGTTCTGAATGGTTCCGGCCATAACGTCGAGCGTTGCGCCCTGCTCCAGACCGGCCACGATGTAGAAGGCCATTACGGGGAGCACGGCACCGTTCATTGTCATTGACACCGACATGTCCTTCAATGGAATACCGGAGAACAGCACCTTCATGTTCTCAACGGAACAGATGCTTACACCAGCCTTACCCACATCGCCGATCACGCGTTCGTTGTCGGGGTCGTAACCACGATGGGTAGGAAGGTCGAAGGCCACGGAAAGACCCTTCTGGCCACTGGCAAGGTTGCGGCGATAGAAAGCATTCGATTCTTCTGCCGTAGAGAATCCGGCATACTGACGGATAGTCCACGGGCGGAACGGGTACATCATGCTGTACGGACCGCGAAGGAAGGGAGGCAGACCTGCCGTATAGTCCAGGTGCTCCATGTTCTCCATGTCTTCCTTGGTATATACGGGCTGAATGTCGATTTGTTCCGGTGTACGCCAGTCGGCAGCAATATTCTGCTGCTTCTGCCACCGCTGACCATTCTGCTGAGCAGGAATGGCATTGATATCTATGTGTTCGAAATTCTTTCTCATTTGATTCCCAATTTAGCGTTTAACTCTTTGAGCGTATCCAATTGGTTGACGCGCACATGGATAAAATATTCTATGCCTGCGGCCTTAAGGTCCTCGGCACATGCTGGAGCACCGGCCACGATGAACAGGGCACGGCCATCGAGTGCATTGTAGGCAGGAATAGCATACTGAGCATACTCTTCGTCGCTCGAACAGATCACCACGATGTCGGCACCAGCCTCCATGGCGGCCTCTATGCCTTCTTCAACCGTTGGGAAACCAAGATTGTCGATAACCTGATAGCCAGCCGATGCCAGGAAGTTACAGCTGAACTGAGCGCGAGCCTGACGCCATTTCAGGTCGCCAATCGTCAGCATGAAAGCTACAGGGCGCTTCTCTGCTCTCTCCGTAGCCAGACGCAGTGCCTCGAAGTCGCTCGAAAGGCGAGTCTGGTTGAGTTTCGGGAATGCCGGAGCCTCGTCGCTGTGGCAGCAGCACTGACAGGTCAGTGGTTGCTTACCCTCGCTGACTTCTGTGAAGTTGGGGAACTGGTTGGTTCCGAGGATGAACTCACGACGCTGGGCAGCCTTCTTGTGGCGCTCGTCGTTCGTAGCGTTCACTTTTTCCTGAACGGTTCCGGTCTTGACGGCAGCAAGGAATCCGCCCTCCTGCTCAACGGCAAGGAACAGTTTCCAAGCCTCGGCAGCGATCGATACGGTGAGCTCCTCTATATAATATGAACCGGCAGCCACGTCAACGATTTTCGAGAAGTGGTTCTCCTCCTTGAGCATCAGCTGCTGATTACGCGCAATGCGTTCGCTGAAGTCCGTAGGCTGCTCGTAAGGCGTATTGAACTCCGTCACCACCAGACTCTCCACGCCGGCCAGAGCTGCACTCATAGCCTCGGTCTGTGTGCGAAGCAGGTTCACGTAGCTGTCGAACAGCGTCTTGTTATACTCTGCCGTAGTAGCCATGATGTAGGCGCGGCACTCCTCTTCGGGAACACCATACTCGCGCACGATGTTGGCCCACGACATACGGAAAGCGCGGAACTTGGCAATTTCCATGAAATAGTTGCCACCGGCAGCCATACTGAAACGCATGCGGCGAACGGCCTCGCGAGCTTCAACACCAGCCTCGGTCAGCAAGTTCAGGTACTCATTACCCCAAGCCAGAGCATATCCGCTTTCCTGATAGCAGAAGGCACCGGCATTCTGCAGTTCGAGCGAGCTCACGGTGATGCAGGTCATGCCAGGATAATCCTTCACGATGTCTACCATTTCCTTTGCGTCGGCAAGGCGAGCCGTGAGATCCTTACCCTTCTTCAGCATTTTTCCGATGGGGTCGAAGTCGATGCTTCCGTGAATCTGCGACTTGTCCTGCACATGCTTGTCAAGATAAGCCACAACCTCCTTTGCCAGCTGCAATGTCACACTGGGACATGTACTGAAGTTCAACTCGATAGCCTCAGGAATAATGCCTTCAAGCAGAGCCTCAAGATACTCAGCGTTGACATTGTCACGCGGAATGCTGAGACCCAGCGAATCAATGCCGCGACCCAGCAGGTCGAGCAACTTCTTGTTCGTCTCCTTGGCGTCGCCACACTTCACGTTCTGACGAACATACCAATTGTTGTCGCTCACCTTGTTTCCACGCACAAACGGGAACTGTCCGGGAAGCGCCGTCACCGTCGGGAGTTTCTCCACATCCTCCTTCAGGTAGAATGGCTGCACGTTGAAACCTTCGTCCGTGCGCCATACCAACTTCTTGCCAAAATCAGCACCTTTGAGGTCAACGGTGATCTTGTCCAACCACTCCTGACGGCTCACCGGCGCGAATTCAGAAAAAAGCCTTTCTCTTTTCTTTTCCATATTATTGAATGAATTAATCCAAATGTTTTGCTATTTTCGGCCGCCAAAATTACGGAAATAATTCAACATACAGACATTCAGCCCACAAAAAACATAGTTATTAGGTATATTCACCAGAATGATTACAAAGAAAGAAGCCGCAAAAATGCAAATCACATGAAGAACTTGGCGTCTAATTGGCATGTAGCCTGTCCATCTGCCCTACGCACCACCATGGGACGCAACTTGTTGACCAGTTCCCAAATGGCTTGATAGCGATGATGGCGCAGCATTCGTTGCAATTGCGTGATGGAAAGGCGATCGCCCTCACGCTCCAGCAAGTAAGCTGCAGCATACCAGTAACGGTAGGGCAGCTTCGAAGCATGCATCAGCGTGTTGGCGCGCAGGCTTTGCCGGTAACCGCAACTTTTGCATTGGTACATCCACTTCTGTGATTTCCAGTAATGTTCCCTGCTTCCACAGCGTGGACACACCACACCATGTGCTTCCCTTTGAGCCCTAAACCATTCCCTGCACACATCCTCATCCGGAAGGACGTCGGCTTCGTAGTCTATGATGTCATTTGCTTTCATTTTTCAATATCTTCGTCGGGAGCTCCCCTTTCCCTTTTCTCTAACAAAAACAGCGTGGGAAGTCATACATCGGCTCGTCGTGCACTTCAGGCCTTCGCACTGCCCCTTAGCAAAAAGACGAGCAATGCAGAATAAGCCCACGCCGATATGAACTTCATCGGGCCAAACAGGGTTGGGCCCAAACAGTCATACCACGAAGACATCTATCATTGCTTATCAAGGCTAAGGTTCAAATGTGCGAAGTCTGAAGTGCCTCTCAAAGCGTAGTTAAACGCCGCATAAAAAGTTCCACACAACGCATGAATGCAATTGTGGGCGTTGCAAAAGTAGTAATTCCTATTCAAATGACAATCCGCAAACCTTACAAATCGTTATCCAACCATGCTCCTCCCCTGCCTCCGCCATAAATAATAGATCTCGGCAGGACAGCGTGACAAGAGGATTCTTCATGTTCATCATAATTGTAAAGTTTAGTATTCAAAAAAGCGACAGTTCTTCGCTGGTACATAAAAAAATCCTTTCGCGATAAATACCTGTGATGGTTTTCCGTTGCTTCGTAATGCTCTGTTGCGATCAATTCGTTGTAATTTTGCAGCCGATAACAAACCCCATCATCAGAAAAGACTTACATGGATTGGTTTCTCTCCTTGTTTACCAATGTCAACTCATCGGCCCACATCATATTCATCTACGCCATTGTCATTGCCGTAGGCTTCCAGGTGGGTAAGATCAAGATTGGTAGCATCGCCTTAGGTTCTACCTTTGTATTGTTTATCGGCATCATTCTGGGCCACATCTATCACTGCTTCGGATTAGAAACCACCGATGGCTATGCCTGTCCTGCCGCTACGCTCAATTTCATTCAAGACTTCGGGCTCATTCTCTTTGTTTACTGCATCGGTCTGCAGGTTGGACCTGGCTTCTTCTCGTCATTCAAAAAAGGTGGCGTAAGACTCAACATGATGGCCGCCGGACTTATATTGCTCAATGTGGCCGTAATGTTTGTACTCTACTAAAACTTCTTCGACACGTCCGACCCCAAGAATCTCCCCATGATGGTAGGCGTACTTTGCGGCGCCGTAACCAACACGCCAGGTCTGGGTGCTGCTGGCGAAACTTTGGCCGAAGTAATGAACAACAACCTGGCCTTGAAGAATGCCATGGATGGCCATCAGATAGCCTCCGCCTATGCTTGTGCTTATCCGCTTGGAGTGGTTGGTATGATTGGAGCCACCATTGCCATCCGCTATCTGCTTCGCATCTCACTGAGCCAGGAAGAGGAAGTCATCAGGCGTCAGATGGAAGACAATCCTCACGCCAAACCGGCTCATCTCACCATCGTTGCCAGCAACAAGTCGCTCGTAGGGAAGAACCTGTTTCAGGTGGGCCAGTTCCTGGGAAGAACCTTCGTATGTACTCGCATTGAGCGCGATGGAGAAATATTCCATGCAGGCAGCAACACCGTGTTCACCCTCGGCGACAAAATGCGCATCGTTTGTGCAGAAGACGACGCCGAAGCCATCATCGCCTTCTTAGGCGACCCCATAGAAATGGACTGGGACGAAGACCACTCGCCCATCATCTCCAAGAGAATCATCGTCACGAAACCAGAAATTGAAGGCAAAACATTCGGAGAGATGCATTTCAGCACCGTACACGGAGTTAACATCACACGTTTCACCCGTTCTGGCTTAGACCTGTTTGCCGACCGCAATCTGAAAATGCAGATTGGCGACCGTCTCATGGTGGTAGGCTCGGAAGCAAACGTAAAGCGCGTAGCCGACCTTGTGGGCAACTCAGCCAAGCGTCTTAACTATCCCAACATTGCCCCCATATTCATAGGCATCATGCTGGGTATCATCGTAGGTATCATTCCCTTTACCATCAGCGGCATTCCCAACCCTGTCAAGCTGGGTATCGCCGGAGGCCCACTCATCATTGCCATTCTGCTGGGACGTTACGGCTATAAAGTTCACTTGGTTAGCTATACCACCACCAGTGTCAATCTTTTTGTTCGCGAATTAGGCCTCATCTTGTTTCTGGCCAGTGTGGGCATCAAGGCTGGGGCTAACTTCTGGACCACCATAGCCGAAGGTGACGGACTGAAATACGTATGGATTGGCTTTCTCATCACCATCCTTCCCATCCTGATCATAGGAGTCATAGCCCGTTTGCGCTATAAACTCAACTATTTCAATTTCATGGGACTCATTGCCGGAGCAAACACCGACCCACCTCTTCTTGGTTTCTCCAACGATTTGGCTAACAACGATGCACCGGCCGTAAGTTACTCCACGGTTTACCCCCTCTCCATGTTCCTGCGCATTCTTACGGCACAACTCATCATCCTTTTCTTCTGCTCATAAAACGAAAATAGATCTTATACTTCATGTTAGGGCGAGATGCAATAACCAAAACATCTCGCCCCTTCCCTATACTTAGAAAGGCCCGGGAGGTCAACCGACGCAGCATTTCATAGGCTCGGAAGCTCCCAGGAGTTCAACCGACGCAGCATTCCCCACACTCGGGGATGATGAATGCATAATTCGCTTGTATGCATCATACCCCTCAGTCGCTGCGCGACACCCTACGGGCCACCCTCGCTTCGCTCCCCCAACTGCTGCGCCAGCTCGCAGTTTCCTCTACGCTTTGAGGAGCAGCTTCTTATTCGCTGAAACAAATGAAGGAACAAGCACCTCCCCTGTAGAGCAGTGGAGGTGGCCGGAGGACGGAGCGGTCTGATGACGGTCGCCGCTTGGAATAATTGGAAATTGAGAGTTGAGAATTGAAAAATGAAATAGTTTGCCGCATACCATGATCTGCAACGCCTTCAGCGTTGATATGGTGGGGCGACTGCATACACAGGGGTTGCGCTTCGCTTAACCCCTGCCTGAATTCTGCAAGGCTTGCTGTCTTGAACATAGCCGCAAAGAAAAGCCCAGAGGGCTTGCAGCTCTCAGGCAGGGATGGCGCCCCTGTTGACAAGTCACCCCAATAAATCCAACCCTGCAAGTGGTTGCAGAGCATACGAAATCTCATTGTTTCCATGATGCAATCAATAATCATTCATCTTCTTCGCCTTTTATTTTGGATGGTATTGATCTAAGTCGTATATTTGCGGTATTAAAATAAAACAGATC
>JAFUHF010000051.1 GCA_017468985.1 Bacteroidaceae bacterium
CTCCGTTTCCGATTGCAAAGGTCGCAAGAAGTTGGGAAATGGCAAAAATCTTGCACCGGTTTTTTGCAAGGAGGAATCAAAATGCATCATGCACCATCAAGCAAGCCTTTCGGACTTGCAGTGCTCAAAGAGGCATTATATATTAAGGAGTATCCAGACACACCTTTGCGACCTAAACACCACTTTTTTCATGGCTGACCAACATTTTATCATGCGATAATGGCACAGAGAATATTTATTTTGTATATCTTTGTGTCGTGAATCATAAAGTTTGCATTAATGAACAGACTCAATAACAAGAACAAATATCAACGATGATTAGACAGTATCTCATATTATTGATGCTATGCGTATTCCCTCTGGTGAGCAATGCACAGATGAGGCTTACGTCACGCGGCAATCTGCTCTTAGGGAGTTTCTATGGCTCCACATTGAACCAAACGAACAATTCGGATCAGAACTTCATCTTCATCAATGGTCAGTATCAGGGATTGCGGATGGTCAATGGCAATAGCGTAACGGCACAGCCCTATTTCCAGATTGACCTTACCAAAGGCAGTCCATGCATATTCGGCAGCAATGGAAGCAGCACGGGGGAAGTGGATTTCTGCGACGGAGGTATATATTGGAACACGCTGATGGTCCGTAATACCTATATCGGAATAGACGGATACTTGCAGAATGGTCTTTATCAACCCCTGAAGGAGGTTTCGGCCATTCTGACCTCTCTAACAGGACCAAACGGCATACAGTCAAAAAACGAACTTATATGTAAAAACATAACACTTTCCAATCAGAGCGCAAATAGTAAATCTCTGTATTTTGCTCCAAGCATTTCCATCGGTTCGTATGTTACCAACAAGAAACCCACAGGTAGAGTAATCATTAAAGAAGGTTTGCACCAGTTTAATGTAACTGACTATCTATTGTTGCAAGATGGAGTTGAAGCACAACAAAATTCAGAAATCGAAATTAAGTTTATTCCCCAATATTGAATTATGAGAAAGTTATTATTGCTCGCATTTTTATGCATGTTTATCCATCTGTGGGCACAGGATGGAGAATTAGGAGATACCATGTACATCAAGGCCGTCTGCGATTTTCAACCAGAAAGATTCGAAAAAGTAAAATATGCACCTATAAACGAAAGCGATAGATTTGGTGCTGAATTTGATTCAACGATCATTTACCATTCTGATGGTATCTATTTTACAGATGATGACATACGAGGAATAACAGGTTTTTTCAATAAAAGATATTTACCTTATTATGATGCCCGTTTCCTATATCACGTGCCAAGTTTTACTTATCATATAGCATGCCCCAGTGGATATGTATGCTGGGTCAATTTCTATAAAAGAACAGGATATTATATCAAGGTATTAGACAGACAGCTCCTTTTTGATGGTATTCGTCTTCCTTTGACAGGAAAATATCATATCATTGATGAAAAAACTGTTATTAGACTGACTGAATATCCAACAAGCGATACCATTATAACAGAAGAAGTTCAATATGCTACGTGGGATCCTTATTTTCTTGAATATAATGGCATTATGTATGGAAATGCTTTTTATGTCAATATAAGTCCTTTTTATTATGATGCAAAAAAGAGAGAATTGTATTTAACCAAGATGGAAGTATACTTACAATTTGTTAAAAGAGACGAGAGCACATGGGATCCATCAGATCCTAACATGCAAGCTGGATGGCAAAAGGAAAATTCTCCAAGATATAGAGATAGAATATACAACTATGAAGACTTCCTGCGTTGGTATCCTGTTTCAATAGATGGGGTTCCATCTATTAACAATGACCGAGAAAGTAAGGAGGGCCGCATTTACGACCTGTTGGGAAGAGAAATCACTCATCCCGTGAAAGGCAACGTCTACATTAAGAACGGACGGAAGATTCTATGGTGATTCATCGAGAATTGAGAGTTGAGAATTGAAGGTCACAGCATCGAAGGAGCGAAGGAATTGAGAATTGAGCAATTCGCCTGCATGGATCATACCCCTCAGTCGCTAACGCGACCGCTCCCCTACGCTTAGGGGAGCATCTTGCTTCCTACTTTTAGCCAAACAGCAAAACTCCTCCTCTTAAGCGTAGGGGAGGTGGCCGGAGGGGTCTGATGACGGTCGCCGTGTGGAGTAATTGAAAATTGAGCACCGAAGGAGCTGAGTGCAAAAGGTAAGAATCTGCAAATTGTGCGTAGTTCACATTTTGCAGATTCGCTTTGTATGTTAGTCCTTCTATATGAGTTCTTGATTTTACGCCTGGAAGGAGGTGAATTATGTTAAGAAGATGTATCTTTGCAGACAGATAACCAGAAAATATAAAAATTAAGGATGAAGAAAACAGTAGCAGTTTTGGTGGGGACTGGCGCCATAGGGCGCGCCATTGTAAGAAGAATAGGAGCGGAGAGCTATGTGATTCTGGCCGATTACAGCATGGAGAATGCCGAGAGGGCCGCAGGGGAGCTGGAAGATGCCGGCTTTCAGTCAGTGCCAATGCAGATGGACTTAGGCAGCAGGAGGGACATCGAGAGTTTAGTGGCTGAAGCCACAAGCCATGGTGAGGTGAAATATGTGGTGAATGCGGCAGGAGTGTCGCCATCGCAGGCTCCCGTGAGTGAGATACTGCGCGTGGACCTCTATGGCACGGCCTGCCTGCTCGAAGCCTTTGGAGAGGTGGTGGCCGAAGGGGGAAGTGGCATTGTGATTTCTTCACAAAGCGGTCATCGCTTGCCATCGCTGCCGGAGCAGCAGAACGAAGCTCTGGCCCTGACGCCAACCGAAGAGTTGCTGCAACTGCCCTTCCTGGGGGAAATAAAGGATACGCTGAAGGCTTACCAGTATGCCAAGCGAGGCAACGTGCTGCGCGTCATGATGGAGGCTACGCGCTGGGGAAAGCGCGGAGCTACGGTGAATAGCATCAGTCCAGGCATCATCATCACGCCCCTTGCCAACGATGAACTGCACGGGCCGCGTAAGGAGGGCTATCTGAAGATGATTGCCGCCAGTCCTGCCCAAAGAGCCGGAACGCCTGACGAAGTGGGTGAACTGGCAGAATTTCTCATGTCGAGAAGAGGGCGCTTTGTCAATGGTACGGACATCCTGATAGACGGGGGCACGACGGCATCGTATTGGTATGGTGACCTGCAATACCTGAAAGCTACGCATTGAAGGAACGGAGAAAAGAAAGTATAGAAGAAAGAGACCAGATGATGAATAAATGCTTGATGCTGCTTGCAGCAATGTGGATGATGACGCTCTCTATAGGAGCGCAGAATGCCAAACAGACGAAAGTGAATCAGAAGAACAAGACCATCGTGGTATACTTTTCGCACGCTGGTGAGAACTACAGTGTTGGCCATGTGAAGGTAGGCAATACGAAGATTGTGGCTGATTACATATCAGAGCTTACCGGCGCCGATCAGTTTGAGATTGTGGCACAGAAGAGCTACGACATGCCTTATGCCAAACTCATAGAGGTGGCCAAGGAAGAGGCTCGGAAAGGAGAGAAGCCTGCCCTGAAGGAGGAATGGAAGAAGGGGGACCAGTATGACACGGTGTTCGTTGGAGGCCCCATCTGGTGGGGCACGTTCCCACAGGTGATGTTTACCTTTTTCGATAAGTATAATTTAAATGACAAAACCATCATTCCTTTTACCACCCACGAAGGCAGCGGACTGGGCAATGCCGTTTCGGACCTGAAAGAGATCTATCCTAAAGCTACCTTCAGAACGTCCTTTGCCATCTACGGTCACGAGGTGAGAGGGCAGAAGGCCAAGGTGGAGAAGTGGCTGCGAGGGCTGGGATATTCCATTCCCAAGAAATGAAGAAAAGAGAGAGGAAGGAGCGAAAGAGTGGTCAACATTTTGTAACTTTGCCCCATCATGGAATTTAAGAAAGTCTATACCGCAGAAGAGTTGCAGGAACTTTCGGCGTGGTACGAGGAACATCTGGACAGCCTGCCGGCCTCGTTTGAGTATGATGATGCCATACAGTTTACCGATCTTCACGAAACGGTGAAAGCGTTTCTTTCCTTCATGGATAAGGGGAAGGAGAATTCTACCTTTGGAGGCTTCTTCTACATGTTTTTCCGTCTAAAGGAAAAACTCATGGAAGGCGAAGCGGAAAAGGCGTAGGCTTACGGTTTCCTCTCTAAAAAGAATACGACCGGAATTTTAATCACACAATATAATGAGCAGAAAAATAGTAACAATGATGAGTGCTTTGCTTCTTATTGCAGCCACGGGCATGGCAAACCTGGCAAAAGCACAGAGTGCGGAACGCTACAATATCATTCCGCAACCCGAAACGTTGACACCGCAGAGCGGTGACTTCCAGTTAACAAATGGGACAACCATTTATGCCAAGAAGGCCGAAGCGGTGGGCCGTTTCTTTGCTGCCAAGTTAAGCAAGGCTACGGGCTACAACATCCAACTGACGAATAAGAAGACGTCAGGCGGCATACAGCTTTTGATCGACAAGAAAGTGAAGGGCGAAGAGGCTTACGAACTCTCTGTTATGCCCGAGGGTGTCACGGCTAAAGCCAGCACGGAGAAAGGTCTTTTCTATGCCATGCAGAGCTTTTTGCAGCTGCTGCCGGCTCAGGTGGAGTCGGAGGTGCCGGTGAGCGGTGTGGCATGGAAGGCTGCTGCATGTCAGATTCAGGACAAACCACGCTTTGACTACCGTGGCACGCTGATCGACGTGTGTCGTCACTTCTTCCCACTGTCGCAGCTCAAGAAGCACATTGACATGATGTCGATGTACAAAATCAACAACCTCCACCTCCATCTTACGGAGGACCAGGCTTGGCGCATAGAGATCAAGAAGTATCCCAAACTGACCGAAGTGGGTAGTTGGCGGAGAACGGAATATGGTCGCACAGGTGGATTCTACACCCAGGAGGAAATGAAGGAACTCGTGAAGTATGCCGAAGAACGCTTCGTGAATATTATTCCGGAATTTGAAGTTCCGGGCCATGAACTGGCTGCTATTGCGGCTTATCCCTGGCTGTCGTGTCGCGACCTGAAAGTGGAGCCTCGCCGTACATGGGGCGTGGAGCCCATCATTACCTGTGCCGGTAAGGAGACCACTTTCCAGTTCTATCGCGATGTGGTGGACGAACTGGTGAAGATCTTCCCCAGCAAGCTGTTTCACATCGGCGGCGACGAAGCTCCGAGAATAGAGTGGAAGAGTTGCCCCCACTGCCAGGCCAAGGCTGACGAACTGGGCCTTAAGGATGAAAACGGACGTTCTCGCGAAGCACAGTTGCAGAGCTATGTGGTGCGCGAAATGGAGAAATACCTGAACAAGTATGGCAAGGACATCATCGGTTGGGATGAAATCCTTGAAGGTGGAGACCTGAACAAGAGTGCCATCGTGATGTCGTGGCGGGGTGAGACTGGCGGAATTGCTGCAGCTAATGCAGGCCATCGCGTGATTATGACACCGGGCTCAGGAGGTCTTTACGTTGACCATTTCCAAGGTGAACCGGCGCTCGAACCTCAGGGTATAGGTGGTTATGCTCCACTCTCAAAAACATATGGTTATGAACCTATTCCTCAAGCTGTGGCCGAAAAGGGCATGGGGCAGTACGTGATGGGACCGCAGGTGAATCTCTGGGCCGAATACTTGCCCGACAACGACCGTCAGGACTATCGCCTTTACCCGAGAATGCTGGCTTTGTCAGAAGTGGGATGGAGCCAGAAAGAGAAGAAGAACTTTGAAGATTTCAGCCGCCGTCTCGATACCGATGCCTCCATCCGTATGAAACTGCACCACGTGAACTTTCACATTCCCCTGCCACAGCAGCCCGAAGGTTCGTTCGACTTCGTGGCCTTCACCGATCAGAAGGCCGTGGCTTTTGAAACCACCCGTCCGGAAAAGATGGTCTACACGCTCGACGGCAGCAATCCCACACCGCAGTCTACGACCTATACGGCGCCTATTATTTTTGATAAGTCGGGCACCATTAAGATAGCCACCGTGCTCCCCACCGGCGACATGAGCCGCATTCGTACCATTCGAGTGGAGAAACAACAACTGTCGCCGGCTGCAGCTGTAGAAGGCACACAGCTTGGCCTCAAGGTGCAGCTGGTGAAGGGCACCTATCTCAAGACACAGGAGCTGGCTAACGTAACGGAATGGGACAACTCTCGCGTCATCAAGAACTTGGCTGAGTTGACCAAGCTGGGCAGTGAAGATTATGCTGCCATAGCCAGTGGCTACGTGAAGGTAGAGAAAGATGGCGTATATTACGTACGCTCCAATAATGTGGAGGTATGGATAGACGGCCAGAAAGTGGTAGACAACAACAACACTCCCGTAAAGACATCAGAGCCTAACGGCGGAAGCATTGCACTGAAGGCCGGTTTGCATCAGATCAAGGTTGTGTACATCAATACCATCATGGCCGGACGGCCGGCAGACTGGGGCGGTAGCCGCATCCATATGCGTTATGGCGAAAAGGGAGGCTTCCCCGAAGTGAAGGCTGAAGAATTATTCCACATTTAATTTACAGGATCCATGGTGAGGGCCGGACGCGTCAGCGTTCAGCCCTCATCTTTTATAGCAAACGTATGAAGAAACTTCTTTTTTCCCTGTTATGTCTGACGCTGACCACTTCATGGGCAGCTAACCGCTGGGAGTTAGCTGACGATGGCGGCATCATCTGGAAGGTGGCAGAGTCTAAACTGCCTCACGAGGACCATATTGAGATGAGCGGCCGCCAGGTGAGCACCGTGTTGCGCTATGGCGTGAAGGCCGATGGAAGCCTGACCATGAACAAGAGCATGGTGTGGCCCATGCTCCGAACCATTCCTAACAACACCCACGCCAGCCTGATGCGCAGGTTTGCTTGGGATGCGGTGAAGGACATTGTAGTAAGAGGGGCCCGTATTGATAACGAAAAGGTGGAGAGCATATCGCTTCATCAGGGACTGCTTACGGTGAGGAGCCGCCTTATGGGCGTTGGGCTCCAATTGGAACGCACCTACTTTCCATCTACTACGCTTCCTATGCTGGTGGAATGCTACCGTTTGACAAACGACGGGGGACGTGACGTGAACCTGGAACTCCCCGATGAGCGCCTTACCTTTTCTACCCCCTCCCAGCAGGGCGTAACGGGCAGTTACACGCTGGTGTGTAAAACGGAGATACCCTCGGCAGCCGTAGTGCTCAAGCCAGGGAAGAGCGTGGAATTCACGGCTACCATACAAGGCTACAGCGAGGGTAAGGCCGAGAAGGAACTTTCTGTTGATGGGCAGGACGAGCTCAGGCAACGCACGGCATTGGCCGACGCTTTGCAGAAGAATCTGATTCTGGAGTCGCCCGACCCTGTGATAGACCGTATGTTTGCTTTTTCCAAACTGCGTGCCTCGGAAAGCATTTATCAAACAGCTGGAGGCCCCATGCATGGACCTGGCGGTGAGAGCTATTATGCTGCCATCTGGGCTAACGACCAAGCAGAGTACGTCAATCCGTTTTTCCCCTTCGAGGGCTACGAATATGGCTGCGAGTCGGCTTACAACAGCTACCTGCACTTTGCCCGTTTCATGAATACGGAATGGAAGCCCATACCGAGCAGCATCATTGCTGAGGGTACCGACATCTGGAACGGAGCCGGCGATCGTGGCGATGCTGCCATGATAGCTTATGGTGCCAGCCGCTATGTGCTCACACGGGCCTCTAAGTCAGAGGCTACGCAGCTCTGGCCACTCATACAGTGGTGTCTGGAGTTTTGCAATCGAAAGCTGTTGTCCGAAGGAGTAGTTGCTTCTGATCGTGATGAGCTGGAAGGGCGCTTCCCCTCGGGAAAGGCCAATCTTTGTACTTCGTCGCTTTACTATGATGCCCTCATTTCAGCAGCCTATCTGTGCAAGGAGTTGGGCGAATCGTCAGCTCTCGCTGCCAAATACCGTAAGCAGGCGGCCCAGCTCCGCAAGAGCATGGAGGCCTACTTCGGGGGCAATGTAGAGGGGTTCGATACCTATAAATATTATGAAGGCAACGACGTGCTTCGTTCCTGGATCTGCATTCCCCTATGCATGGGCATCACTGAGCGTGCCGAAGGCACTATTCAGGCCCTCTTTTCTCCCCGTTTGTGGACGGAGAACGGTATGCTTACGCAGGCAGGCAGCAAAACTTTCTGGGACCGGTCTACGCTCTATGCCCTGCGTGGTGTATATGCCGCAGGCTATCCAGACAAAGCCACGGAGTTTCTCCAGTTCTATTCCAATGCCCGTTTGCTTGGTGAGCACGTGCCTTATGCCATCGAGGCATGGCCGGAGGGAGGGCAGCGCCATCTTTCGGCAGAGAGTGGGCTCTATGCCCGTATCGTTACCGAGGGACTCTTTGGCATACGCCCCACGGGGTTCCATTCCTTCACGCTAACGCCTCAGCTTCCCACGGCTTGGGACCAGATGGCTTTGCGTCATGTCCGTGCCTTTGAGGGTGATTTCGACATTCGCGTAAAGCGGCAGCAGGGCGGAAAGCTGGAAGTAGTGATCGGCTCTGGAGCAAAGCAGAAAACTTATATAGTAAAGGAGGGCGAGAGTCTTTCTCACAAGTTGTAATCTTCAGGTAAGGGGGCCTTGCAGGCTCCTTTGCCTTACTACTTCATACATCAAGATGGCCGCGCTCACCGAAACATTGAGTGAATCAATCCTTCCTATCATGGGGATGCGGATGTGGCGGTCGGCAGCTTTACGCCAGGAGTCGCTGAGGCCCGTGGCTTCGGTGCCCATCACGATGGCGGTGGAACGGGTCATGTCGGTGGCGTAGTAGAGTTCCGAGGCCTGTAGCTGAGCTGTCAGGATCTGTATGCCCTGCTTTTTCAGAAAGGCAATGCATTCATCCGTAGTGCAGGCCACGCACGGCACACTGAAGGCCGCGCCCACTGAGCTCCTGATGAGGTTGGGATTACGCAGGTCGGTCAGCGGATCGCATATGATGACTGCGTCTGCACCTGCGCCGTCGGCCGAGCGGAGGATGGCGCCCAGATTGCCTGGCTTTTCTACCGCTTCAAGCACCACTACGAAGGCTTCTTGGCCAAGAGGGAGGTTCTCCAAGGAGAAGACCCTTTCTTTCACAATGGCAATGATGCCCTCCGTGCTGTCTCTGTAGGCCATCTTTTCATACACTTCCCGAGTGACATTCAGACCGCGGCTTTTCAGCTCTTCGGCAAGACGCTCACTGACTTCTTCCGAGCTGGTCAGGTCCTTGCAGCAAAACAAGGTGTCTACCTCGTAGCCAGCTTCAAGAAGATGAGATATTTCCCTTACGCCTTCCACGATGAAGCGACCCTGGCTACGGCGCTCGGACGACTTCTTCTGCAACTGCACCAGTCTCTTGACACGAGCATTTTGCAGGCTTGAGATGATCTGTTCTTCCATATACGTCTGCAAAAGTACGATTATTAAATGGAATCTGCTTAAAACAATTCAAACTTCAGTCCGCAGTTAAGGCTCAGAATGTCCTTCAGCGGCAGGCTACTGTTGGAGATGTAGCTGATAAGATAGAGCTCGTTGGTGCTGAACTCATAATAGAAGGAAATGGCGTTGTGGCGCTTCCGCAGCGACGACGGAATGCCAAACCTCAGCCGCTGGCCTATGAACATGTTGGCTCTTATTTTGGTGGAAAATCCGTAGTACTTCTTGGGATACTTAGAGGGTTGTGAGCCCCAGAATTCCTCTCCAAAAATGGTGCTCAGAAAGAGACCACAGGCCAGTGGCTCGATGTCCAGGTCGTCGTCCAAACGCACGCGGAAGGGCACGTAGCTCTGCTTTGCCGTGAGCGTGGTGCGCGCCGTGCGCGAGTTATATTTAGGCAGGTAGCCAAAGAAGAGGTCGGTTTCCCATATGCGGTGCTGCGGACCGTAGTGCCATCCGGCGGCCACGGAGCAGAGTCCTATGCTTCCGGCATATTGTACCTTGATCTGGCTGGGAATGAGTCCGTGCCAGAAGCGCTGGTAGCGATGCAGCATTTGGCTGTAGCGCGAGCTCTGGAGCTTGAGGGAGTCGTATCTGGATTCGGTAACGATATCGTCATTTTGGAGGCTGCCTGTCTCTGCCTGCATTGTGAGGGCCGACGGGAGCATAAGGAGAGTAAGGAGTATTCTGGGTAGAGATTTCATGGTCGTATCCTTGCTAAAGTTCTATGGATTCATAAGTGTATCCTTCCCTCGTAAGGGTGAAGACCAAGAAGTTCTTCTGCTTGGCAGCGGAGCATTCATAGTAGGGAATGCTGTCATTTGTAGGATAGAAAATGCCGCCGTGGTGGTCATGGCCGCAGATGCAGAAGGAGAGGCCCGGATATTGTCCTAACATATAGCTGAAGTAGTCTGTTACGTTGTTGTTGAATTGCTCCGATCCCGGCATGGCGTGCATGGCCACTACGGTTCTACTTATGGAGTCGGGCGTAGAGGCAATATCATGCTTGATAAAGTCAAAGTCGGGCACGTTTCGCGAGTAGTCGTATTCAAAAGCGTTTGTGTTGAGGCATACCAAATGGAGGAATCCGGCATTGATGCTGATGTTGTCGTCGCCATACATGGTGTGGAACACGTCTTCACCCGTGCCCAGGCAGTCGTGGTTGCCAATGATGCAAACGTAGGGCACTTTCAGGTTCTTGAGCACCCTTCGCTGCCATTCATACTCGCGTGTGAGCCCAAAGTCCGTTTGGTCGCCCGTGTGAATCACGAACTGAATGTCGCCTCTTCGGTTGATGGCGTCCACCATTGCTTCCGTTTCGTCAAACCATCGCTGAGTGTCCGTAATCTGGGCAAAGCACAGCGTATCGCAGCCGGCGCTCAGGGCTTCAATCTTAGCCGCCATTTCGGCATTGATGCCGCGGTGGGCCTTGCTGATGCGTGTGTCGTAAGGGTGGTACTCAATGAGGTCGCACGCTACATAGAGCCAGCCTGTGCCTATTATGAGCAGTAGCAGGTAGAGGGGTCTTTTCATGAGTGGTGTTTGGAAGTTTTTTGTGGGCGCAAAGTTAATGATTTTCTTCCTTTCTGTTGTAGGAAGGAAGTTTCAAAGAATATGAGAAAAGGAGAAACTGACGACACAAAGCGGCATAACGGACAGACCTTCGGTGCTTTGGTTCTCAATTTTATTGTAACTTTATTCGCAGCGCTTCTGAAGTTACTTTTGCTCGGGCGTACAAATAAAAACAAGTTTTCTTTGTACGTCACTTGCTTAATCGTAACTTTGCCCTCTGATTTCAATAAGAACAGAAGAATGAGTAAGAAGGAAATCACCCGGGAGCCTGCCTCAGCGTCAGAGGAAAGGGCGGTGCTGGTGGCATTGGTCACTCCCGGGCAGAACGAACGGACTACCCGTGACTATTTGGACGAGCTGGCTTTTCTTTCCCTGACAGCCGGAGCACGCGCCGTCAGTCGCTTCACGCAGCGCTGCGGCGGTCCTAACAGCACTACCTACGTAGGCTCCGGTAAGCTTCAGGAAATCCGTCAGTTCATCCTCTCCGAAGAGGAGGCCGGAAGGCCTGTGAGCATGGCCATCTTCGACGACGAGCTTTCGGCCCGGCAGTTGCGTAACATCGAGAAAACGCTCTGCGTGAAGATACTTGACCGTACCAGCTTGATACTCGACATTTTTGCCATGCGAGCCCAGACGGCAGCGGCAAAGACTCAGGTAGAGCTTGCACAGTATCGCTACATGCTGCCGCGCCTGCAGCGGATGTGGACCCATCTGGAGCGTCAGGGAGGAGCGAGCGGAAGCGTGGGGCTACGCGGCCCGGGCGAAACACAGCTGGAAATGGACCGCCGCATCATCCTCTCGCGCATGTCGCTGCTGAAAAGGCGGCTCTCCGACATAGACCGTCAGAAGTCCACGCAGCGGCAGAACCGGGGGCGGATGGTGAGAGTTGCCCTGGTTGGCTATACCAATGTGGGGAAGTCAACGCTCATGAATCTGCTTTCCGGCAGTGAAGTCAAGGCCGAAAACAAGCTGTTTGCCACGCTCGACACCACCATACGCAAGGTTGTCTCCTTTGGGCTTCCCTTCCTGCTGGGCGACACCGTAGGCTTTATCCGCAAGCTGCCCATAGACCTCGTAGACTCCTTCAAGAGTACGCTTGACGAGGTGCGCGAAGCCGACCTTCTGGTCCACGTTGTAGACGTGAGCCATCCAGACTTTGAACAGCAGATGGCCGTCACGCAGAACACTTTGGCCGAAATAGGGGCAGGCGAAAAACCTGGCATAGTCGTATTCAACAAAATAGATGCCTATACCTACATCAAGAAAGATGCCGACGACCTTACTCCTCGGGAGAAGGCCAACTGGCCATTGGAGGAGCTCATGGCCACATGGATGGCCCAGACGGGGGACTGCATCTTTGTTTCCGCCATGGACGGGACGGGCATTCCGAGGCTACGCCGGTTGCTCTTCGACCGAGTGAGAACGCTCCATGTGCAGAAGTATCCATACACTGACGTAACTTACGGCTTCTATGGGGAGGTCGAATCATGATGAACGCGGCCACCCGTGAGTTTGTGCTTGTCCATGCTGGCGACGATGTGGCGCGGCTGGCATTGCAGGGGGTGAGAGATCCAAACGTAGACCTGCGTGCGGCGCTCGTCCAGATAGAGGGACTTGAGAGGGCTCGCCGCAAGTTGCCCTCATGGGCTGCCATGGAGGGCATGGAGTGGCCCTCGCGCCTGGCGCTCGAACAGTGCTCCAGCGAGCAGGCTGCGCGCTATAAGGCTTCGCTCGTGGGGCCGGGCCGACTCCTGGTGGACCTCACGGGGGGACTGGGCGTGGACTTCGCCTTCATGGCACAGAAATTTCAGCAGGCCGTATACGTGGAGCGGCAGGAGGAGCTAGCTCTGCTGGCAGAGCGCAACTTCCAGCGTTTGGGCATCAGGGCCGAAGTGGTCATTGGAGACGCCGTGGCCTATCTGGAAAGCATGTCGCCGGCCGATGTGGTATACGTGGATCCTGCGCGCCGCGACGAGCATGGTGGTCGCATCTATGACATAAGTCACTGCCATCCCAACGTGGTGGCCTTGCGAGGGGATCTTCTCATGAGTGCCGACACCTTGATGCTGAAACTATCGCCTATGATGGACTGGCATAAGGCTATGGCCGACATGGGGGAGGACAAGGTGGACGAGGTGCACATCGTTTCCCTGGGAGGAGAATGCAAGGAACTGCTCCTGCTGCTCAGAAAGAGGCCTGAGCGGAGGCTTCTGGTGATAGTGGAGGGAGAGAGACGGATAGAAATGGGTCTGGACGAATGGACTTCAGGCACCATCGGCGCTTCGCTCTGGGAGGGGGAGCTGACGGAGGGGCTATATGTTTATGATCCAGGTCCGGGCATTATGAAGGCAGGCATTTTTGCCGAAGTGGCACAGCGATACTCCCTCAGGCAACTTTCAAAAGAGAGCCATCTGATGGTCTCCCGGGAGAGGGTGGAGGAGTTTCCGGGGAGAGCGTTCCGACTCAGGAGCGTTTCGCGCATGAAGGGGAGGGAAATGGCTGCGGCCCTCTCGTCGCTCAGGCAGGCTAACGTGGCCGTGAGAGGCTTTCCGCTGACGGCCTCAGAGCTAAAGAGGCGGCTTCGCCTTAGGGACGGAGGGGATACCTACATTTTTGCCGCTACGCTCGTGGGCGGAGGCCGTGTGCTCCTCTTCTGCGAGAAATGTAAGGACGAAAGACCCTTCTTGGCTGAAAATCTATAGCCACCAGCGGCCCTGATTGCTCAGCTTTTTGTAATTTTGCTGAATGTTTGGCTCTCAGGCCACTGCTAAAGCTCATCACATGAAGATTACAGAACTCATATCAGGCAAGCCTGCGGCTTTCTCCTTCGAGGTGCTCCCTCCGCGAAAGGGCGAAGGCATCAAGTCTCTGGAGGCCACCGTGGAAACTCTCTTGAAATACCAGCCTCGTTACATCAATATCACTACCCACCACAGTGAGCCCGTCTATCGTAAGAGGAGCGACGGCCTGGTGGAAGTGGAAATGCTCAGGCGCCGTCCGGGGACGGTGGCCGTGGCTGCCGCCTTGCAGTATAAGTATGGACTGCCCGTGGTGCCCCACATTCTGTGTAGCGGATTTACGAAAGCTGAAACGGAATACGTATTGCTCGACCTTCAGTTTCTGGGGATCAGTAATCTGCTTCTCCTGCGTGGCGACGCCCAGAAGGGCGACAGCCAGTTTCGCTCAGAGCCTGACGGCTATGTCCACACTACGGAGCTGCAAGAGCAGGTGAACCGATTCAACGAGGGCTACTTCCTCAGTGGCGACGCCATGGCCGAACCTGGCGAAAGATTCAGCTACGGAGTGGCGTGCTATCCGGAGAAGCACGATGAGGCTCCCAATATTTCCTCCGACATCCGCTGGCTCAGGCGCAAGGTGGAGCTTGGGGCAGAATATGCCGTAACGCAGATGTTTTTTGACAACCGGAAGTATTTTTCCTTCCTTCGCCGCGTCAGGGAGGAGGGCATCGATGTGCCCATCATTCCAGGCATAAAGCCCATCATCAGCCAAAGACAGCTGGTGAGCATTCCGCGATCGTTCCATTGCGACATTCCTGAGGAGTTTACCTCCGAAATGATGAAAGCTACTACGCGCGAGGCCCAGTTTCAAGTAGGCGTAGAGTGGGCCGTGGCGCAATGCCGCGAGCTGATGGCTCAGGGGGTGCCCAGCATACATTTCTATACCACGGGACAGGCACGTAGCGTAGATGCTGTGGCGGCACAGATTTTCTAAGACCATTCTTTTTAGAGGAGGGGTAATTCGATGAAGTTCAGCGAAGTGATAGGTCAGGAGGATGTGAAGCAGCGATTGCTGCGCCAGCTGAATGAAGGGCGGCAGCCACATGCACTGCTGCTGAGCGGACCGGAAGGCTGTGGGGGGCTGGCCATGGCATTGGCATTGGGCACCTATCTGCTCTGCGAGCACAGTGGGCCGGACGACAGCTGTGGTGAGTGTCCCTCGTGCCGCCAGATCGGGAAGTACGGACACCCTGATCTTCATTTTTCCTTCCCCATCATCAGGAAGAGCGAAACGACCACCTGCGATGACTACATGCCCGAGTGGAACGCTATGATCCGCGAGGGTGCCTACTTCGGACTCAGCGACTGGATAGAACGCACCGGTGCAGAGGGCAAGCAGGCTCTCATACCCGATGCCGAGGGCGACAATATTCTGCGGAAACTCTCCCTGACCTCTTACGGCGGAGGCTACAAGGTGTTGATCATGTGGCAGCCCGAACGGCTCACGGCCAGTGCTGCCAACAATTTGCTTAAGTTTCTTGAAGAACCCACTCCCCTGACGGTATTCATCCTTGTTTCGGCCGATGCCTCCCGAATATTGCCCACCCTGCTGAGCCGCACGCAGCAGATAGAGATGAGCCCACTGAGCGTCACCACCATAGCCGCTGCCTTAAAGCAGCGTAACGGTCTTTCAGCAGAAGCGGCCATGGAGGTAGCCCGAAGGGCAGGCGGAAGCTATCTGGCAGCTCTGCGCCACATCAGTATTGACGACGAGAGCAAGGTCTACTTTGAGCAGTTTGTGAGCCTGATGCGCATGGCGTGGGCCAGGGACGTGCGCGGCTTGAGCCGATGGGCTGACGAAGTGTCCACCATGGGACGCGAACGGCAGAAGAGCCTTCTGCAATATATGCAGTACCTCATTCGCGAAAACTTTATCTATAATTTTCACCAATCCGAGCTTACCTACATGACGGATGAAGAATCTGCCTTTGCCCTGAAGTTTGCACGGTTCATCAATGAACGCAACGTGATCGACTTCATGAATGAGCTGAGTCAGGCGCAGCGCGATGTAGAGCAAAACGTAAATGCCAAGATCCTGTTTTTCAGTTTTGCGCTGAAACTGACGGTATGCATCCGAAAGTAATCATCCTGAAGCGAACGGAAGGTCATTCATCATACATTTAAGAACAGAAAAAGAAGAAAAATGGAAGAATTCACTCTCAACGGCAATCAGCGAGGTATTCCGGCCCGAGGCTGCGGCCGGCAGGATCGCCAGCTGAACACTTACGACTATATGGCTGACATACCCGGCAATGAAACGATGACAGACCTCGTGGAGGTGCAGTTCAAGAACACCAGGAAGGACTATTATGTGAACAGCAACCACCTGCCTCTCCAGAAGGGCGACGTGGTGGCCGTGGAGGCTTCTCCGGGTCACGACATTGGCGTGGTGACGCTGACGGGATCGCTGGTGCAGCTCCAGATGAAAAAAATACGCACCAAGGCCGATACGGGTACGCGCCGCGTATATCGTCTGGCTCGCGACTACGACATGCAGAAGTTTCAAGAAGCAAAAGCCCGGGAGCATCAGACCATGATTCGCTCGCGCCAGATTGCCAAGAGTCTCGGTCTGGCCATGAAGATTGGCGACGTAGAGTTTCAGGGCGATGGCGGAAAGGCCATTTTCTATTACATAGCCGACCAGCGCGTGGACTTCCGCCAGCTCATCAAGGTTTTTGCCGAGGAGTTTCGCGTGCGCATAGAGATGAAGCAGATCGGCGCGCGTCAGGAGGCCGGCCGCATTGGCGGAATCGGCCCATGCGGCAGGGAGCTGTGTTGCGCCACCTGGATGAAGAACTTTGTTACCGTGAGCACAGGAGTGGCCCGTCAGCAGGACGTATCGCTCAATCCGCAGAAGCTGGCCGGACAGTGTGCCAAGCTCAAGTGCTGCCTCAACTATGAGGTAAGCGTCTATGCCGAGGCAGCAGCCAAGCTGCCTCCGCGCGATCATGTACTGGAAACGGCTGCTGCCACTTACTATTTGCAGAAAACGGACATTCTTGCCGGACTGCTTACTTACTCTACGGACAAGCGCTTGATGGAAAACCTCGTGACTATCAGCACGGATCGGGCCGCTGAAGTGATGGCTATGAACCGTGAGGGACAAAAGCCGGACGCACTCATTGAAGGCGCCGCCTCAGGGTCTAAGCCTCAGAGCGTAGACCTGGCTACACAAGACAGCCTTACACGCTTCGACAAACGCAAGAAGAAAAAGAAGAAAAACCGCTCATTGCCTGGCGCTGGAGGAGGGGCTGAAAAACGCAGCGGTTCAGAACGTAAGAATGTTTCTTCATAAAGTCTTTATAGGAGCTCAGGGACAGTGAAGCGTATCAGGAAAACCGTTTCTTTCTGGATGCTGATGCTGACAGGAGGAATTTTGCTGTTTGGCTCGTGCAACAAGCCGAAGGTGTCCTGCTTTAGCTATCAGCGGCCGCCCAAGGGCGGCTGGGAACAGCATTATGAACTGACTTTTCCTATTGATACCATTCGCCAGGGGGGCAATTATCATCTCGCTTTGCTGCTACGCACCACGGCGCGCTATCCGTTTCAGTCATTGTGGCTACAGGTGCGCACCGAATGGCAAAATCCCTATAGCTGCAGGACCGACACTTTGCGCTGTCAGCTTACAGACAAGCAGGGAAGGCCGCTCGGTCAGGGAATGCAGCTTCGGCAAACGGCCCATCTCCTTTGGCAGGGATGTGTTGGAGAAGGGAGGTGGGGCACCGTGACCGTGCGCCACATCATGAGGCGAGGCATCCTTCCCGGAGTGCCCGAAGTAGGGGTATGGTTGGGTCAGGGATTGCCGCCTTCAGCCTTTGGGAAAGAAAGTAGGCGGTTCAGGTCGTGGGCAAAGAGCGAAGAATATTTCCTGGCACCCTGAAGCAGCATGTGTTCCGGATCGCGGAAATAGTCCGGATGGTCCAGAAAGCAGCCAGGGCTATGGTAGTCTAAGAAGGGAATCACCTTCTCATGCGCAAGGCGTTTCAAAGGGGCATAGAGGGAAGAGTCAGGGAGCGAATATTTAAGGAGAAATGGTAAATACCACTGGATGTTCTCTTCCTTGCAGCGGCTGATGAAACGGTGCAAGTAGTGCAGCTTAAGGGAGTCGGTTTCGGTTGCTGAGGTTTCCCTTTCCGGAGCAGAGAGGATTTGGTGGTTTTCCCGAATCGGAACAAAGCCATGATCGTCTTTTTCCTGTCGGTTAACAGCCAAGCCGGCTATATTCTGCATGGCTTTAGCATTGTATCGGTAAAGGTGCAACAGACGGTAGTGCCATGCCAGATGGGCTTCTTCGAAAAGAGAGTCTGCCGAAGAATTAAAACCGAAGTAGGGCGCATAGAGCCCCAAACGCTCGAAGGGAGCTGAAGAAACATTGAAATCAGACACCATCAGTTCGAGGCACACCACTTTCGGCCGGTAGTGTTGCAGAGCAAAGCAGAGCGTCATGTAGTGGGCAAAGATATTGTCGGAACCCTATATGCCGCAGTTGTATACACTCATGCCTATCTTCGGGGCGATGATGGAAGGCACATAGTGCTGATGACAGCGCGATGCTCCTATGAGGAGCACGTCTTCATGAAGGTCTTCTGTGAGGTAGCGAAACTTGGGTGCCAGCAAATCGCCAGTGTGGCGGTTGATCCACTTCATTCCTATTCCGCCAAGGCGGTCGGCTGCGAACAGTCCTAAAAGGAGAAACAAAATGGTGAGGGCAAATTTTTTCGTCTGATAATGGAATGGAGGTTAGAATTGGAAGTAGATGAACTGCTCGCTGCCCAATACGCCGAACAGCAGGAATGCAATGGAATTAAACAGCGTGTGATGACCTTATATATATAATGTAAGCGAATGGCTTTGGTCGGGCTATCTCCTCTTGAGCCCTCTGCTGGCGTCAAGCCGCAGGAAGATGAAAAGCAGGAGGGTGAAGCCCCACAGTGACGATCCGCCATAACTGAACAGGGGAAGCGGAATGCCGATGACGGGCATCAGTCCTATCACCATACCTATGTTCACCATCACGTGGAACAGCAAAATACTCAGCACGCTGTAGCCATAAACGCGAGCGAAAGTGGTAGGTTGCCGCTCTGCAATATGGATGAGCCGGAGAATCAGGACCAGAAACAGCAGCAAAACCACTGCCGCTCCCACGAAGCCCCATTCCTCGCCTACGGTGCAGAAGATGAAGTCGGTGTCTTGTTCCGGCACGTAGTTGAGCTTCGTTTGCGTTCCGTTCAGGAAGCCTTTCCCCCAGATGCCGCCCGAACCTATGGCGATCTGGCTCTGATGTACGTTGTAGCCGGCCCCGAGAATGTCGTCTTTCATGCCGAGCAATACGAGAATTCGCCTCTGCTGATGGTCTGGAAGATGGTCGAGTACGATGTTTGCAGAATAATAGAAGGCTAGGCTGCCCAGCGCAAAGGCCATGGTGAAGAGATACTTGTATGTGTGCTCTTTGACTGAGCGGACGAGCAGAAACCCTATGGATGCCAGGCAAACGATGAGTTGAATGACCGTGATGTCGAAGGGAATGATGAAACGCGATACGAGATAGGCTCCGAGCATAACGGCTCCGCCTATGGAGAGGATGTAGAGCCCTCCGGTGCGCGATTCCGAATGGAGAATGGTCATGCATCCCGTGAAAAACCAGATGAGCAACAATACGCTGAAGGCACCTACAGAGGTCTCCGTCTGGGGCAGCATGAGTTCGTCGTAGCGGATGCCCACTATGAAGTAGACGATGGCCGCAATGCCTACGAATAGGTATGTGCCGCTCATGCCTTCCCTGTAAAACACGAGGAAGAAGGCCAGATAGACCAGGGCCGACCCCGTTTCTCTTTGCAAAATGATGAGGACGATGGGGAGCAGCACGATGCCCATGGCGCGCAGGAAGTCTCGGGTCTTGTAGATGGAAAAGCCATAGGTGCCCATGCATTTGGCCAAGGCTAGGGCCGTGGCGCACTTGGCAAATTCGGCAGGCTGAATCTTTATGGTGCTCGTAAGGTTGATCCACGAGTAGGATCCATGGGAATCGTGTGCTATGAAGGGGGTAACGAGCAGCAGCCCCATCATCAATATGTAGAACACGTAGGAAAACGTGTCGTAGAGTTTTTCGTCGGTGAGCAGCAGGGCAAATCCCAGCCCGAGCGAACAGATCATCCAGATGAGCTGCTTGCCGGAGCGCTGGGCAAAGTCGAGTATGAGCGGATCGCCGTAGTTATAGCTGGAGCCTACCACGCTTACCCATCCTGCTGCGATGAGGAGCAGATAGAGCAATATCGTGATCCAATCTATGGAGAGAAACAGTTTTCGGGTGTTATCTTGTGCGCGTGCCATAGTAGATGGTTTTGTGAGCAAACGATTCAGCCCGGGCCTTGCTCGATTCTGACAGTTCGCCGTTCAGATACTTCTCAATGATCAGTGCGCCGAGCGGTACGCCGTAGTCGGCACCCCATCCGCCATTTTCCACATATACGGATACGGCTATCTTAGGTTCGTTCATCGGTGCAAAGCCAATGAATACGGAGTGGTCTTTTCCGCGGTTCTGGGCCGTACCTGTCTTTCCGCAAATTTCCAGCCCGGGCAGATTGGCGCCCTTGCAGGTTCCGCCCAGCACCGAGCGGCGCATGCCTTCCACAATGTAATTGTAGTATCTGGGTTCCACCATGGTATGGTGGGCTCGGGTGTAGAGCGTGTCGAGCGGCTTGCCTTCCACGTGACTTACCACGTGGGGCACGAAGTAATGGCCGCGGTTAGCTATCGTGGCACACAAATTGGCAATTTGCAGCGGAGTGAGCGACACTTCTCCCTGTCCGATGGCATCGCTGATGATGGTCAGCCCGTTCCATCCGCCTTTGTAGTGTTTGTCATAATAGTCTGCGTTGGGAATCATGCCTCGCTTTTCGCCTGGAAGGTCTACGCCGAGGCGATAGCCGAAGCCCATCGACACCATGTAGTCTTTCCATCGCGTCATGGCGTTATGAACGCTGCCATACTTCTTTGCCGACTGCATCATGTGGTAGAATCCCCAGCAAAAGTAGCTGTTGCAGGAAGTCTGGATGGCATAGGTGAGGGCAGCCGGCGAAGCATGGCCGTGACAGCCTACATGGAGTCGGCCATAGTGGAATCCGTGGTAGCAGGGATAGGCCGTTTGCAGATTTACGATGCCTTCCTGTAGAAAAGTGAGTCCCTGCGAGGTCTTGAACGTGGAGCCTGGGGGATATTGCCCCATGATGGCGCGATTGAGCAGGGGCTTGTAGGGATTCTTGTAGAGTGTTTGGTAATTCTTGCCTCTGTCGGGGCCTACGAGCAGGTGCGGATCGAACGTGGGCGACGATACCATGCAAAGGATTTCGCCCGTCTCGGGCTCTATGGCTACGATGCTTCCCAGCTTGCCTTCCATGAGGTGTTCGCCCAGGGCTTGCAGGTCTTTGTCAATGCTGAGTGTGAGCGTGCGTCCGGGTTCGGGCACGCGGTCGAAGCGCCCTTCCTGATAGCGCCCCTTGATGCGTCCCTTCACGTCGCGCAGCATGATCTGGATGCCTTTCACTCCTCTGAGGTCCTTTTCATAGGAGCGTTCCACTCCGAGCTTGCCTATGAAGTCTCCCGGGCGGTAGTAGGCATCGCTGTCTATGTCTATTTGGTCGGCCTCGCCTACGTCACCCAAAACGTGGGCGGCGCAGGTGGTGGCGTAGTGGCGTATGGCGCGTTTCTCTACGTAGAAACCCTTGAACTTGAAGAGCTTTTCCTGAAACACGGAAAACTGCTTTGCCGGTATCTGGCCAATGAAGAGTTGGGGCGTATGGCGCGAATAGTGGGGATTCTTGGTGCGGTCCTTGATGTCGTTCATGCGTTCCACGTACTGTTCCTTACTGATGCCTATGGTCTGGCAGAAGTCCAGCGTGTCAATGCCGTGCTGCTCGTTCATGATGACCATGAGGTTGTAGGCCGGCTCGTTATACACCAGCAGGCGCCCTTTGCGGTCGGTGATAAGGCCTCGGGCTGGGTAGAGGGCTTTTTTCAGAAAGGCGTTGGAGTCGGCATTCTTCTTATAGTCGTCGCTCAAGATTTGCAGCGCCAGAAGCCGCGCCATGTAGACCAATACGATCAGGATGGCCACAAGGCCCACGATGTATTTTCTTCTGTCGAGGTTGTAGATGCTCATCCCCGTTGTTTCTTTGCTCCGCTGTTTCTCACTCCCTCAATGGCCACGATGATCAGCACCGACATCAGTGTGCCTCCGCCAATGTTAATGCCCATTTCCTGAAGGTTGAAGAAGGAAAACGCTTCCAGCACGTAGAAACACACCTGTTGCAAAACGACTGCCGTCAATACATAGCGTATGAAGGGTGCCCACTTCATGGTTCGGGCCGATGGAGGCAGGGCCAGGGCTTCGTCGTTGTCGTCATGGTCTTTCCGGCTGAAGGTTTTCAGAATCCAAGGCTGCAGGAAGCCTATCAGCGTGAGGCTGGCGGCGTTCATTCCCGGAGTGTTCGAAAAGATGTCTTGCAGCAGTCCCATGGCAAAGGCCCAGAGCAGTATCTGCCAGTGCGACGTGCCGATGGGGAAGAGCAGGATGAAGTAGACGCAGACCATGGGCGTGGCATAGTTCATCACTTCCACGTGGTTGAATACCAGCACTTGCAGCGCCAGCAGCACTGTCATCAGGATGAAGCGTTTGAGGAATGTACCTACCATGTTGCGTGAGGTCTGTCGGTTTTGGGTCTGTTTAGTTGTCGGTGGCTTCGAAGTCTGTGAGCTTGAGCTTCAGACTTTCTATTTCGGGCTGATTCTGGTTTACTATCACGGCTACGTCGCTCAGGTTGCCAAAGTCGGTACCCAGATTTACTTTCAACTGGAGCGACAGGCCGTCGGGCGCGTTGGCTATGCTCTTCACCTTGCCTACGAAAATGCCTGGCGGAAACACTGCGGAGTAGCCGCTCGTTTCTATGTATTCTCCCTCCTTGATTTTGGCATAGCGCGGAATGTCGTTGAGGTAAGCATAGAGCGTGCTGCCGCCTTCCCATCGGAGGTAGCCGAAGTAGCGCTGGTGCCTGATGCGGCAGCTGATGTTCGACTTTACGTTAATGGTGGGCAGTACCAGGGCGTGGTGCGCTGCCGTCAGAAATACGATGCCTACCACTCCGCCGCCGCCTACTACGCCCATTTCCGTTTTCACTCCGTCGGCTTCGCCTTTGTCTATCACGATGTAGTTCTCGTTTTTCACGATGGAGTTGCTCACCACTCTGGCCGGTATCAGCTCGTAGCCCTTGAGCGAATCCATCACGAGCCGGTCGTTGGTGGTTTCGGGCTTCATGGTTTTGTCGAGGGCGTCGCGCAGGCTCGACAGCTGCATTTGCAGGCGGAGATTCTGCTCGGTAAGCTGCTTGTTTACGTCTCTGAGCTGTACGAACGAAGAAGCCTCCGTATATATGCCGTTCACCTCGGCGGCCATGTCGTTGGCTGCCGAAAACCATACGCTGCCCTGATAGCTGTTGAAACGGAATAAAAGAATCAAGCTACAGATCTCCAATACGATGAAAAGAAACCAGTAGCTGTACTTCCGTAAGAATTCCAACAGGGTGTCCACCTTGTGATTGCAGTGATGTCGTTAAGTGGAGGGAGGCATGGGCCTCCGGCTCCGGCTTTGAAGGAAACCGGCCTTAGCGCTTCAGGAAGGTAAAACGGTCTACGTTCTGCAGGGCAATGCCCGTTCCCTTGGCCACGCAGTGTAGCGGATCCTCGGCCACCTTGAAGGGGATGTTGATCTTCTCCGTGAGCCTGCGGTCCAGTCCGCGCAGCAGGGCGCCTCCGCCGGTGAGATAAATGCCGTTCTTCACAATGTCGGCATATAGCTCGGGGGGCGTATGTTCCAGCGCGCTCAGCACGGCTGTTTCGATGTGGGCAATGGAGCGTTCCAGGCAGTGAGCGATTTCCTGATAGCAAACGGAAATCTCCATGGGGAGGGCCGTGATGCGGTTAGGCCCGTGGATGACGTAATCTTCGGGAGCATCCTCGCCCAGGTCGGTGAGGGCTGCGCCTACGTGAATCTTGATGCGTTCGGCCATTCGTTCACTGACTTTCACGTTGTGCTGACGGCTCATGTATTCCTGAATGTCGGCGGTCAGGTCGTCGCCGGCGGTCTTGATGGAGTTGTTCGAAACGATACCGCCCAGCGAAATCACGGCAATCTCCGTGGTGCCTCCGCCTATGTCAACAATCATGTTGCCCTCAGGGGCTTCCACGTCGATACCCACACCGATGGCAGCTGCCATGGGTTCAAAGATGAGGTAGACGTCGCGTCCTCCGGCATGTTCGGCTGAGTCGCGCACTGCGCGCAGTTCCACTTCGGTTGAGCCCGAGGGCACTCCGATTACCATCCGCAGCGATGGGGCAAACAGATGGTGGCCTCGGGGCACCATCTTTATCAGGCCGCGCATCATCTGTTCGCAAGCGTTGAAGTCGGCTATCACGCCGTCGCGCAGGGGGCGTACTACGTTGATGTCGCTGTTCGACTTCTCATACATCAGTTTGGCCCGTTCTCCCACGGCGAGCGTCTTGTTCGTCTGTCGGTCGAGGGCGACTACGGAAGGTTCGTCCACCACAATCTTGTCATCGCTGATGATGATGGTGTTGGCCGTTCCCAGGTCCATTGAAAGCTCTTGGGTAAATGAAAAGAATCCCATGATGCGTCTTGTTTAAAGTTGAACGGACCGGTTTACTGGGCAAAGTAGCCGTGGATGGCTGTGTCGTAGTGGCTGCTTACGGCAAAGGCCCTTTCGGCAAAGGCCTTGCGCTGCTGGCGTGTGGTCTGGGCTCCCTGAGCGTTGAGCAGATCGAGCAGCGGACGGTATTCGGCCTTGCTCGGAATGATCACCACGTCTTCAAAGTTCTTGGCGGCTGCCCTGATGAGGGAAAAGCCGCCGATGTCTATCTTTTCAATGATGTCGGCCTCGGAAGCGCCGCTCTTCACGGTGTCTTCAAAGGGATAAAGGTCAACAATCACGAGGTCAATCGGCTCAATGCCGTACTGACTCATTTCTTTCTGGTCTTCTTCCAGACTTCTGCGTCCCAGAATGCCGCCAAACACTTTGGGGTGAAGCGTTTTCACCCGGCCACCCAAAATGGAAGGATAGGTCGTTACGTCTTCCACCTTCCTGCAAGGATAACCCAGGCTTTCTATGAACTTCTGCGTGCCGCCCGTGGAGAGAAACTCCACGCCTTCGGCATTCAACTTTTTCAGCAATTCTTCCAATCCGTCCTTGTGGTACACCGACACCAGTGCGGTGCGCATTTTCTTTAGCTCTGCCATATTATTATTCCTCGTTTTTTATTCATCAGTTTTAGAGTGCGAAATTAGTAATAAGAACGGACGTAGCAAAGCGAATGCAAAAGTTTTTGGATTAACATTTTTGCTTCGCCATGATGTTATGGCGTGGACTGTAAAATGCAGTGAAAAAACTTCAGGATATTGGCGCTTTCCGTATTAGTCATAGTCTTTGATGCTTTTTCTACGGCTGCTAACCTACTAATTTTTTATGACAAACTTCGTTTAATGCGGAAATCATTAACGGATGAAAATTTTCTCCTCCGCAGATGGTGGAATTTGAGATGGGCAAAAGGGACGAGGATTTTTGGCTTGGGAGAAATGCAGCGTCCCATCTGGTTCAGGATGAATGTCCTTGGCGTTTTTCGTTTTCCATGAGCGGAAG
>JAFUHF010000052.1 GCA_017468985.1 Bacteroidaceae bacterium
CTGAACATTCAAGATAGAAGTGCAATTTCTTGATAGGTTCACCCTTTTCCTTGGGATGCAGACGTCCTCGGAGCGTAGCGGAGAGGCGTCTGCATCCCAAGGAGAAGGGAACAGCCAGCAATGCAATAAATAATAAAGGGAGACTTGCGTCTCCCGAGATTAAGTAAATTTGCATTGCACATGTACAAACACTTAACCCAAGAGCAAAGGTACTACATTTATGTGGAGCGACAAAAGGGTAGTACGCAGAAATCCATCGCAGAGGCGATAGGAGTCAGCCATTCTACGGTCTGCCGCGAGCTGAAGCGCAATGGCGGCCGTAACAAGAGCTATAACTTCATCAGGGCGCAGGAGAAGGCCGAGAGGCGCGCCCATCGCGCTCCCGGCAACCGCGCTGTCAGTGCCATACTCAAATGGCGTGTCAGAGAACTTATTACAGAGGAGCAGTGGTCGCCCAAACAGATTGCCGGAAGGCTGAAGCTGGAAGGCCACAGCATCTCCCACGAGAGTATCTACGCAATGATACGGAGGGATGAGACCGGGGAGCTTGCCTTGCACTGCCGCCATAAGATGAAGTACAGCAGAAAACCCTCCAGGAGGCATGTGACTAAGACCACCAACATCAGGAACCGCGTCAGCATACATCAGAGACCTGTGGAGGCTGACGGGACCCGGTTTGGCGACTGGGAGATGGACCTTATCGTGGACAAGGATCAGAACGCCATACTGACGCTTGTAGAACGAAGCAGCGACCGCTTCCTTATGGAGAGGCTCAAATACGGGAAACAGGCTCTGCCGCTGGCCAAGGTCGCATGGAGACTGCTGCTGCCGTACAAGGGAGAGGGACTCAAGACCATCACGACGGACAACGGGTCGGAGTTCGCCGCGCACGAATGGCTTGCAAAGAAGCTCGGTGTACCTGTCTATTTCACGGACGCATATTCCTCGTGGCAGAAGGGAAACATCGAAAACACCAACAAACTCATCAGGCAATACATTCCCAAGGGAACAGATATAAGTAGGATTACGGACAGAAAGATTGCTGACATACAAGCCAAAATCAACAGAAGGCCAAGGGAAAAACTAAACTTCCTGACGCCGAACGAGGTATTCTTCAAACATTATGTCTAAATTTGCAAGCACGTTGCACTTGCTGGTTGACTCTATATGCTTTATTCTTATCTATACCATCATATATAATGTTCGCCTTACTCTCATCCTTTTTAACAGCATATCCATTATGATAACAAATAAACAAACCATATTTACTCAAATCATCTCCTTTTTCTGCTCCCTTATGATAATAATCATACGCTTTTTTATAATCTTGTGATACACCTAACCCGTTCTCATAGCAATAACCAAGTCGATAATACCCTCCTCCATTATTGGCCACACTCTTTTGATACCAATATACAGCTTTTTCGTAATCCTGATCTATGCCATGACCTTTCTCATATAAACGTCCCAAGTTATACTGACCTATTGCATATCCTTGCTCCGCGCTTTTTTGATACCAATAAATGGCTTTTTCGTAATCTTTCATCAAGCCTTTTCCTAATTCATAAAATAAGCCTAAGCTATTTTGTGCTTTAGCATATCCTTGCTCTGCACTTTTCTGGTACCAATATTTAGCTTTCTCACTATCCCTTGATAAACCTCCATCTCCAAAATCATAGAGACTTCCTAGTTTAAATTGCTCTTCTACATCACCCTTCTCTGCTTTGGCCATTATTTGCTTCACACTAACAGTCTGTCCCCATACAACATATATACATAGGAAGCAGATGATGGTTACAAACAATCGTTTTGTTTTCATTGTTTCTTTACGAATTATGAATTATACAAAAAGGCGTGGAGCAGATGCCCCATTATCCGTTAGCGAAGGTCCTGAGAATTACCTAAATCAAGAGATATAGTGACAAAAGCCCACGCTATACACGTGAGTTTCACTATGCTTTCTCCTTGATTTTCGAAAATTTCTCAGGTTCTCGCTTTCAAGACAAGCATAACGCCTCGTTATTTCCAACAAATCAGACAATGCCGAAGCACCATCCGATTGCAAAATTACAACAAAATTAGTGATAAGCTTGCAAGAAAGGAGGATTTATTCGGGAAGCTTATGTAATTCAATTGACAATTGAGAATTGAAAATTTAGAGATGAGAACCGAAGGTCACGAGCACCGAAGGTTCTCAACTCTCAATTTGCTCGCAAGCGATTGTGGCCAGGGAGGCATGGCGCCGCTTTGAGTGCATACGTAGGCGGAGAGGTTTACGGCCAACTGATGGGCCTCGCGGAGAGGGTGCCCCTTTAGGATAGCGGCGCAATAAGTGGCGGTGAAGGCATCACCGGCTCCTACGGTGTCGGCCACGTGGACGGTGGGTGTGGGCAGGAAGGAGTGCTGTCGGTCGCTGAATATGTGGCTTCCATGAGTGCCGCAGGTGAGAATGAGCGAACGGATGCCGAAGGCATCTTGAAGCTGATGAAAGAAGCCTTCAGGCGTTTTATCCGAGAACCCAAGCATCTGTGCCACAATGGGCAGCTCTTCGTCGTTGAATTTGAGCACCGTGGTATAGCGGAGCGAGGAGAGGATGATTTCTGGCGTGTAGAATTGCTGCCGCAGATTGACGTCGAACACCTTCATGGCTTCGGGTTTGAGGAGTTGCAGAACGTGTTTCAGTGTTTGTCGCGACGTGGTGCTCCGCTGCGCCAATGATCCGAAGCAAATGGCGTCGGCCTGGTGGGCCAGTTGGGTGAGTTCAGGAGTGATGGGAATATGGTCCCAGGCCACATCCTCGTGAATCTGATATTGCGGCACTCCGTCGGCGTTCAGGCGCACGCTGACCGTGCCAGTAGGCTGCTCCACACGGGCTACCAGCATTTGCAGGCCGTGCTTCTTGGCCGTCGCAAGCAGTTCTTCGCCCAAGGGGTCGCACCCTATGGCACTGACTACGTAGCTCTTGAGGCCGCACTGTGACGCATGGAAGGCAAAGTTGCCCGGGGCACCGCCCATCTGCTTGCCCGAGGGCAGCATGTCCCAAAGCCATTCTCCAAATCCCAAAACCGTTTTCATGATGTGATGCTACTATTATATATAAAGTATATGGCTTATTTCGCTGCTAACTGATAAACGTGCATGTTGCTCACCCTGATGCCCTGTCCCGTAAACTGCATGCCAGTGTAGGGAGAGGTGGGGAACAGCAGTTGGGAGATGACCTGTTTCCCTCCGTCGATAAACATCTCAATGCTGGAACGGTCAACGAAGATGCGCAATTCGTGCGGCCCCTTACTGAGGCCCGACTGAGTGGACTCCTGAATCATGTGCTCGTCCGTCCATCCGCTTTTGCTGCGGTTGAGCGTAAGGCTACTTTGGAGGGCATTGATTTGGAGTTCCACCTGCTCTCCCTCTACATTGTAGAGCGCGAGGCTGGCCAATGCCTGGGGATCGGCGTCGTAGGTTAGGATGACTTCGAATGCGCCGTCGCATTCGGCAAAGGCATTGGGGAAGTCGTGCTTGCTGTTAAGGATGAAGTCATCGAAGACTTTGTCGTCCTGCCGCAGTTGCAGCAGTTCACGGGCCGGTGTGAGCTGCACCTTCAGTCGTCCTTCGTCCGTTTCGTAGAGCGACAGTTCGCTCGGCAAGGCCAGCTGGCCGCAGAAGGGGAAGGAGGGCAGGCCGTCAAGGTAAGTTTCGCTGCCCAGCAGTCCGGTAATCAACGTGCGCCCATCGCTTTCCTGAACCAGCATGGTGCTGGCAAAGTCGTGGCCGGCATCGGGAAGGATGGGGTAGTGGGACTGCGAAACGAATTTGCGCCCGTTGAAGTCGCCAATGAAGCATTTCAGGTAAGAGCCTGCCTCTGGGCCCCCGTTGAGATTGCAGAGCAGGAGCCACTTGTTGCCTTGCGGCGTGGGCAGCTCGACCATTTGTGCACTTTCGTATTGCGGAATGCGCGTGCCTTGAACATGGGGGTGTGAGGGCAGATGTTCGCCTACCACGTAACTCACCACCTCAGCATCGGCCGCATCGTCAATGTAGCATTCCAGGTTCCAGTTGATCAGGTCTTCAGAACTGTAAATGCGCAGCTTCTCGCCGCAGTTGATGACGGCCTCCCAGATGTTACCCTTGCGATAACGGGTCACGCCCGGATGGCGAAAGTCGGGTATGTCGTCGTAGGTGCGAAGCACCGGGTTGGTGTTGAGCTTATTGAAATGAGTTCCGTCAGGGTCTAACACGGCGAGGCACTGCTCCTGACGGCGGTCGTCGCCTTGGCCGTGCGTGGCGCTGTAGAGCGCAATGAGGGCATTGTGGCCGGCACCAGCATTGCCCTGTTTATCCAAAACGACGGAGCCTCCCAACGGTTCGCCAATGGAGTCGCCAAAGAGCAGTTCATCCTTTTCCTGCCAGGTTAGCAGATCGGCACTTTCAGCCATGCTCCAGTGAATGTTTTCGGCCTTCAGCCCTTGGGGAATGTGTTCGAAGTAGATCTGGTATGTCCCGTCGTGGCTGACGGCACCGGCCAGATGGCCCAGCCATCCTGTTTGGGGAGAAAAATGGTAGACGGGGCGATACTTGTCTTCGGCCGTCTGGTTAAACTGGTTGCTGAACGACATGTTGTCCAGAAACATGGCTTCGCCCAAGTTTCCGCTGATGCTCAGCACTTCCACTCCTGAGGGGATGGTCAGGGGGGCGTAGTAGTCTGCATGGTGGCGCGCCAGACGGACTTGCGCCAACGGAACATGACGATCGCCGTTTACCATATCGATGCTCAGCGGATCGGCACTTTCCTCAATGGGCATGATGAGCAAAGGCCCCTTGCCTTGAAGATGGATGGTGGCCGTGCAGTCGTCAATCCGTTCGGTGGTTACCTTTCCATTGCCGCCGCATGACAGCAGGCCCAGCAGCAGTGCAGTCATGCACAGACTACGAAACATTTTCTTTTTCATTCCTCATCTTTCTTTGAAATTGGAAGCTAAAATTACGAAAAATATCGTTCTCAGGGCTTACTCCTCGAAAGATTTTGTACTTTTGCGATAGAATTAATTTTTAGCAAAGAGAAATCATGGACAACCAGAACAATCAGGAAATGCAAATTGACGTCAATGCCAACCTTGAAGATGGCGTATATTCCAACATGGCCGTCATTACGCATTCCAGCGCAGAATTCATATTGGACTTTCTTCGCATACTTCCAGGCAAACCCAAACCCAAGGTGGCATCGCGCGTGGTGATGTCGCCCGAACATGCCAAACGTTTGCTCATGGCCCTTCGCGACAACGTGGCCAAATATGAGGAAACCTTTGGACAGATAGACCTTCATACCAACGTATCGCGCACCATCGCTCCCTTCAAGGTTCCCAAAGGAGAAGCCTGAGCATGGCAATGCTCAATCGAGCGTTGCTCCATGAACTTCGTGCTTGCAAAGACTGGAAGCATAAGAATAATGAGAAGCGGCCATCCCCTTCATTAACCTCAACAATAAATACATGAAAGAAAAAAAGATGAAGATCGTAGCAGCATTTGCCCTTGAAGATGAAGTGGTGCCTATTGTGTGGCCTGGAGCAGACGTGAAAACCATTGTCACTGGTATTGGTAAGGTGCAGGCAGCCATTAGCGTGGCGAAAGCCATCCTTTGCGAATGTCCGCAGCTGGTCATGAATGTGGGAACGGCAGGTACGCTCGATCATCAGGTGGGCGACATCCTGGTGTGTACGCGTTTCATTGACCGTGACCTCAAGGGGATCAGCATTCAAGGGATAGTGTCAGAGCTGGATACGTCGAATGCTGTTTCTCTACGTTTCCCATCGGTGATAAGCGGCATGGAGGAGAAGGTGGAACAGCGTATTGTCAGTACGGGCGACAACTTCGTGACGACTGAAAGTCCACACGATGGCGATGTGGTGGACATGGAAGCCTTTGCAGAAGCTATGGCATGCGTGGAAGCAGAGGGGGTGCAATTTTTCTCTGTAAAATATGTTACGGACATTATCGGCCAGAATTCCGTCAATGCATGGAAAGAGAAACTGGCCGCAGCACGCGAAGGGCTGGACACCTATTTCAGAAAGTACTTACAGGAGAGGTCATAAAGCCATAGCAAACTCAGCGTTTCATAGTCTCGTAAGTGCCGGGGAGGTCGAACGACGCTGCGTTTCATAGTCTCGGAAGTGCCGGGGAGTTCGAACGACGCTGCGTTTCATAGTCTCGTAAGTGCCGGGGAGGTCAACCGACGCAGCATTCCCCACACTCGGGGACGCCGGGGAGGTCAACCGACTCAGCATTCCCCACACTCGGGGACGCCCGGGAGGTCAACCGACTCAGCATCCCCTACACTCGGGGACGTTCGGGAGGTCAACCGACTCAGCATCCCCTAC
>JAFUHF010000053.1 GCA_017468985.1 Bacteroidaceae bacterium
CGAATCTCAACATCCTGAAAGTCGGGACATCAGCAGGTGGCGCGAAACCAAAGGCCATCATTGCCTATAAGGAAGAAACAGGAGAAGTTCACTCCGGACAAGTTCCGTCACCAGAAGGTTTTAGCTACTGGATACTGAAGTTCGATGGCGGCGCATACAGCGAACATCATGAGATAACCGAAAATCCGCGAGGCATCGGAAACATTGAGTATGCTTACCATAAGATGGCGACTGCCTGCGGTATTAAGATGTCAGAATGCCGCTTATTGTCAGAAGGTGATTGCCACCACTTCATGACACGTCGGTTCGACCGCACGGCAGCCGGCGAAAAGATTCACATGCAGACGGCAGCCGGCATGGCCCATCTTGACAGAGACGTGCGCCACTCTTACGAGGAGATGTTTGGCATATTGCGTCGGTTAGGGCCACACTACAAGGACTTTGAGCAACTTTATCGCAGGATGGTGTTCAACGTCATTTCACGCAACCACGACGACCATACCAAAAACTTCTCCTTCTTGATGGATAAGACCGGCCTATGGTCGTTTGCTCCTGCTTATGACCTTTGCTTCTCCTACAATCCTGCCGGACGATGGACAAGTCGTCATCAACTTTCACTGAACGGCAAGGCCGAAGACTTCACTCGCGAGGATTTGCTGGCCGTTGCACAGAATGTCGGCTTACGCGATGCCAACCACATTATAGAGGAGATTCGTGCATCCGTGGCCGACTGGCCCGATGTGGCAAAGGATTGTGGTGTACGGAAAGAGCACATGGAGGTCATCGGAAAGACACTCCTTGTGGAAATATAGACCAACGACAGCCTTCAAAATGGCTGTAATTGGGGCAAGAATTTTCACCATCAAACCATTTCAATCGGTGCTTCTGCGGTAAAATCACCAAAACGACCACGACGCTCTAAAGCACCACGAATGCTCCGGGAGTCTTATACTTCTTCATCACGCCAAAAAAGATGATGGAGGAAAATATGGAAACATCTCTCCGTTTCCAACCGAAAAATGTAACTTTGCAGTTCAATTGATAATCTAAAAACAAGATGATCACGACAGAACTTTTCAGCACATTGCCCTACAAAGTGGCAGACATAAACCTTGCCGAGTTCGGAAGGCAGGAAATTCGAATTGCCGAACACGAAATGCCTGGCCTGATGGCCTTACGCGAAAAATACAGCGCCTCTCAACCCCTGAAGAGAGCACGCATCATGGGCAGCCTCCACATGACCATACAGACAGCAGTGCTGATACGCACCCTCGTAGCTTTAGGAGCGGAGGTGAGATGGAGTTCCTGCAACATCTATTCCACTCAGGACCATGCCGCCGCTGCCATTGCCGCACAGGGCATTCCCGTATTTGCCTGGAAGGGAGAAACTCAGAAAGAATACTGGTGGTGTGCCTTGCAGGCCATGAACTTCCCTGACGGAGGGTTGCCCAACATGATTGTTGACGATGGCGGTGACGCTACGCTCATGATACACTTAGGAGCAAAAGCCGAGCAAGACAGTACCATACTGGACACCCCGAACGGCAGTGACGACGAAGCTGCACTGAAAGCCCTGCTGGGGCAAGTGCTCGCAGCCCAGCCCACACGCTGGCAGCAAACCGCCGCATGCATGAAAGGCGTAAGCGAAGAAACGACCACGGGAGTACACCGGCTCTACAACATGCAGCAACGTGGAGAGTTGCTATTTCCAGCCTTCAACGTGAATGACTCGGTAACGAAATCCAAGTTCGACAATCTGTACGGCTGTCGTGAATCGCTGGCCGACGGCATTAAGCGTGCCACGGACATAATGATTGCCGGTAAGATATGCGTAGTGTGCGGCTATGGCGACGTAGGCAAGGGTTGCGCCCAAAGCCTGCGCAGTAGTGGAGCACGCGTATTGGTGACCGAAGTGGATCCCATCTGCGCCCTGCAAGCTGCTATGGAAGGATTCGAGGTGGTGACCATGGACGAAGCAGCACCGCGTGGAAACATTTTCGTTACAGCTACGGGCAACATTGACGTCATCACCTTAGAGCACATGCAGCAAATGCCCGACGAAGCCATCGTTTGCAACATCGGTCACTTTGACGGTGAAATACAGGTAGAACGCTTGCACAAGCAAACCGACGTGATACGTACCAACATCAAGCCGCAGGTGGACAGCTACCTCTTCCCCGACGGCCACCACATCACCGTACTGGCCGACGGCCGATTGGTCAACTTAGGTTGCGCCACGGGACATCCCAGCTTCGTAATGAGCAATTCGTTTACCAACCAAACGCTGGCACAGATAGAACTCTTCACCAACCACTATGAAGTAGGAGTCTACACCCTGCCCAAACGCCTTGACGAAGAAGTGGCACGCCTCCACTTAGGAAGCGTGGGCGCCCACCTTACCCAACTGACGCAAGCTCAAGCCGACTACATTGGTGTAAGCCCTGACGGACCATTCAAGGCAGAATACTACAGATATTAACCTCATGAAAGCATTCTATCAGAAGATATGGTGCGATGCAACGGCCATATTGTTTTTCCTCGCCCTGTCATTAGCCTACTTCTTTGTTCCCGTCACTCAGGGCATGGTATTGTCGGGCAGCGACAATTCTGCAGGAATAGGATTAGGCCAGGAAATTGCACGACATCAGGAAGCCACGGGCGAAATCACCCGATGGACCAACGCCATATTCGGCGGTATGCCCACGTTCCAGATTGCCCCTAACTACCATTCGCGCTCCATGCTCAGCCTGCTCAGGCAGATCTATGAACTGGGGCTGGGTGGTGCATTGATGTATGTATTTATCCTGCTGTTAGGATTCTACATCTTCATGCGAGTGCTGAAATACAAGTCCTGGCTTTCGGCCTTGGGAGCCATAGCGTGGGCCTTCTCGTCCTACTTCTTCATCATCATTGGAGCCGGACACATCTGGAAGGTGCTCACCTTAGCCTTCATACCGCCTACGATTGCTGGATTGGTGTTGTGCTACAGAGGAAAATACCTCTGGGGAGGAGCCGTCACCGCTTTGTTCTTCTCTTTCCAGATCTTGTCCAACCATCTGCAGATGACTTACTACTTCGGATTTGTCATGCTGTTCATGATCGTGGCCTATTTCGTTCAAGCCTTAAAGCAACACACACTGGCGGCTTTTTGGAAATCTACAGCGGCTTTTGCAGTAGCCCTGCTGATTGGACTCTTCACGAACCTGCCCAGCCTGTATCATACCTATGAATACAGCAAGGAGACCATGCGTGGGACGGCTTCCATTGAGTCGGCCTCAAACGGGCAGAAAAGCGGACTGTCGAAAGAATACATCACCCAATGGAGCTACGGCATAGGCGAGACATGGACCCTGCTGGTGCCTAATGCCAAGGGCGGTGCATCCATTCCGCTTGCCATGAACGAAAAAGCCATGGAAAAGGCCGATCCACAACTCTCACAGCTCTATCGCCAGATTGGTCAGTATTGGGGAGAACAACCCGGCACGTCGGGCCCGGTATATGTAGGCGCATTTATTCTGCTGCTGTTCATACTAGGCTGCTTCGTTGTGAAAGGTCCCATGAAGTGGGCCTTGATAGCAGCAACGCTGTTCAGCATCCTGCTTTCGTGGGGACATAACTTACCCGGACTCACCAACTTCTTCATTGACCACGTGCCGATGTACAACAAATTCCGCACGGTGGCCTCCATACTAGTCATTGCAGAGTTCACCATTCCTCTGCTTGCCATGATGGCATTGGCAAAAATCATTGAGCAACCCGAGCTCATCAGGAAGGACCCTAAACCACTTTACGCCAGCTTCATCCTGACGGGCGGCTTCGCCTTGCTCTTTGCCTTGTTTCCCACACTGTTTTTCCCTCACTACGTATCAAGCAGCGAAACGGAGCAATTGAATCGCGCTTTTGCCGACAGCCCACAGGTCGCACAAACCATCATCAGCAACCTCTCGGCCATACGCCGTTACATCTTTGTGAGCGATGCCTGGCGCAGCTTCTTCATCATCCTCATCGGGTTCCTCATGCTGCTGGCCTTCAAATACAAGAAGCTGAAAGCCTCGGCTCTCACCATAGGGCTCATTGCGCTGTGCCTCATTGACATGTATACCATCAACAAGCGCTACCTGAACGACCACAACTTCGTAGAAGAACATCTCACCGAGCAGGGCTTCCAGAAAACGCCTGCCGATGAATACATTCTGCAAGACGAGCACTTGGACTATCGCGTACTGAACTTCACTAAAAGCACTTTCAACGAAAACGAAACGGCCTACTACCACAAGAGCATTGGCGGTTATCATCCGGCTAAGCTGGGCCGCTATCAGGACCTCATTAGCCACGACATTGCTCCGGAAATGCAACGACTGTCGCAAGCCTTGCAGCAATCGTTAGGCGATCCTGCCGCCATTGATTTCAGCCAGATCTGCCCCGTCATTAACATGCTCAACACGCGCTACTTCATATTTGGCACCGACGCGCGACAAGTGGTTTACAATCCCGATGCACAAGACAACGCATGGTTTGTAGGCCAAGTACAGTTCGTTCCATCAGCAGGCGAAGAACTCAAACAGCTGAGCCACTCTGACCTCAAGAAGGAGGCCATAGCCCAGCAGCAGTTCCAACCCTTGCTTTCGGGCAATACGGCCGGTGCCGATTCACTGGGCACCATTACTTTAACCCAATATGCTCCTAATGAGCTACACTACGACGCCACATCGCCAGCAGGCGGAGTGGTGGTATTTTCAGAAATTTATTACCCGGGATGGAAAGCCACCATTGACGGTCAGCCGTTGGAATTGGCATGCGCCAATTACGTGCTCCGCGCCGCCTATGTTCCTGCAGGACAACACAAAATCGTGATGGAATTCCGTCCTGCCAGCGTTAAAGTGACCGAAACCATTGCCTTCATTGCACTGTTCCTGCTCATCATAGGCTTTGCAGGTGCTTTCTATCTGTCATTCATCAAAACCAAGAAGCAATAACACAACATGTCAAAACCCAGCATACCCAAAGGCACGCGCGACTTCTCTCCCACGGAGATGGCCAAGCGTAACTATATCTTCAACACCATTCGCGAGGTCTATGCACTCTATGGCTTCCGGCAAATTGAAACTCCTGCCATGGAACAGCTTTCCACCCTGATGGGGAAATATGGCGAAGAAGGAGACAAACTGCTATTCAAGATTCTCAACTCCGGCGACTTCAAGCAAGCCGTCAGCGCTGAAGAATGGAACGAAAAGCCAGTCACGAAGTTGGCTCCACGGCTGTGCGAGAAAGGACTGCGCTATGACCTCACCGTACCCTTTGCACGATACGTGGTTCAGCACAGAGAAGAACTTCAGATGCCTTTCAAGCGTTACCAGATTCAGCCCGTATGGCGCGCCGATCGTCCACAAAAGGGTCGCTACCGCGAGTTCTACCAATGCGACGCTGACATTGTAGGGTCCAACTCCCTGCTCAACGAAGTGGAACTCATGCAGATTGTTGACATGGTATTTCACCGCTTCGGCATTCGCGTTTGCATCAAGATCAACAATCGTAAGATCCTAACGGGAATTGCTGAATACATCGGCTATCCCGAAAAAATCATTGACATCACTACAGCCATTGACAAGCTGGACAAGATAGGCATCGACAATGTTCGCGCCGAACTGTCAGCTTCGGGACTAGACGATGAGGCCATTGAGAAATTACAGCCCATCTTCAACATTCAAGGCAGCAACGAAGAGCGACTGAACACCATTCGCGAGATGCTGAGCAACAGTACTACAGGACTGAAGGGCATTGAAGAATGTGAATACGTGCTTCAACAGTTGGCAGCCTCGCAACTAAAGAACACCATAGAGTTTGACCTTACGCTGGCACGCGGACTAAACTACTATACCGGCTGTATTTTCGAGGTGAAAGCCTTGGACGTAGCTATTGGCTCCATCACCGGCGGTGGTCGCTACGACAATCTGACCGGCATCTTCGGAATGCCAGGCCTGAGCGGCGTAGGCATCTCCTTCGGTGCGGATCGCATCTTTGACGTGCTCAATCAGCTGGATCTCTATCCTCGCGAAACGACGTCAGGCGTGCAACTGTTGTTTATCAACTTTGGGGCAAACGAAGCAGCCCATTGTCTGCAATTGGCACAGAAAGCGCGTGAGGCCAGCATCAGGACAGAAGTCTATCCCGACAGCGTAAAGATGAAGAAGCAGATGAGCTATGCCAATGCCATAGGTGCCGAATACGTAGCCCTTGTAGGCGAGAATGAAATCCAGACGGGCACCGTCAGTCTGAAAAACATGCTCACCGGGGAACAATCGAGTGTAACCATTGACGAACTGATCCACACCATTGCCCCATAACATGTCACGGAAAATCCCTTTCCTTCTACTCTTGGCCCTGACGTGGACCACATATGGTCCTGCCTTTGGAAAAATCTATAAGACCTCCGAAATCTATTGTCGCGATCCGTTCATCTACGTTGACCGCGCTCATCAGTGCTACTATCTGATGCCCTCGGCCGGAGCTTCGCCCGAGGGCCGGCTGGCCATTTATCGCAGCACAGACTTGCAGCAATGGGAGATGATAGGACGAGCTGTAAAGGAAACCGGTATTTGGCAAGGTGCTGCAGATTGGTGGGCTCCTGATACCTATGAATGGAAAGGGAAGTATTACGTGTTTGTCACGGTGAGCAAATCCAACGAAAAGCGCGGCACCATGATTTTCCGGTCAGACAATGGCGTAACCGGCGATTATCTTCCCGTTCGCCAAGACGTACTCACCATCACCCCACGCCACCTGCAAAGTCTGGACGGAGCCCTTTATGTAGACCAAAAAGGACGGCCGTGGATGCTCTACTGCCATGAGTGGCTGGAATGTTATGACGGAGAAGTGATGGCTCAGCGCCTGAAGAAAGACTTGTCGGGCACTATCGGAAAGCCTATCAAGCTATTCTCGGCCAGTGAAGCCCCGTGGTGCATGCCCATAGAGAAACGAGATGGCCATGACTGCTACGTAACCGATGCTCCTTATATTATTCGCGATGAACAAACGGGACACCTCATCATGCTGTGGTCTTCCTTTGCACGAGTTGGCGAAAAGAATAAATACGTCTTTGCGCAAGCCATTTCCGCCTCCGGAAGACTTGAAGGACCGTGGGTTCAAGACTTCCGACCCTTGAACGTTGACGACGGAGGGCACACCATGTTGTTCCGAGACCTAAACGGCGAGTGGCGCGTGTCCTATCACTCGCCCAACAGCGTAATTTCGTCCACCATACGCCCCACCCTGACCATCGGACGCGTAAAAATAGAAAACGGACGAATTTCAGCCTTCGAAAAATAAAAAGGTGTCTCCTTTTTCCCAGAAATCGCAGAAAAGTCCTTCATCATAGTATCAATTATTGGGATTTTTAATATTTTTGCGTGTGAATATCATCCACATATATCAATATTATTCACCCTGATAACTATAAACTTACCCATGAAAAAAGCATTATTCAGTTTGATTGTCATGCTCTCCGCATGCATCATGCCCCTTTCGGCACAGGAAAATCAGGAAAAAAGCATCAACGGTTCCTGGCAAAGATGCTTATTACAAAAAGGCGACAGCGGCCAGTTGGAAATCCGCTTCCTGCCCATTCTGAAAGTCATCTCGGAAGGACAATTCACCGACATCGTGACCCGTCCTTCCGGCAATGGCTTCGGCATAGCCGCCCAAGGCACTTTTACGCAGGCAGACTCTACGATTACCCTCAAGCAGGGCGACCAAACGCTCACCCAAACCTTCCACTTGCAAGGTCCGCAATGGATGGTAATCGATCAGAAAAAGGACGACACCGTAGAACACACCATCTGGATGCGCTTAGGCACAATGCCCAACAGCGAAAAAATCATTGAACGGCTGGTTAAGGGAGACGATCCGTCACAAAAAGGTCCACAAATGAGAGGCCGCATGGGCGACGCCTCCGGCCAGAGACCAGCCATGGGACGTCGCGGCGGCAACCGACAGCGCGGCCAATTTCAGAACAACAATCAGCAGCAAATCAACAGCAACGTAGACAATAGTTGGATGAATGAAGACTAAACATCCGACCCATCACACACTCACCCACTCATTATGGCCACGTCCTACAACACCACCAATCGCAAGACCAAAAGGCAATTGCTCCACTTGCTCATTGACCTGTTCGAAAGCCATCCGCAGGAAGAATTCAGCCTAACCGACATTTGCAAGCTTCTAAAACTGAAGACCCATCCTGCAAAGTTGCTCTGCACCGATCTGCTCGTCGACTTAGTGGCCGACGACCTCATCAGTGCCACCCATCGGCATACCTATAAGCTCACCACACGCAATCAGGTGATGGAAGGCACCTTCCAACGCAACCGAAACGGACGCAACTCCTTCCTCCCCGATGGAGAAGAGAAAAGCATCTTGGTTATGGAACGCAATTCGCATCATGCCATGCATGACGACCGCGTGAAAGCCACGCTGCTGGCACGCAGGCGTAATCATACACGCGAGGCAGAGGTGATAGAAATCGTAAAACGGGCAAAGGACACCTTTGTGGGACAGCTCAAGGTGGATCGCAACTATGCCTTCCTCATCACGAACGACCACACCCTGCCTGCTGACATCTTTATTCCTAAGGGTTATCTCAAAAAGGGAAAAACGGGCGACAAGGCCATTGTTCAGATTGTTTCATGGACCGATGATCAGAAGAACCCCGTGGGCAAGGTGATTGACATATTGGGGGCAACGGGAAACAACGACGCCGAGATGCATGCCATTCTGGCTGAATATGGCCTGCCCTACTCTTATCCCAAGCAAGTGGAGCAGGCAGCGGAGAAGATCAGCGATGTCATTACGGATGAAGAAGTGGCACGACGTGAGGATTTTCGCAACGTAACGACCTTTACCATTGACCCTCACGATGCCAAGGACTTCGACGATGCCCTGTCGCTTCGTAAATTGCAGGATGGACTATGGGAAGTGGGCGTACACATAGCCGACGTTACCCATTATCTGAAAGAAGGCGGCATCATTGACAAGGAAGGGTTCAACCGCGCCACGAGTGTTTACCTTGTGGACCGCACCATTCCCATGCTTCCGGAGCGACTCTGCAATTATCTGTGTTCACTGCGCCCCGATGAAGACAAACTCACCTATAGCGTCATATTCAACATAACCGATAAGGGAGAAATCAAAGCCTCACGCATCTGCCGCACCGTGATTCGAAGCAACCGCCGCTTTGCCTATGAAGAAGCCCAATATCTCTTGGAACAGAATGGCGAAGCCTCGCCCGAAGACCTTCTGCAACCAGGGGAGCATCCGCAAACCATCCACACTGACAAGCAACATCCCGTAGGCGAATATGCCGCCGAAATCATCACGCTAAACAGATTGGCCAAGATCTTCAGAGCAGAGCGATTCAAGCAAGGCGGCATTGGTTTCGATACACCGGAAATCAAATTCGAAATTGACGAGAAGGGCCATCCTGTGAGCACCTATTTCAAGATTGCCAAGGATGCCAACAAACTGATTGAAGAATTCATGCTTCTTGCCAACAAGGCCGTAGCCGAAAAGATTGGCAAAGTGGCCAAGGGCCAGAAGTCGCGCACCTTCGTATATCGCATTCATGACGTTCCCGATACTGAGAAACTCGAACGTCTCTCGGCCTTCGTAGCCAAGTTTGGCTACCGACTGAAAACGGAAGGTTCAAAAGATGACATCAACCGTGGGCTGAACAAGCTGCTGGCCGATTCACAAAACAAGCCCGAGCAGGAACTCGTGCGCCAGGTAGCCCTGCGCGCCATGATGAAGGCCCGTTACTCCACTCACAACATAGGCCACTACGGACTGATGTTTCGTCACTACACACATTTCACCTCACCCATACGCCGCTATCCGGACCAGATGGTACATCGGCTGCTAACCCGATACTTAGAGGGTGGCCGCAGTGTCAGCCAGGACAAGTATGAAGAACTCTGCGAGCATTGCAACGAAATGGAAGTCATCGCCGCAACGGCCGAAAGAGCCAGCATCAAATACAAGCAAGTGGAATTCATGGCCGACCGACTGGGTCAGGTATTCGAGGGTAAAATCAGCGGAGTGAATGAATTTGGCATCTACGTAGAGCTGGACGCCAACCATTGTGAAGGCATGGTGCCTATTCACCACCTGGATGGCGACTACTACGAATTCGACGAGCAGAACTATTGCCTCGTAGGTCGCAGGTTCCACCGTCGCTATCAGCTGGGCGACCGGCTCAGCATCAAGGTAGCCGATGCCAACATAGAACGCCGTCAGCTCAATTTTGAGTTGGCCGACACTCCCCAGACAGACAAACATCACGCATGAAAAGACGACAATTCCTAAAGACAATGGCAGCAGCAGGAGCAACTTCATGGCTCATACCATGGGAAGAAGTCTTTGCCCGTGGAACGAACCATCCATCGGCAGGCTCAACGTGGCAAGGATGGCATGCAGGAGCATTTCAGGTACATTTCATCTATACCGGAGTGGCCGAATCCATGTTCTTCATCATGCCCGACGGCACCACCATGCTGCTTGACTGCGGCGACCACAATGCCATAGGCCGTGGAAAACTGGCTGTACCTGTACTGCCTGATGCCAAAAGACATGCCGGAGAATGGATAGCGCGATACGTAGAGCGCGTAAATCCTGGAGGGCGTCAGGTGGACTACATCATGCTCTCCCACTACCATAACGACCACGGCGGTTGCTCCCGATTCTATGCATCTAAAGAAGAACGCAACGGCAAGCCCTACTTCCTGAGCGGATTCAGCCAGGCAGCCGAAACCCTCCGTTTCGGCAAGGCCTTCGACCGTGCCTGGCCCGACTATACCGACCCTATTCCGCTCCTTGACTTTATGAGTGCTGACAACGTGGAGCACATGAAGCAATTCTACGAAGACCAGTCTCTCCATCATGGATTGAAAATAGAAAAGTTTCAGGTTGGTGCCCAAAACCAGATTGCCCTGCTGAGAAAACCCCAAAAATATCGCAACTTTACTGTTCGCAACATTACCGGCAATGGCCGCATTGCCACGAAGGACGGAGGAATTCGCGACCTCTATGCAGAACGCAAGCTGAATCCGCCCACCCACTTCAACGAAAACGGTATGTCATTAGGCATGATCTTCAGCTATGGTCCCTTCCGGTTCTACACTGCTGGCGATTTCTCGGACCGCTGGAAGCGAGAAGATGGCACCATACTTGACATCGAGAGCGAACTGGCCAAGGAAATTTCCCACTGCCACGTAGCCAAGATCAATCACCACGGTCACTACAGCATGCCTGCCCCACTAATTGCAGCACTTCGTTCGCAGGTATACATCAGTTGCGTGTGGGACCAGCTCCACAATGTAGCCCCTGTCATGGAACGGCTTTACGACCGCACCATTTATCAAGGAGACCGCATAGTATGTCCGGGCATCTTTCCAAAGGAGCGCAAAGCCGAAGACAACGGCAAACCCTTCCTCAGCCTCATCCCAAATGCAGCATTCGAAGGAGGACACGTCATCCTCAACGTTAGCGACAACGGGAAGCGATATAGCATCAGCTACCTCAGTGCTCAGGACGAAAGCATGACCGTCAGAAGCACCATCGATTTCCAAACAGATTACTAATCTTTGCATCCAATCATCGAAAGACAGACCAACATGACTCAGTCTACTTTCCAACTCCTACCCCTCCCCTATGCGGAAGATGCCTTATCACCAATCATCAGCAGCAAAACCATTAGCTATCACTACGGCAAGCATTTGCTTACCTATCTTAACAACCTGAATGCAGCCATAGAGGGAAGCGGCATGGAAACGCTATCTTTAGAGGAAATCGTAAAGCAGGCAGAAGACAGTTTGCTCAACAATGCAGGACAAGTGCTGAATCACAACCTATATTTCAGTCAATTCCAGACCCCTGACAAACCATCTGCTCCTTCCGGGAAACTCAAAGAAGCCATCACGAAGGATTTTGGCTCAGTCGAAGCCTTCCAGAAGGCTTTCCAGAATGCAGGCACCACACTTTTCGGCTCAGGATGGGCATGGCTATCAGCAGACCACAATGGACACCTACTCATCACTCAGGAACCCAATGCAGGAAATCCCATACGCCGCGGTCTACGCCCTCTCCTCACATTCGACGTTTGGGAGCATGCCTACTACTTAGACTACCAAAACCGCCGCGCTGACCATCTGGCCGCCCTTTGGCAAATCGTAGACTGGGATGTAGTGGCAGAACGCTACAATAAAGTATTCCTATAAGGAGACCCTCCACCCACTCTCCGATGATTCTGATTCAGGGATCCTATAGAGGGATTCTTCAGATATTTGTGAATATAAGTCACCATATGAGTCTGAACAATATATAATTTTGTATTTTTGTAACCTAAATACAGAAATCTCCATCATGAAGAAAACAATACTTCTGCTATTTCTTGTTCTGAGCGCAGCACTGAGCTACGCCCAAACAAGCGAAGTAAAAGAATTGATGAATAAAGCCAATAAAGGCGATGCTGCTGCACAAAACAGACTGGGTGTAAGATATTATGAAGGAAAGGGTGTGTCGCAAGATTACGAAAAGGCCGCATATTGGTATCAGAAGAGTGCCGATAAGGGTAACGACTGGGGACAAAAAAACCTGGCTGATAGCTACTATACAGGCAAGGGCGTTGCGAAAGACCTAAATAAAGCCGTTTATTGGTACCAGAAGAGTGCCAATCAAGGCAATTCCTATGCCCAAAACACGCTGGGCGTGCTCTATAACGACGGAAGAGGTGTTCCCCAGAGCTATGAACGAGCAGTAGAATGGTTTCAGAAAAGTGCCGATCAAGGCTACGCTGCCGCACAAAACAACCTGGCAGAATGCTACTGCAGCGGAGAAGGCGTGGCCAAGGACTACGAAAAAGCCGTTTCCCTGCTACAAAAGAGTGCCAATCAAAATTATGCCAGAGCACAACACAATCTGGCCAGATGCTACTACAACGGTCAAGGCGTAGCCAAAGATCTTCAAAAAGCCATATACTGGTTTCAGAAAAGTGCCGACCAAGGATATACGTGGGCGCAAAACAGCCTGGCCAATCTCTACTATTCGGGCATAGGTGTGGAAAAGGACTATCAGAAAGCCGTAGAATGGTATCTGAAGGCTGCAGAGGCCGGAAATGCTACCGCTCAGTGCAATCTAGGCAACTGCTATTACAGCGGTCAAGGCGTAGAGAAAAATTATGAAAAAAGTATCTATTGGTACCTCAAGAGCGCAGAGCAAGGCGATGCTTCATCGCAGAATGGCTTAGGAAACCGTTACTATAACGGCGAAGGCGTGGAACAGGATTATCAGAAAGCCGTGGAATGGTATCTCAAAAGTGCCAAACAGGGAAATGCTTGGGGACAATACAATCTGGGAAACTGCTATTACAATGGTCAAGGCGTAGATCTCAACTATGAAGAAGCCGTGGAATGGTTTCGCAAGAGTGCAGAGCAAGGCAATTCGTCAGCGCAAAACATGCTGGGCCTCTGCTATCGCAACGGAAAGGGCGTACCCACCAATTATGCCACAGCCGTCACGTGGTATCAGAAAAGTGCAGAGCAGGAATATTCCTCTGCCCAGTTCAATTTAGGCATTTGTTACGAAAATGGCTACGGCGTAGGCAAGGATCTGGCTGCAGCCACTTCGTGGTACAAAAAAGCCGCTGCCAACGGACACAAAGAAGCCGGGGAAAGAATAAAGAAACTCAGTAACCCCACGAACAGCAATGCTCTGGCCTCGACGAATCAGTCGACCAATACCAAGAATACTGCGACACAGCCCTTGACATCCGTCCTGACCGGAACAACGGCTACGCCAGCCAAGGCCAGCTATGGAAAACGCATTGCCCTGATCATGGGTAACGGGAAATACCCCTCACAGGAGCTCAAGAACCCGTCGAATGATGCGCAGGACATTGCCGCGAAGCTGAAAAGCCTTCATTTTGAAACGCAAGTAGTGATCAACAAAGACCGAAAGGCAATGGAGAATGCCATCAACACGTTCATTCAGAAAGCCGACCACCACGACGTGGCCCTATTCTACTACGCCGGCCATGGCATACAGTCGCAAGGGCGCAATTACCTGATTCCGCTCGATGCAGACTTGCAACAGGAAAGCGATCTGAAGTATAAATGCACGGATGCCGGATGGGTGCTTGATGCCTTAGAGGAATCAGGGTGCAAGATGAAGATCATGATCCTTGACGCCTGCCGCGACAATCCCTTCGAACGTGGATGGCGTCGTTCCCGTGGCAGCAACACTACGAAAGGTCTGGCACAGATGAATGCCCCTTCTGGCACCATTATCGCCTATGCCACAAGTCCAGGCAACGTGGCCCTTGACGGCGAAGGCAGGAACAGCCCTTATGCCAATGCACTGCTCAAAGAGCTCGACAAGCCCAACGTTTCCATTTTCCAATTTTTCAACAACGTGGGCCTGACCGTCAAGAAAAGCACCAGCGGTAAACAGATTCCGTGGAAGAACGACACCCCGATAGAGTCCGATTTCATCTTCAATCCTCGCTAACGCCCCATGCAGGAGAAAAAGCGCATTCTCTATTCGGCCCTTCTGGCCTTTCTCTTTCTGATCATCTCCTACTGGGTGACCAATCGCAGATTTCCCGTCAGTGGAGAGAAAGGCCTGCTCACCATCGTTGAAAAGGTGTGTGAACTCTGCTCCCGACATGAGGAACAGCCGGCAGACAGCGTTTTATTCATCAATGTCACTTATGACAAAGAGCCGCGCCCCATTCTCGACGAAATGGGCATACCCTCCGGAAGAACGCCCATCACGGATCGCCACAAATTGCTGAAGCTCCTGCAACATTTACAGCAGAAGAACGATTATAAATACCTCCTTTTAGACGTATTTTTTGGCGATGACATCACAACAGAGTGGGACTCCGCCCTGTTCCACACGATTCAGACCATGGAGCGCATCGTCATTCCCTGTCACCGCGATCAGATGCTCGCAGACGAAAAGCTTAGGAGCAAAGCCGGACTAGCCGACTACAACATCGTCACGACCGAGTCTGACTTCGTGAAATATCCCTACATCACGCACCGGCAAAAGAGCCTTCCCCTGAAGATGTTTGAAGAGGTCACGGGGCGGAAAATCAGCCGCCACGGCATTTTCTACACCGACGGGTGGCGACTCGCCCGAAACAGCATCATTCTCACCTTCGACATTCGCGCCAGCGAAATGTATGACGATGAAGGAAACAAAATTTGGTACAATCTGGGCATGGACCTGTTAGGCGACAGCATTCCCGAACTGAATCTGAAAGGCGACCGCCTGATTTCCGAGAGTCCACAGCTCACCAGCCAGAAATACATCGTGATCGGCTCCTTTCTGGGCGACGACATGCACACCACCTTCGTAGGAGAGCTTTCGGGCGCTGTAATCAATTTCAATGCCTTCCTCTCACTCATGAACGGCCACCACATTGTTTCGTTCACCTTGGCGCTGATCCTTTTCGTCGTGTTCTTCATGCTTTTCTACTTAATCTTAAGCCGCAAAAGCCTGCACGATGTACTGCTGAACAAGTCAGCATCGACCAAATCGAAATGCCTTTTCCGATTGCTCAGGGGCATGGCATGGTTGCTGAAATGGCAATGGATCAACTACTCTCTGTTGCTTTCCGTGCTGTGCATCGCCACCTATTTGCTTCTGGGCGAAGCCTACGACATTTTCATCACCTCCACCCTGTTCTATCTGTTCAGTGGAGCTGTTTCCTTATACGATAAACATCAAAAACATTCCTTCCATGATGCATAAGAAGTACCTCCTTTCCGCTCTTCTCCTGACGTTCTCGTTCGGCATTGCTGCCCTGCATGCAGAAACCTACAAGGTGCTGTTTGCCAATTCCAATCATATCAAGGTGGGCAAGCATTACATAAAGAAAGGCGACGTTATCAACGAGAAAGACAAAATCCTATGGTCCTCCGAGAGGGAGGCCCTCAAGGTGGTAAGCCTTTCCTCCGGAAGAATCGTCGTTCTTCCGGCCAAGGAACTCCAGCGTAATGACTCCAAGTCCATTTCAGACTTCTTTCGCAAAACCAAGCGGCTGTCAACACGCAGTTTCAGGATAACGCCTCCTACCGCTTCCGACTCCACGTATTATCTGCTCGATACGCTGCTGCTCAGAGCGAGCAAGCCCTTACGGCCTGATGAAAAAGTCCAGGCCCTCATCCACTTGAACGATGAAACCATCACCACACCGCTTTCCATAACGTCCGACGGCCGTCAGTTCATTCTGACCCCAAACATCTATGGAGGACGGATGCCCATCCCTGCCCCTGTGGACATTGTCATTACGGAATCAGACAGCGAATGGCGGCATTATGCCTACCGCAAGCTCCACATCGTGCCCCTACCGCTATATATAGACGAAAAACGTTGAAGAAACAAAAAGTCAGCCGTTCTCTTTCTTGTTCTGAACCGATTGCTTAATTTTGCACCGAAAATCAGAACGATCCGTTTCCCATCATGGATTAGATTCCCTTAAAACTGTTGTTAAAGAAGTCTTCCAGCGTATGGCCTTTGGCCACCACGCTGAGACGGTATTGTTCTTTGACATTTTAATCTAAACCCTTTTCCAAACATGAGAAAACATGATCATCAGTGGGTGTGCCGCTGCACGCCCACTCAGGGAGTGGTCTACATGACCAGTTCGCTCTGGAACCTCACCGTAGCCCAAGGCGAAACCCTCATCCGGCAAACGCCCAACCTTCGGCTCCGAGCCTATCGCGCCCTTCGCCTGGGCCTGCTCTGCCAGCACACGGGACACCCCCTACGCGCTTTTCGTATTTGGCAAGAATGCAGGGCCCTGCTGCATGATGAAGATGAAGAATGGGGCTCACCCAGCAGTTTCATCCATCCGAAATACTTCTCGCTGGAAGCGCTGACCTCCGGTTACGAAGCGTCCCTGCTGGGCAAAGCGATGGACGAGATTCTCCGCCAGACGGGTCATCCTGAGATGGCCACCTATGAGGAAGAATCAGGGATGTTCTACAAATACCTCTGGTTAGACCATTACTACGAAAGCGTTCCCGACTTTCCCGACATGACCACGGCCCAGTTCATCGATACCTTTCTCAAGGCCGAATGAGAAAGCCGCCTTTCCTCCCTAAGTGCCCCTAAAACGCGTAGCTCAGGCCCACCGATGGTGTAAGGTAGTGGTATCGCCCCTTGATGGTACTGAAATCCATGCCCAAGCGTAACAGCAAGTGCTGCTGAACAAGGCAGCCTCCCGTCAGCCCCGTAGTCATCTGAAAACCCTGCGGATTGACGGGAGCTATTTCTTTCAACCGGCCGCGTCCTGACGTCATCGCAGAGAATCCGGCCAAAGCCTGAACCCTCACGAAGCCTGCATCGCCCACCTTTGTCTGAACGTGAGGCCCACCGAGCAGTGCCAGCTGCTCCGCTCCGAGCGCTATTCCGCCACTTGGGGAAGAGAGGAGAAAATAGCCATCGGCCACTCGCGCCGTCAATCCCACTCCGTGAGCTATGCTGACCGACCCCGTAATGTCCGTTTGCAGCCCGGGCTGGAACTTCAGTCTTTTGCCACCATACGCCGAAAAGCGATTCAGCGGCAGCGCACATCCTCCCCCAAAGCCCACGTCGGAAAGTCGGTCCACTCCTTCTAAAGAAGCCGTTTGATAACGGGTATACACCTTGGCATGGCCGCGCAGCAGCAGATCGCCCAGCCTATAGCCCATCTTCGTGGAGAGCAGGCCGATTCCTGACCCCATCAATACGTCGCCGGCATAATGATGATTGCCGCGCGTGCGATTAAAGGCTGTAGCCGTGGCGGTAGCATAACTGCCCAGAACCAAAAGCGGATGCAGATAGCCATATTCTTCCTGCATCACGGCTGCCGACATCAGCGCAACGGCGGCATGTCCAGATGGAGTGGATTTCCGGTCCGATCCGTCGGGCCGGAGTGTATGCACTGTGTGTTTCAGCCCATAAGTCAGGCCTATGTTGAAGGCCCAGCCGCTCAGTCTCCCTACCACAAGGCGCGACACATTGCTCCTGCCTTCCATGCCTGCCACCCTCAATCCTAACCTTACGGCCGTGGGCAACCATCTCCCCACGTCGTCCAGCCCGTTACCATGATGGGGCAATGGAGGATTTAGTTGACGGGCCAGCGGCCGTTCACTCCTCTCGTGAAGCAATAAGCCTCCACCTGCCAGAATGCCCCCCGTCAGCAACACATCGCCGGTTCGGAGCCAAGCAAGGGAGTCGCGCACCGAAGGTGCTCCCTTTGCTCCAAGTAAAAAGAACCAGGCAGCCAAGCCAAGCACGCACCGTCTGCGCCATGAACTCGCCGCAAGGCTCACCCACGAAGCGGAATAACAGAATGGTCGCCGGCTCTGCATAAGCGCCGTTTCAGTATGAAGCCGTGGCCGAGAATCCCAAGGCTTTCAGCCTCTCTACTATGGCATCGAGCTCCTGATGCGTGGCTTTCTGTAACGTATGGTCTGGTGTTTCGCGGTCAATGGTGTAGATCATTACCTGTCGGGGCCCAATCTCCTTCAATGCTTCCATCCACGGCCCCACGTAGCTTTCTTCCGTATTATTTACGTCCTTTCCGTCTATCACCGCGTGCATGAACATGGTCTGAATGGTGATGTGACCTCTGAACAGCTTCATCAGCTCAATCTGCCGCTCTACGGAGTAGCCCTTGGCCGGTCTGTTCACGGCCTGGATGTAGGCCGCATTGGCCGTGTCGAGTTTCAGGATGTTGTGGTCCACTTTCATTAAAGCCCCACGCACTTCCTCGCGGTCGATGAACGTGGCATTGCTGAGCACGCTGATTTTTGCTTCGGGAAAATACTTGTTGCGCAGGCCTATGGTATCGTCCACAATGCCTGGGAAATCAGGATGGGCGGTAGGCTCGCCATTACCTGCAAAAGTGAGCACGTCGGGGCGCTCATTCGCATTTTTCATGCTCAAAAGCTGCCGTTCCAGCGCTTCGGCCACTTCTTCCCTCCGTGGGAGGGCGCTGTGAGGACGGCGGTCACAATTGTAGCCGCATTCGCAATAAATGCAGTCGAAGGAACACACTTTTCCGTCAGCCGGCAGGAGGTTGATGCCCAGCGACACGCCCAGCCTGCGGCTGTGCACGGGGCCGAAAATGGGTGAGGGGAAAATGATGGTTGACATGGTTCAATTCTTCTCTGACGATTGCACGGCCTGAGGCGTCCAGTTCTTAAAGAAGCGGAGCACCTTTTCCTTATTGTAGCTTTCCCCTTCTTCCAGGTAGCTGGAGTCCTGCGTATGAATCACGGCTCCTTTACCATCGAGCACCACGAAAACGGGGAAGCCAAATCGACGTGGATGGCCCAGCCGCTTCATCACCGCATCGGCCTGGGCCTGCTTGGCAGCATCCTGCGACTTTTTGGGGTTGTAGTTCACGTGAATGTATTCAAAATGGTCGGCAATCAGCTTGCTGATGTCGCTGTCCTTTGAAATGAAATCGGCAAAGCGCAGGCACCAGGGACACCAGTTGCCGCCCACCTGACAAATGACGTACTTCCCTTGCCCTTTGGCCTTGGCCACGGCCTGATCAATCTGAGTCAGGGGGTTGATGTCTTCGTTATATACTTTCTTCAGCGGCGATTGTGCCTGCACCATCAGGCAGGCGCACCATGCCAGCAGCCATGCGGCCAATGTTTTTCTGATCATTGAACGTGATTTATGAATTTAGCGACAAAGTTAGCGATTATTCCACAAATGCCCTCCTTCTGAGGCAAAATCCATCCCTCAGCAGCCATCAGATGCTGCATCATACGGTTTGCGGAACGACGACCTCTCCTTCTCCGCCGCAATACTGCGTGGTCAGGCTGATGATGCGTCGGGCCGTTTGGTGCAGCAGCTCATCGGGCGTGGCTTCGTTGCCCTGCACGATGTAGAACACGTTCGTGGCTTCTTCATCCACCAGCGTTTTCTGCACCTGTCGTATCTCTAAGCGGCAAAGCACTTCGCCAGAATCGTCAATGTAGCTGTACTCATGCGGACGCACTTCCTGCGCCTCCTGCTGCCCCAGCGGAATGAACTTCTCCGTACCGTCGGTGAAACGCAGCGTTACGTTGCCGTCCACGCGGTCTATGTTATGCGCGCCGAGGGCAAGCTTTGAGTCAAGCGAAATGAGATTGTAGATGTCTACTACCTTATTTATATATGGCAGCGATCCATGCTTGAGCAGCAATTTGATCAGGTTTTCACTGGCCGGAACATTCTTTCTCCGCTTCACGCCCACGTGGTCATGCAAGAGATGGAAGCCCTCCAGCACATCGTCCTGATGAGGATCCAGATTTTCATACCGCTCCAGGAGCTCTGCCATCCAGGCCTGGCGGCGCACATTCCATTCCTCACTCGGGGTCTTGTTGTCAAGCCCTCTGATCACCACAAAAACAATCTTTACGCCGGCATCGAGCACGGCCTTCTCTACTTTGAATTCCATCTGCAAAGGTTTTAAGCATTATTTCATGGTGCGAAGTTACACCAAAAGGCTCAGCCCCGGAATCGCCTTTCTGTGGTATTTATGCCTTATTCTTATCAGGAGAGAGGGGAGGAAATCCACCTTTTCTGCGTAATTTTGCAGCGTCAGCCCCCACTTTCGGCTCATGCTTAAGATCACGTACCTTTTCCACAGCGGTTTTGCCATTGAAACAAGTGGCAGCATTCTGATATTCGACTACTGGATGGACCCTTCGCATGCCGTTGCGACCCTGCTCCAAAGCCCCAAGCCGTTCTACGTCTTTGCCAGCCATTTTCACGAAGACCATTTTGCTCCGGCCATCCTGGAATGGCGAAAAACGAGAGGGCACATCACCTACCTTCTGTCGAAGGACATTCTTCGCCACCGGCGCGCCCAGAAGGAAGATGCCGACGTATGGCTGGCTAAAGGCGGCAGCTGGACCGACGGCACCCTCAGCGTTCACGCCACGGGCAGCACCGACAGCGGCGTTTCGTGGGTAGTGGAAACAGAGGGGCTTCGCCTGTTCCACGCCGGCGACCTGAACAACTGGTATGCCCGATTCCTGCCCAATGCCTCACCGGGCGAAATCATCCACAGCGAGGAGATGGACGAAGACGTAGACCCCATTCAGCACGAGAAACGCTACTTGGGAGAACTGAAGGACATCCGCAAACTGGGCCACCGGTTCGATGTGGTCATGTTTCCCGTAGATGGCCGCATAGGCAATGGCTACACCTTGGGCGGACGCCAGTTTCTGGAACGATTCGACGTAGGCCTGTTCGTACCCATGCACTTTGCCGGCAGCGGCTTTGAGTCAGCATGGCGATTCAGGGAGTTTGCCCAAGCCAGGAAGGTTTCCTTCTGGGAGATACAAGCCGAAGGCGACGTGATCCACGTCAGTCATGGTGGTCACAGAATCATTCGCCCGGCCCTCCTGCCCTCCGACGGAGAGGCCATCATGAATCTCTTTGCCGCAGCCCGAGGCATCATGGTGCATTCGGGCAACACGCAGCAGTGGAACAACGGCTACCCCAACCTTCAGGTCGTGGCCTCCGACATTGAAAGAAGCGGCGCCTACCTCATAGCCGACGACAACCGCCCCACAGGCTACTTTGCCTTCCTGCCCTCGCCCGACCCTACCTATCGCCTCATCTACGAAGGCCATTGGAGGGACGACAGCCTGCCCTACTGCGTCATCCACCGCATAGCCAGCCTGCCAGAGGCTCACGGCATATTCAGCACCATCATAAAGTTTGCCCTCACCCTCTGCCCAAACCTGCGCATGGACACCCACCGCGACAACCTCATCATGCAACATCTGCTAAAGCAACACGGATTTTCCTACTGCGGCATTATCCATCTGGCCTCGGGCGACGAACGATTAGCCTATCAACTGCTCGCCCCACCTGCCTCCAGAGCCGAAGGACAGGGAGAAACCTCCTGATCCCGAACAAACAGCTGAAAGCCACACCGAAATTCACAAAAAGCTCAACCATTAGGACTTTACTTATCAATAATGAGTAAAATCCTAAATTTTTTGAAGTATCTTCATTGGAGCTATTGCATATATCAAAAACAAGTCGTAACTTTGCCCCGAATTCCTAATTGGGGAACAGTATGAAGAAAATTTACCCCAGCATCGCAGGTACGTATCCTTTCAGCCCAGGCCAAAGGCTAAGGCAATGAGGAAGAAACTTGAAGGAATGGCATTAATGGCCGTGGAGAATGATGATTGACATTCCGGCGCAGAAAAAAAACCGTTGGGAAATGGGCCGCGCAGTTTGGGAATGTTAAAATCACCCTGGGAAAATTAACCGCGCAAATGCGGAATGTTAAAATCGCCTTGGGAAAATGGGCCACGCCGCTTTGGAATGTTAAAATCGCCTTGGCGAAATTAACAATTCACATTCGGAATGCCAAAAATGCCTTGGGAAAATGCCCTGGCCGGTTGTGAAAAGTCAAAATTCCCTCGGCGCAGATTCCTGCCATACGTGGAATGTTAAAATCGCTCCGTCGATTCAGCTGACCGCGAAAACGATGCCCAGAAGCCTCCCCATGGGAGATGGAGAAGAAAAAAATTCAGGATGCCCGCAACCCGAAAAGGGACGGAGCAGAAAGTTTAACCATATTATAATGATCATTTATGAATCAAGTTAAGACTGTTAATTTCAAAACAATGACGTCAACTCAAAGTCAGGAGTTGATTAAGTACTGCGTAGAACAAGCGCAGAATGATGAGAAGGTGTCGGCCAAGTTTGCCGATACGCTTGATGGTCTCCAGCTACTGTCAGGGGAGCTGGACGGCCAAGTGAAGAATGGCAGAGCCAGTGCGCTCACCGTTGATGTAAGGAATGCCAAGCTCAGACTGGGCTACTGCTACAGATGTCTGGAACTGTTCGTAAAGGCTCGCAACATCTATTCATCTACCGACGCCATGAAGAAGAGTGCCCACAGTCTGGACCTCATTCTCAAGAAACATGGCATCAGAAGAAAGATGAACCAGGTGGACCTTCACGATTTGGTCTACAATCTGGTGGATGAGCTCTCACAAGACGCCAATGCGGCCGACGTGAAAGCCATCGGAGCAGAAATGCCCGTAAAGGAGCTGATGCACGAAAATGATGAGTTCAGCAAGGCATTGCACAATCGCACGGCCAAGAAGCCCGAGGCCGGCTCTTTCCATCTCAATGAGAGTCGCCACAAGGCAGAAGTGGCCTACAGGGACTTCATCAACAAGCTGAACGTGGTGGCCAGCATGGAGAAGAGTACGAACTATGACGCTTTCATCCAGCTGATGAACAAGGAGATCACGTTTTATAAGCAGAACGTCATCTCTGCCAACAAGAGGGCTAAAACCCTTGCTGAAAAGAACCTTATCGAAAAACCTCAGGAAGCTCCCGTTTCCGAGACCACTGAGGCCGAAAGCGATGTAACCACCCAAGGGCCCGACAAGGAGGTCGAGGCCGTAGGGTAAACAGTGAATCGTCTCCGCCCCATTAGGGCCAAAGCACCCTGAATCCATTCGTTCCGCCCTTGCGCCACAAGCAGCAAGGGCGGAATTGTATGTAGGCCCCAAGGCTTCGGGCTCCGCCGCCCAGCCTCTTGGCATAAGGAAACAGTGAGCCCTCCAGGCCCAACGGCCGGAGGCCACACCATGAAGCCTGAACCTCAAGCCCTGCCGCTCGCCAAACTGACGCTGAAAGCTATTTTATGCAGAAAGAGCAGTTTTTAAACATATTGTCGGCAAAAATAAGAAATAATTGTATATTTGCATTCCATAATCGCAATCAAAACATCAAGATTCAATTATTAACCCTCAAAAAGTAACAAAATGACAAAGAAGAGTTCCTTCATGAGAACGACGTTGGCCGTATTTTTGGCCATCTTCAGCAGCACAGCTGCAATGGGACAGTCAGTACAGAAAAACGGAGGAGACCAGGATTTCCTTCAGGAACTGACCGACCGCGTGCAACTGCACGGCTATGCACAGGGTGGCTTCAACTACAGCCACAGAAACGGTGACGACACCCCTACCTTTGAACTGAAACGCATTTTATTCTGGACTAACGCAAAGATTACTGACCGATGGTCGTTTCTCTTCATGCACGACTTTTCGAGCGTGGTGCAGGAATACTACACCGACTATCGTTTCTCCAACAACAAGGCACTGAACGTTCGCCTCGGACAGTTCAAGAACGGACTGTCGCTCGAAAATCCCCTCTCGCCCACCGCAATGGAAGCCATTGACGTATATTCGGAGGGCGTGACTTACCTGACCGGTTGCGGCAGCGACCCCTTGCTCGGGGTGCAGTACGGACGCGACCTGGGAATGTCCATATTCGGCGAGACCAATGACGGATTTCTGCGCTACGAGGCTGACATCCTGAACGGTCAGGGCATCAACAAGAAGGATGGCAACGCCGAAAAGGACTTCATCGGCAGGCTGGAGGCAAGACCGCTGAAAGGCCTCAACATTGTGGCTTCCGGCCAGATAGGGCGCGGCCACGCCATTCAAGAATCGCTCTTCAATCCTGACATCCACACCGGACAGAACTATAAGCGCAACCGCTGGACTGCCGGCTTTGACTTCAAGTCGAAAGGCCTGAACCTCCACGGAGAATACCTGGAAGGCAAGGACGGAAGCGTCAGCAGCCGCGGAGCATACCTCACGGGCAGCGTTCCCGTAGCCAACGGACTTGAAATAGTGGGCTCCTACGATTACTTTAACTTCAACACCGCATTGGACATGGACCAGCACAAGATGATTGCCGGACTGCAATACTGGTTTTACCAGAAATGCCGCTTCCAGGTGCAGTATGTCTACAAGAGCGCTTACACTCAGGCAGGCACTTTCAGGCATGGTGCCAATCATGCCATCATGGCCCAAATGCAAATTCGCTTAGACTACACAGGCAAAAAGAAATAACACATCCCTCATAACTGATTAAAACCAAATCACATGTTTCTCAGAATCATCTTGACTATACTCTTCCTGCTCGTCATGGTGGGAGTGGGAATTTACTCGCGCAAACAGGCCAACTCCGTAGACGGCTTTGTTTTGGGTGGGCGCAGCGTAGGGCCCTGGCTTACCGCCTTCGCCTATGGCACCAGCTATTTTTCGGCCGTAGTCTTCATTGGCTACGCAGGCCAGTTTGGATGGAAATACGGCATGTCGGCCACATGGATCGGTATCGGCAATGCCATCATCGGTTCGCTTCTGGCCTGGATCGTGCTGGGAAGGCGTACCAAGATTATGACCCAGTTTATAGGCTCGCGCACCATGCCCGACTTTTTCGGCATTCGCTACAACAGTGAAGGACTGCGCATCGTAGCCTCGATCATTGCTTTTGTGTTCCTCATTCCCTACACGGCAGGAGTCTATAAGGGCATATCCACGCTATTTGAGATGGGCTTCGGCATACCTTATATCTATTGCGCCATCATCATGGCCATGCTCACAGCCATCTACGTGATCCTTGGAGGCTACAAGGCCACGGCCATCAACGACTTCATTCAGGGCTGCATCATGATCTTCGGTATCGTGCTCGTGGTGACAGCCGTGATCAACAGCCAGGGAGGCCTCACGGCTGCCGTAGAAAAGCTCGCCGCACTGCCTTCGGACGCCAATCCTCAGAAAAACGGCATGTTTGCCACCCTGTTCGGCCCCGACCCGTGGAACCTGCTCGGAGTGGTGATTCTCACCTCACTGGGCACCTGGGGACTGCCCCAGATGGTAGGAAAATTCTATAGCATCACGGACGAAGCCGCTGTAAAGAGGGGCACCGTGATTTCTACCATATTTGCGCTGCTGGTAAGCGGCGGGTGCTATTATCTCGGAGGATTCGGACGCCTGTTTGACAGTCCTGCCATCTATGTTGACGGCAAACTGGCTTTCGACTCCATCGTACCCTCCATGCTCGTGACACTCAACGATGCCATCATCGGACTGGTGGTTTTGCTGGTGCTGTCGGCCTCCATGTCAACGCTGGCCGGACTGGTACTGACCTCTTCGTCCACGATGACACTCGACCTGATCTATCGCGACAAGAAATCAGCAGAAGGAGAGGTGAAAGGCGGCAGCATTGACGACACCGTTTCAGAAAAGATTGAACGCAGGAAAGTGATTGTGATGCGCGTACTCATCGTATTCTTCATTGCCATTTCGCTGCTGATTGCCCTCAATCCGCCCACGTTCATCGCCCAGCTCATGGGAATTTCCTGGGGCGCTCTGGCTGGAGCTTTTCTCGCTCCGTTCCTGTTAGGACTCTATTGGAAAGGCGTAACGCCCTCCGCCGTTTGGGCCAGCTACATTTGGGGCGTTGGCCTGATCGTGGTCAACATGGTTTCCTCTAATGCCATTGCCAATCCCATCAACTGCGGAGCCATAGCCATGATTGGCAGCTTCCCGGTGGTATGGCTGGTAAGCCTCGTTACCAAGAAAATGGACCGCCAGAAGGTGGATAAAATCTTTGCATGCTACAAGAAAGGCTGATCTTTCCCTGACATTTCATAAAAGCGAGGCGCGATAATGGAACAATACCACCGCGCCTCGCTTTACATTAATTCCTCAGCCTTGCCTGCGCACATTACGCATGCTCTCCAATGCGGCCTTACCTCAAAGCCCCCGACAAAAGCATGCCGAGCCATACGGCAAGGATACCCACCGCCACGCTCAAGCCTACATAAACGGCGGCAAGCAATATGTCGCCCGTTTTCATCATCAAAAAGGTCTCGTTGGCAAAAGTACTGAAAGTAGTAAGTCCTCCACAGAAGCCCGTAACCAGAAGCAGCTTCATTTCAGGCGAAAGAAGGCCCCTTCCGGCCCACCCTACGAGCAAGCCGATCAACAGCGAGCCTAACAAGTTCACGGCCAGCGTGGACCACGGCCAAGAACTGACGATGAGCCGCGATGCCAGATACCTGACCACTGCTCCTAAGGCTCCGCCAGCCGCTACCAGTAATATATTGCGCCACATGGGTTGATGAGTGATGTTATCCTGACAAAAACACAAAAAGCGAGGTGTGATTCCGGGCCAGGCCCATCACGCTTCGCTTTTTGCTGCTGCTTTAGCCCTTCTTGCCTAAAAAGAATGACTAATATTCATCTTCGTTGAAAAAGAAGTCTTCTTTTGTAGGGTAATCAGGCCACAGATCTTCAATTGAATCATAAGGTTCACCCTCATCCTCAATTTCCTGAAGATTTTCAACGACCTCCAATGGCGCGCCAGAACGCACGGCGTAATCAATGAGTTCATCTTTAGTTGCAGGCCATGGAGCATCTTCCAATTTTGAAGCTAATTCAAGTGTCCAATACATGATAACCTATTTATATAACTTACTTTCGCGAGGATACCCTCTGTTTTGTCGTGCAAAAATACGATATTCCTCTAAGGTTCCAAACCATTACACCGTTTTTTCAGTCATTTGCTCCTGAAAATTCAGTTTTCGGGAAAATATGAAAAGAAAATCTGACAATCTGTTCATATAAGATAGCAAATTAGCATCAATCTGACTGATTTCGGCAAGCGAAATGATATTTCGCTCTGCGCGGCGGCAAACGGTTCGGCACACATGGGCAACGCACGCGGCCCGTGAACCGGCTGGCAGGATGAAGCTGTGCAACGGCGGCAAAGAGGCATCCATTTCGTCAATAACGCGTTCCAGCTCAGCTATTTTTTCTGCTGGAAAGGCTATGAGCCCTTCGCCCTTGGGAACGGTGGCCAATATGCCACCCACGCGGAACAGCCCTCGCTGAATGTCTTCAACTATGGCTACCTGGTCGGGATGCTGAAGATAAGTGGCCAGAAGGCCCAGCTGGCTATTGAGCTCATCAACAGTGCCATATGCCTCAATGCGCAAGGCGTTCTTCTTTACGCGCTCGCCACTGGCCAAGGAGGTTTGGCCTTGATCGCCAGTGCGAGTATATACGGTGGCTTTCTTTGTCATTTAAAATCGGGATTAAAGGTATAACTTGTAATGTTGCTTGGAAAATCGAGGGTTAAGAAAAAGGATGCCGTATGTCAGGAGGTCAAAACTGACGGTAGACTGGGGCATGGCCACCAAGCGTTGCCAAAATTTACCATCAGAATTGCACCTATTGACGCCGCGAATGGCTACAACCACATCGCCATCCAGCTTAGGAAGCATTTCCAGAAGAAAATCTCCGTACCGCTGCAAATGTTCCACGATGACCATCTCCTTCGACTGAAACGTGGAAAGCAGCACCTGAAGTTCTGCTTCGTCACGATAGGTCCGGAGGCCTGCGCTTTGGCACCCTGCCTTTACCCAAAGCTGCAAAGCCTCGGCACTTTCCGCCGGAAGCCAAATGACAGGAGGCTGGCAGAAGTTGGCCAAGCGAAAGAGAAAACGCAGCTGTTTGGGAGAATAAGACGCACCGCCTTGAGGAGAATCGGCATAGGCAGACGGCAAACTTTGATAGGCATAGTAGGAATGGTGCTCATAAACCACATCCTGCAAAAAGGATTGGGCAAAAGGCGACTGAACGCCAAATCCCTTTCGCTGCCGGAAGCGTAGCAACCCATGGATGGGAGCTAAAACTATAGCGCACACATTTTTCATGGCGCTAAAGTAGCAAAAATATGATACGTATGGGTGACAAATCCGACCGATTTTTACTAAAAAACGTTAGGAAGCCATTTTTTGTGACAGCCAGACTTGTATATATAAAATGAAGTCGTTAACTTCGCAACGTGTTTTTCATAGTATTAGATTTAAGGTTAACAAGATTGGGATACGGTGGTATCCCATTTTTTGTATGCTGAAAATACAACGACTCACGTCATATCCCTATTCCATATATCATAAAAGTCCTGGCCATTGGCCAGGACTTTCACTTGGTTGTTCTACTCCGATTCGAACGGGGACTAAAGGCACCAAAAACCCGTGTGCTACCATTACACCATAGAACAATCCCTATAAAGAGGATTTACCTCTTTAGCGTTTGCAAAGTTACGCACTTATTTTGATATAGCAAGCCTTAAACCGGGATTTTTATTAATCGCACCGCGATAACCATACCCGTTCAGGTAATCGAGCATTTCTTGCGGATGGTCGGTTTGGAAAACCGTTGTGCCATGACGGAGCAAGACGCCCCATGAGGCATCGGCACCTTCACGAATGGCCTTTTCGTCAGTATATCCGCCCGAAACCTGCGGCCACATCGTTCCCACCAAGATGCGGCAGCCTCGGGCCTCTATTTGGCACAGAAGTTCGGCCACACGAGGAGTGATCTGGCTCATTACGCACTCTATGGCACCCACTCCGCGCTCTAAATAATAAGCAACGCTTTCTGCCGCATCATTACGGTCCATTACGATGACCGGCATACACTCCACACGAGCAGTCAGACCATCGCGAATAGCATGAGCCTCGGATACGTGGTCGGGAAGTTTGAAGTTGATCTCCTGCAGCACACCCATTCGGGCTGCAAGGTCACAAATCTCGGGATAGTAGGAATATCCTTTATCAATGTTGAGCAGTATCTTGCCCTTGGCCGCACGAAACACTTCCTGAAGCATAGGAATGCGTTCGTGAGTAAGTTTACCATCCGGTCCCCTCAGCCGATAGCGACGAAGATCCTTGAGCGTCAAGCTATCTATAGAACCGCTACCATTGGTCATTTGATCAATGGTAGCGTTATGCATTAATACATAATGGCCATCTTTGGTACGACGAACATCTATCTCTATCATGTCCACCCCATCCGGATGCAGTTTCGAAGCGACAGGAGCGAGTTTTCCGGAGCATGAAGATGGTCGCCGCGATGGGCAAGAACCATTACTGCGGCCGTATCGGGATGATGGTAGATTTGCCGCAATAGGTCTGATCTTTTCCATCCTGTTTTTGCCATGCCTTCCATCGAAAACAAGCCAATGGTCAAGATCAGCAACAATCGCAACTTCATACCCACCACTTATACCATCGATTCTTGCAAAAAACGATTGCAGGAATCCTTCTTAGCGCGCAATGATGAGGAAATAATTCTTCTTGCCTCGCTGCACGAGCAGATATTTGCCGTCCAGCAAATCGTCGGCCGTCAGCAAGAGCTCTGCATCGGTCACTTTCTCCTTGTTGATGCTTACACCACCACCTTTTACCAGCTTGCGATACTCGCTCTTGGAGGGGAAGCACTGCGTTTTCTCTGCCAGCAGGTCAACGGCCTTGCTGCCCACAATTTCCTCTTTGGAAAGTTCGTAGGTGGGAACGCCATCGAACACGCTAAGCAGCGTGGCCTCATCGAGCCTCAGGAGATTTTCCTTCGTGGCCTTTCCGAAAAGCAGATTGCTGGCTTCGATGGCCAAATCATATTGTTCGCGTCCATGCACCATCACGGTCACCTCCTCGCCCAAGCGCTTTTGGAGTATGCGGCGACCGGGATCCGTCTGGTGCTCTTCTACCAAGGATTGAATCTCTTCGCGAGTAAGCGAGGTGAAGATTTTGATGTAACGCTCGGCGTCTTCATCGCTGACGTTGAGCCAGAACTGATAGAAGCTATAGGGCGTTGTGCGTGCAGGATCGAGCCATACATTTCCTTGTTCGGTTTTGCCGAATTTCTTGCCGTCGGCCTTGGTAATGAGTGGGCAGGTAAGTCCATAGGCAGCGTTTTCGATACCCAAAGTACGACGTATGAGCTCCGTACCGGTAGTGATGTTACCCCACTGGTCGTTGCCGCCCAACTGCAGCTTACAATTCTTGGTTTGATAGAGATGCAGAAAATCGTAGCCCTGCAGAAGCTGATACGTGAATTCCGTAAACGAAAGGCCGTCACGTGCCTCGCCGTTGAGGCGTTTCTGAACACTTTCCTTGGCCATCATGTAATTAACCGTGATATGTTTACCCACGGTGCGAGCAAAATCAAGGAAAGTAAAATCTTTCATCCAGTCATAGTTGTTGACCATTTCGGCACGGTTGGGTGCGTCGGTGTCGAAGTCAAGAAACTTGGCCACCTGCCGCTTGATGCACTCTTGATTGTGGTAAAGCGTGTCAGCATCGAGCAGATTGCGCTCCTGACTCTTCCCTGAAGGGTCACCAATCATGCCGGTAGCACCTCCCACAAGAATAATGGGCTTATGGCCGCACCGCTGCAAGTGGCGCAACATCATAATACCGCACAAGTGACCGATATGCAGAGAATCGGCCGTAGGATCAGTGCCTAAATAGGCGGTTACCATCTCCTTTTGCAGGAGTTCTTCCGTGCCTGGCATGATTTGGGCAAGCATGCCACGCCATTTTAGTTCTTCAACAAAATTCATCGAATGATTTGATCTGTATTTTTATTACGGGTGCAAAGTTACGATTAAGCGAGAGAAAAGCAAAGGAAAGTAAACTTTGTTTTGCTTTTCCGAGCATAGTAAATTCATGAGCGCAGCAAATAAAGTACGATTGAGCGAGAGAAAAGCAAAACAAAAACACGAAGTTTTTTATTGATATATGCTAAATATATCTTTCACCCTTTTTACGGATTTGACGGTTTGACAAGCCCACTTTACGATTCTTATTTTGGTCGACCGCTAAAAAATGTGCATCGTATTTGGCGTTGAGGCTATGAAAACATATTATTCTTTAGTGTTTTTCGAGGTTTTAACCCTGAAATGACATGGCTACACATCCCAAACGTAGGATGTCCGACAAAACAAGCATTTACAAACAAGACTTGATTTCTTAGCTGACACCAAAAATTAAAAAAACGTAACGTATTTATCCGTACAAGAGAAAACAGCCATAACGAATAAAAAATGTTAAATATGCTGCACAGAAAGCGCTGCTGCGCTATGAATGGCCTGCACCTCAGCAAGGGAGAGGCCGGAATCGTCGGTTTCGGCATAACGGAATGTCTCAGGGCAGGCAAGGAGAGACGTAGCATTGAACTTGGGACCAAAGCTGAGCTGAAAGCCGGCCTTGAGAAGTTGCTGCGCCAGCTGTGGCTTTCCGCGAAAACCGTGAATGATGCGCACGCCAGCGGAAGGACATTCCTTATGCAAGCGGAGCAGTTCAGCCCAGCAACCCACACAATGGATGATGAGCGGAAACTGACGATTTGCGGCCAGCTGCATCTGGCGCCGGAAGTAGGCTTCCTGCTGCGGCAGCGTGGCGCGACAACGATGGTCCAGGCCGCATTCGCCCATGGCCTGCACCTGCGGCAACTCCATCAGGGCATTAAGTCCGAGAAAGGCCCGTTCCCAATCGCCCTCGAAAAGCGGATGAATGCCGACCGAATAGATGGCTCCCGGGACGAAGCGGCACTTCTCGGAATGGAGCAACCACTCCATGGGTACATTCACAATGGCCCTGCCAGCAGGCGCCAGCAGATGGTGTGTATGGCAATCCATGTCGTGAAGTGGCAGCATGGGAATGGACATGAAGTCAGGGAACGGGGTCATAACCATGGCCTCCCCAGGGATGGCAGCGCAGCAAGCGGCGCAAGGCCAGCCAAAGGCCCTTGACTGGACCATGCTTCATGATGGCCTCTGCGGCATATTGCGAGCACGTGGGGGTGAAACGGCAAGTGGGTGGCGTAAAGGGAGAGATGAATCGCTGGTAGAAGCGAATAGGGAGTATCAGCATCTGCCGCATAAAGTTGGAAACGGACTGCCTCATCATGACGAAGGAGCTATGATCTGCTTGATGATCCACCTCATGGAACTTCTCACGCGCCGAGAATCCACTGGCTGGTCTGACAGCCAAATGAATGCCACATTCAACCGTTCGCCACGTTCTTCGAGCGTGGAGGTAAGCAGATGTTTTTCCTGGCGGTAGGCTTCGCGCATCTGACGTTTCGCCCTGTTGCGGTCTACGGCGTGCTTAAAATGGCGTTTAGAAACGCTCAACAACACCACGACCCTCTCGCCCTCTCCTTCGGCCTGTCGGAACACTGCCCTAAACGGAAACGAGGTGAGCGAACGCAAGGGAGAGGCAAACAATGTCTCAATGGTCTTTCGCGAAACCATTCGTTCAGATTTATGGAAACCAAAGGAAGACATGGGACGAACCTCTAAAGAAACGTTGCTAAAAAAACGGAGGAACCGACAGCCTGTCTGGCCTACGCCCTTCGCACTAAGCTGAGCCTCAAGGCGCGCTACTTATTAATGCGCTCCAAATAGAGCTCCAGCGCTCCAGTCATTGAAGGGGCCTCGGCCGACGGAGCCTTGAGATCTAAGCGAAAGCCACGCTCCTCAATGGCTTTTGCCGTAGACTCGCCAAAGCATCCAAAGCGAATGTCGCCTTGCTGGAAGTCAGGGAAGTTTTCTGTCAGAGACTTCACGCCGCTTGGAGTGAAGAAGATGATCATGTCATAATCGAAGCCTTTCTTCTTGTCAAGCATGGTGCTCACCGTGCGATACATCACCGCCTCTGTATGGATGAGGTTGCGATTGTTGAGCATTTGGGTTACATCCAAGTGGTGTACGTCGCTCTGGGGCACAAAATAGCGTTCCTTCTTGTGCTTGGCCATGATGTCAATCAAGTCTTGCCATTGGCCGGTCTTTCCAAAGAAGATTTTGCGCTTTCTGTACTGCACGTACTTCTGTACATAGAGGGCCACCTTCTCGGAAATGAAGAAATACTTCATGTCCTCAGGGACACTAACCCTTAAGTCCTTGCAAAGAGAAAAGAAGTGATCAATGGCATGATGGGAATTGAATACAATGGCAGTGTGGTCGAGAATTGAAACCCTTTGATCCCGAAATTCACGCGTAGTTAGTCGTTCAACGTGGATTAACGGCCGAAAATCAATTTTCACATCAAACTTCTTCTCTATTTCAAAATAGGGAGACTTCTCCGAAGTTGGAGCTGGCTGAGAAACGAGGATTTTCTTTACCATTTTCTATCTTCTAAATCTTAGATATATCCAATCATATACTCGTTGGCCGACACAAGCGTTTTCCACAAGAAAAGCAGGGGTACCAATTCGAGCGTGCAAAAGTACAAAAAAAGGTGGATAATGCCAAAGCTGTATTCGAAAAAAATTTGTTTTGTCTTGAATATCACCAATATCTCCGTGAGACAAACGATGCCTAAAACCAGTGGAATAGTAACCGTAATGGACAAATCGAAATACACGACAAGCAGCACAACGGGCATGAAGCACAAGGCCTGCACCAAGACCATCAGATTGTAGGCATTCATCCATTGCGAACGCTGCTGAGTTGAGAAGAACGTCCAATTGAAGATCATGGAACAGGCATACTTTCCCAAATAGAACAGCAAGAAGATACCCATGTCCAGTCCGAGGAGCAAATAAGGAGACACTTGGTTGAAAACCGAAGTCAACCGCTCCTGGGTATAATTGAAGAAGAGCAGCGTCATAAGAAAGCAGGCCAAAAGCACGATGTAGAACTGATTCTTCATCTCGCTGTCGGACTTCAGGGTAAAGATCTGGTTACGATCACGGTTATAGAAGAAATTCTTCAGTTGCATGATGAGCACATGCATTGACTGTGTCAGGATATACATTGCCACGAAGAAACTAAGCAACAAGATGGACGTCACAAACTCGTCGGACCTCAAGCTATAGGGCACGGGGTCGCCAGGGATGCCGTTGATCGTGATTTTCTGTTCTGGATGAAGATAAGGATTCCCCTTAAAATATCCGTCGCGATAGGAGGGCACAGTAGTGGGACGAGAAGAAGGAAGCCATGGAAGATAGAGCGTATCTGGACGCTGCGAAGGAGCCACCCTTACGGGACTGAAGTATTTCTGCACGATGTCATCCTTTTCAGACTCCGAGGCTGAGCTTGGCAGAAGCTTGATGGCCTGATATGGCGTAACTGGACGATGGAATACCGGTTCTTCGTCCACCTGAATCTGGCTCAGATCGAAATTATAATAAAGGATGTCGTCTTGCTGCATACTATTTCAATACACGTTTCTCCAAAGGCTGCTGCTCATCGGGCAACTCCATAAACAGACGTACGGCCTCCTCGGGCGTTCGGGCCACGGCCCACAAACGGGTATGTTCCGGCCTCATCATGCGCTGATCCACGCATTCCTCCAACTGCTGGAGCAGAGCATCGTAGAATCCGGCCGTATTGAGTATGATGATGGGACCTTTATAGAGGCCGAGTTGCTTTTGGGTGATGCATTCCAGAAGTTCTTCGAGCGTGCCGCAGCCACCGGGGAGGACGATGATGCCATCGCTCAGTTCACGCATCTTCTGCTTGCGGCTACCCATGTCAGGCGTAATCTCCAAGTGCTCCAGTTTCCGATGATGCCATCCGCGCTGCACCATGAATTCGGGGATGACGCCCACAATATCGCCACAGGCTTGAAGGTAGCCATCAGCTACGATTCCCATGATTCCGACTGCTCCAGCACCATAAACAACCGACAGCTTGCAAAGCAGACATTGGCGTACCAATTCGCGCGCTGCCTCATTATAGATTTCGGCAGCCTGCTCGCTTGAGGCACAAAACACACAAACAGATCTTCGCCTCATGACAGGCCAAATGCTTGCTTGATAGCGTCTACCTTGTCTAACTTCTCCCAGGTGAAGAGTTCCACTTCCAAGTCCAGCGTCCTGGGACCATTGGCAGCTCCGCCATTGTTGTATCGACTCGTGAAATGCTTCACCACCACTTCGGGCTGCCGTCCCATATGGCCATAAGCGGCGGTTTCTTCATAGATAGGCTTGCGCAGCTTCAGATTCTTGATAATCGCATTGGGCGTAAGGGGGAAGAGGTCCTTGATTTTCGCTGCAATTTCTGCATCGCTCCATTTAACGTGACTTTTGCCGTAGGTGTCAACAAAGATGCTTACGGGCTGTGCTTCACCAATGGCGTAACTCAGCTGCACGAGCATTTCGTCACTCACTCCGGCCGCCACCATGTTTTTGGCAATATGGCGTGCAGCATAAGCGGCACTACGGTCTACCTTTGACGGATCCTTACCGGAAAAGGCGCCACCGCCATGGGCACCGCGGCCTCCATAAGTGTCAACAATGATCTTGCGACCCGTGAGTCCCGTATCGCCATGAGGTCCACCTATCACGAACTTTCCTGTAGGATTCACGAGGTAGCGCGTCTTTTCATCAAAGAGCCGGGCAATTTCGGCATCATCCAGATCCTGAGCTATGACACGTGGTATCAATATCTGCTTTACGTCGGCTTTGATTTGCTGCTGCATGGCTTTGTCGGCCGCGTCCTGATCTCCTCCGAAGTCTGAGGCCGACAGGAATTCGTCGTGCTGTGTTGAAACTACGATGGTATCAATGTGAACGGGACAGCCATCGTCATCATACTCTACGGTCACCTGACTTTTGGCATCTGGACGGAGATAGGTCATCTGACGGCCTTCTTTCCGTATGACAGAAAGCGTTTTCACAATGCGCTGAGCCAAGTCAATGGGCAAAGGCATGTAGTTAGACGTCTCGTTGGTAGCATAACCGAACATCATACCCTGATCGCCGGCTCCTTGCTCTTCTTCGGTCTGGCGACGCACACCACGGTCAATGTCTTGACTCTGTTCATGAACGGCATTGAGCACACCACAACTGTCGGCATCAAATCCATACTCTGATTTGGTATAACCAATGCGCCGGATGGTTTCGCGAGCCACAAGAGGGATGTCTATGTAGGCATCGGAACTCACTTCACCTGCCACAATCACCTGGCCTGTGGTTACCAGCGTTTCGCATGCCACATGCGAGTCCTCGTCGAAAGCCAGCAGCTTGTCGAGAACCGCGTCTGATATTTGGTCGGCTACCTTGTCGGGATGGCCTTCCGAAACTGATTCTGAAGTAAACAAATAACCCATATTCTATATCTATTTATTATTAAAGGACTATCCATTCTGCCAAGCCTCAGACTATGCTGAAAAAGGCAGCGCTGAAACAATGGAACATGGCACAAACGGAATCGCACCAACTGAGAAACGGGTAAAGCAAGTTAACGGTATGCCGTGGGGTCACTGAAGCCCTATTTAGCATTTTTTATCGTGGTTGCAATCAGCCCAAATCTCTCCACTATCTCCTTTTCGAAGTGCAAAGTTACAAATAAGTCAACGCACGAAGCAAGAAAAAGCCTGCTTTTCTTAACAGAATGACTTCAGTCATCCATACCCATTTCTTACATTTTGCATCAATATTATTGCCAACGAAATACAATTTGAAAGAATTTTCGGGCAAAATATAACATTTTGACAGAACTTGTTGCTAAAAACTTGAATAATGACTAATTTTGCATCCACATTTATCATCCTATCTATAAAAGAAGCATCACTATGTGTGGAATTGCAGGTATATTCAACGCCACCGGCCCAGCTGAGGCAGTGCGCGAACAAGCTCTGAAAATGGCATCTCGATTGCGTCACAGAGGCCCAGACTGGAGCGGACTATGGCAAAGCAGAAAGGCCGTACTGGCTCATGAACGTTTATCCATCGTCGATCCTACCTCGGGAAGACAACCACTGCTGAGTCCCGACGGACGTATGGTATTGGCCGTAAACGGAGAAATTTACAATCACCAAGAACTACGCAAGCACTATGAAGGAAGTTATCAGTTCCAGACGGGTTCGGACTGCGAAGTCATTCTTCCGCTCTATCGTGAAAAAGGCATTGCCATGCTGGAAGACCTGAGCGGAATCTTTGCATTCGCACTTTATGACGAAGTCAGTGACGATTTCCTCATTGCGCGCGATCCCATAGGCGTCATACCTTTATATATAGGTCACGGAACGGACGGAAGCATCTACGTGGCCAGCGAACTGAAAGCATTGGAAGGCCAATGCGAAAGCTACGAGCCCTTCCTCCCAGGACATTACTACTTGGGCAGCGAAGGACGAATGGTGCGCTGGTACAAGCGCGACTGGGTGGACTATGATGCCGTAAAGGACAACGATGCTTCTCCGAGCGACGTTCGCATTGCGCTTGAGGCCACCGTGAAGCGCCAACTGATGTGCGATGTGCCTTACGGCGTGCTGCTCTCCGGCGGATTAGACAGTTCCGTGATTTCCGCCATTGCGCAGAAGTATGCCGCTCGTCGCGTAGAGTCGGGCGACCAGCAGGGAGCCTGGTGGCCGCAGCTGCACTCTTTTGCCGTGGGCTTGAAAGGCGCGCCCGACCTGAGCAAAGCCGCAGAAGTGGCCCGTCACATCGGCACGGTTCATCATGAAATCAACTACACCATACAGGAAGGGTTGGATGCCATCCGCGACGTTATCTATTATATTGAGACCTACGACGTCACCACCGTCAGGGCTTCTACTCCCATGTATCTGCTGGCGCGCGTCATCAAGAGCATGGGCATCAAGATGGTGCTGAGCGGCGAAGGAGCCGACGAAGTATTTGGCGGTTACCTATACTTCCACAAGGCTCCCAACGGCCGAGCCTTCCATGAAGAAACGGTGCGGAAGCTCTCCAAGCTCCACCTCTACGACTGTCTGCGTGCCAACAAGAGTCTGTCGGCCTGGGGAGTGGAAGGCAGAGTGCCCTTCCTCGACAAAGAGTTTCTCGATGTAGCCATGCGGCTCAAGCCCGAAGCCAAGATGTGTCCGGGAAACACCATTGAGAAGCGCATCGTACGCGAAGCCTTCCAAGACATGCTTCCCGAAAGCGTGGCGTGGCGGCAGAAGGAACAGTTCAGCGACGGAGTGGGCTACAGCTGGATCGACACACTCAAGGACATCACCTCGAAGGCCGTAAGCGACGAACAGATGGCTCACGCCG